>JAYQEA010000038.1:0-30868 GCA_038138625.1 Roseivivax sp.
AAGGCCAGTCATGCACTGACAATCAAACTGGACCACTTTGGTGGGGCTGATCAATTCAATTATAACCTTGTCTGGCTTGGTTCGTTTTTACAGGTATCTTTGATTTTTAAGTATATGCAATCATGAGGAAAATTTTATCATTGCCTCAGGCGGATAAATTTGTGTGCATATCGAATACATCACGTCGTTTGATGTTTAAGTACACGAAGCAGCCGTTGATGAGAGATTTCAATTCCTCACGTCAAAGCATGCTCGGATATGTCTTAAGCGATCTTGGAAACTTAATTGACGTCAGCAACCGTCTTGGTAGCCGCAATGTTTGCTGTGCATGGGGTTAACCTGCAAACTGTGTGGTTGGTGGTTCTGATTCAGTCTTTTATTTAATCGGTCGTTTGGCAGTGAGTGCCAGAAAAACATCTTCTAAGCGGGCTTGTTCGGTTCTGATGTCAGCGATTCCTATCCCTGATTGCCGCACCGCATCGATTACCTGATCAGCGGAAATCTGTCGCGCTTGGTATGCAAAAGCCAAACTGCCATCAGTGCGATGTTCGACGGTGATGTCGGGCAATGTGGGAATAGATGTTGGCGCTGCCGATGGTTGAACCACCATCACCCGTCCATCCAACTGGTCCAGTAGGTTCGTTGTGCTGTCTTGCGCGATTTTTTGTCCGTTGGCGATGATTGCGATCTCGTCACACATTTCTTCGGCTTCTTCTAGGTAATGTGTGGTGAGGATAACGGTCATCCCACGTTCACGATTCAACATGCGCACGTTTTCCCACAGCATTTGGCGCAATTCGATATCGACGCCTGCGGTTGGTTCATCCAACACAAGGACATGCGGGTTATGAACGAGAGCTTTGGCCAACAACAGCCTGCGCCGCATACCACCAGACAAGGTTCTGGCATAGGCATCGGCTTTGTCAGTAAGCCCGACAATTTCGAGGATCTTTGCTGTTTGGCGATCTGCGCGGGTCACCCCATAGAGACCGGCCTGTGTTTCAAGCGCTGCAGCAGGTGAAAAAAAAGGATCAAGATTCAGCTCTTGTGGCATGACTCCGATTGCAGCACGGCTTTGACGGGGATTGATATCTTGGTCCCAGCCCCAGATTTGCACCGTACCACTGCTTTTCCGCACAAGTCCTGCCAAAATATTGATCAAGGTGGATTTGCCTGCGCCATTCGGCCCCAACAGACCAAAGATCGAACCCTTGCGTACCTGTAAATCTACGCTGTTCAGGGCTATTTTAGGCGTGGTACCTTTGCTTGCGGCATAGGTCTTGTGCAACTTTGAAATGTTAAGAGCGAGCTGCATCGTAGTGTTTGATCCTGCGGGTTCCTTGGTTATAACGTTCTATGATAGACATAGCCAAAAGGAAACGCCGTACATGATCACGCAAGCACCTGAGACCCGCGTTGTCGACCGGGACCGCATTGCCTGTGATGGCGGAGAAGGCGCCCTCGGGCATCCCCGCGTTTGGTTGCAAATTCCAGCTGATACCGGATGGGTGGAATGCCCTTATTGTGATGCGCGCTATGTTCTGCGCCGCGGATCTGAACAATGACCGTGCACAAAGGACTGGTGGGGTGCCTTGCTATAGCCGTTTTGGCAACCTTTTTGATGCGGTTCAACCTGACCATGGCAGAACATGGCGAAGGTGTCGGCGCCGCAGCGTGGCGGCTTTTTAGGTACTTTACGATTTGGGGAAATTTTCTCGTCGGGGTTTGGGCTGTGTGGGTTCTTTTTCGTGGCCCACTAAGCCCCAGGATCGAGGCTGCGCTGTTACTGACGATTGTGGCCATCGGCATTGTTTATCACGTGCTTTTGGCGGCCACAGCAGATAACCAAGGCGCCGAAATCTGGGTAGATGCCATGCTGCACACGGTAATTCCCATTGCATATGCGGCACTCTGGCTGATCTTTGGATCAGGTGATCTGCGTGTGGGCGACGTGCTGCTTTGGCTGGTGCTGCCGCTGGTCTATTGCATTTACGCCATGCTTCGTGGGCTGGCCGATGGCATCTTCCCATATTTCTTTCTGGATCCCACGGATATCGGTATTTTGGGTGTTTCAGCCTATATCATAGGTCTGTTAATTGCGTTCGCTATTGGCGGCTTTGTGATTTTTGTCGTTGGTCGAACCAAAGGGCGGGTAGGGTTGGCGCCCTAACCTGATGGACGGCTCCACGATTGCCGTTCGAATGATCGCCCAAAAGACGGGCCATGTGCTTGATCTTACGTAGACAGCTCAGGCTGGCTGTCCATTTTAGATCATGCCACAACATCCCCAAACCAAAGGAGAGCACTCATGGCGTTCGGCAAAGGCTGTCACTTGCATCTGATCGATGGATCGGCGTTTATCTTTCGGGCATATCACGCTCTGCCACCGCTGACGCGCAAATCAGATGGGCTGCCGGTTGGGGCCGTTGCCGGTTTTTGCAACATGTTACAGCGATATGTGGAGGGCAATACCGGGCCCGACGCGCCGACGCATGTGGCCGTCATCTTTGATCATTCCGGAAAATCGTTTCGTAATGATATGTATGAGTTGTACAAGGCCAATCGTCCTCCCGCACCCGAAGATTTGGTGCCACAATTTCCTTTGACACGTCGTGCGACCGAAGCCTTCAACATTGCATGCAAAGAAATCGAAGGATTCGAGGCTGATGACATCATTGCCACTTTAGCCTGCGACGCACGCGATGCCGGTGGGCGTGTGACGATCATAAGCAGCGATAAAGATCTGATGCAGTTGGTCGGCGACGGTGTTGAAATGCTGGATGCGATGAAAAACAAACGTATTGACAGCGATGGTGTGGTCGAGAAGTTCGGTGTGGGACCGGATCGGGTAGTTGATGTACAGGCCTTGGCTGGAGACAGTGTTGACAATGTCCCCGGTGCGCCAGGCATAGGGATCAAGACCGCCGCGTTGCTGATCAATGAATATGGCTCACTCGAAGAACTTTTGGATCGCGCATCGGAAGTCAAGCAGCCCAAGCGCCGCCAGACCCTGATTGATCACCGTGCGCAGATTGAATTGTCCAAACAGCTTGTACAGCTCGATTGTGGTATGTCGCTAGACTTCACTCTTGATGAGTTAGAGGTGCGTGATCCCGATCCCGAACCTTTGTTGGGCTTTTTGGCAGAAATGGAATTTCGAAGCCTTACCCGACGTATCGCAGAGGCGATGAATGCGGAGATGCCGCAAATTTCTGAGACTGCCAGTGATATGGCTGACGCGCCATCGGATGCCCCGAAATTGCCGCCAATTGTACCAGATGGGTATGTCTGTATTCGCGACCAAGCCACGCTTCAGTCGTGGGTCGAAGAAGCGCAATGGATTGGGCATGTCGCGGTTGATACCGAAACCACGGGTCTGGATGAAATGCGGGCCGAGCTGGTTGGCGTGTCGCTGTGTATCCATCCCGGAAAAGCGGCCTATGTGCCGCTCACGCATCGGTCGGATGCCAATGACGATCTTTTCGGCGATACCAGTCTGGCCGATGGACAAATACCGGTTGATGCCGCGCTGGATATCCTTCGTCCGATGCTAGAGGATCCTGCCACGCTCAAGATCGGACAGAATATAAAATATGACGTCAAGATTTTGCGCCGGTATGGGGTGGATGTGGCGACTGTAGATGACACAATGCTGATGTCTTATGCCTTGCATGGCGGGGAACATGGACATGGCATGGACTATCTGGCTGATCGGTACCTTGGACACACCTGCATCCCGATAAAAGAGCTGATTGGCACCGGCAAAAGCCAAATCACGTTTGACCGTGTGCCGATTGATATAGCAACACGGTATGCGGCCGAGGATGCGGATGTCACCCTGCGTCTATGGTTGATGTTCAAACCTCAATTGCATCAGGTTAGCGTGACCCGCGTTTATGAGGGTTTGGAACGCCCCATGATCCCTGTTTTGTCTACGATGGAGATGCATGGTATCAAAGTGGACCGCGATACGCTGAGCCGGATGTCCAATGCCTTTGCCCAGAAAATGGCAGCTTTGGAAGCCGAGATTCATGAACTGGCTGGTGAGACCTTTAATGTCGGAAGTCCCAAGCAGTTGGGGACAATCTTGTTTGACAAGATGTCTTTGCCCGGCGGCAAAAAGGGCAAGACCGGTGCTTATGCAACGGGCGCCGATATTCTTGAGGATCTCGCCACCGAACACGACCTGCCCGGACGCGTGCTGGACTGGCGGCAGTTGGCAAAACTGAAATCGACCTACACCGACAGCTTGCAAGAACATATTCACCCCGAGACAGGTCGCGTGCATACCTCGTACAGTATTGCGGGTGCGAATACCGGGCGACTGTCCTCAACCGACCCAAATTTGCAGAATATCCCGGTTCGGTCCGAAGAGGGTCGCCGGATCAGAGAGGCCTTTGTCGCGCCCGAAGGAACCAGGCTGGTCAGCCTTGACTACAGCCAGATTGAGTTGCGTATCCTTGCCCATATTGCTGGAATAGATGCGCTGAAAGATGCCTTCCGTGAGGGACAAGACATTCACGCAGCAACTGCATCCGAAATGTTTGGTGTCCCCTTGGACGAAATGACAGCCGATGTGCGACGACAGGCCAAGGCGATCAACTTTGGCGTCATCTACGGGATCTCGGGATTCGGTCTGGCCCGAAATCTGCGTATTCCGCGGGCTGACGCTCAGGGGTTTATCGATCGATATTTTGAACGGTTCCCTGGGATACGCACCTATATGGATGAAACGGTGGCATTTGCCCGCAAACATAACCGTGTAGAGACCCTGTTCGGCCGCGTGATCCATACCCCGGAAATCAATGCCAAGGGACCAAAGGCAGGGTTTGCCAAACGTGCTGCCATCAATGCCCCGATCCAAGGGACAGCTGCTGATATCATTCGACGTGCCATGGTGCGCATGCCCTCGGCCATTGCCGATCTACCTGTCAAGATGTTGTTGCAGGTGCACGACGAACTGGTGTTCGAGGTCGCCGAAGACGCCGTCGACAGGCTAAGCGACGTTGCGCGCGAGGTCATGGAGCAGGCAGCAAACCCAGTTGTGAGCTTGGACGTACCATTGGTGGTGGATGCGGGTCATGGCTTGAATTGGGCCGAAGCGCACTGAACCGGCGCTGTGGCCTGGATCTTTTCAGGCTGCGCGGATCTCGTGCCTGCCTCAGCGGTCAGCGCAGAGGGATTACTCAAGCTTGCTATTTCACGGCGCGGATCAGCTTGCGCTCCAGCACGCGCAAGACCGTTTGCAGGTCAGCGCCACGCTTAAGGACCTGACCATCCATACCGATCACCGCGTATTGACCTTGTTTGCCGCGCAGTTTTGGGCGCTTTTCAATACGGTAAAGCGGGTTCTCGGCCGTTCGGCGGAATATGGAAAACACTGCCACGTCGCGCAACGACGAGATGCCGTAGTCCCGCCATTCTCCGGCGGCGACCATGCGTCCATAGAGCATGAGTATCACGGACAGTTCGGTTCTATGGAAAGCGACCTGTTCATAAAGCGGATCGTTTGGAAACGGTGTAAGGCTGTTCATCCTGAAAGAGTTGCGCGTAAGACTGCGCAAATCAAGGGGGGGACGCTGTAAAGCGATTATCTATGTCAATGTTTGCCTTTGGCATGGCGACCAGATCTTCGTTTGAACTGTCCAGCCACGTTTCAGCAAGAGGCGACAGCCGGGTATATTCGTCAGCGACCCTCTGGTGGGGGCAAAGCACGGAAAGATTCTGTGGCAGAATTTCATTTGGTGCTTCGGGCCAGCGCAACACAAGCCGTCGCCAGCGATGGATCAGTAACGTTCTGACAGCGAGCGCATCCAATGGCGTCAATTGCGTCATTCTGGATATGTCGGAAAGATCCTCTGTCAGGCGGGTGAGTGCTCTGATGTGCTCTGGTGTCAGGCTTTGGGTCACTTCTGACCGGTGCTGCGGTGATAAACTCCCGATTATAGCGAACTTTGCGGTTGTGGATGCAGTGTTTCCAGGGCGGACAAAGCCACCGGCGACTGAAATACCTGTACCGGTTGTTTCAAAAACCCAAGAGCTGACAGGACCCTGTCTGGGGGCCGCGTAAATACGCGCCGTCGCCGGGGCTATTTGGTCACGGCCTTTTATCCCTAGAATATAAGAACTGGTGCGCCCCGACCGCTGGCTCTCGACCCAGCCGTCGTGGGACAACCTCGACAATGCTGTTCGCATTGCACCGCTTTCAATTCCTATACGGCCTAAAATTCGCGCCAGTCGTGCTGTTGCAATGCGTCCGCCGCGATGTTGCACGCTATCTCCAAAGATTGTCATGACAAGCGACCACACGCGTGGCCGACCTTCTCTGTGTAAACGGTCTATTATTGGAGCAAGCGGGTCCATGTCTCTACAATATGTGCTTTGCCAGAGGTTTCAATGCACACAGTTCTAGCGCGGCCAAGGCGTCGCGTGTCTGTTGTAGACGTCCCAGTCCGTGATGTTTGGATAATGGTAGCCCCGCCAGCGCTGGACGCGCGGGTCCATGGTGCGTTTCCACAAAGGTGGGACCAGCGCGATCAGCGTCATCACGGGATACCCATGCGGCAATTGTGGTGCTGTCGTTTCCGGGTGGGTTTGCAACAATGGAAAGGGTCTGTCCGTGTGATGTTGCTCAGAATGTCGGGGCAGATTCCTCAAGACCCAGTTTGAAGCGCGCCGTGCTGCGTTCCAGCTATGATGCGGTTGGACATGTTCGTAACGACGCTCTCCCAGATACAGTCTTGTGAGACCGTAGTGCTCTATGTAATTCACCAGTTCCAATTGGCTTATTGCAACGTATGCCTGCCCCACAAATACAGCGAGCCCAACCCAGCCGGCCAAGCTGTACGCAAGCCCGAGTGCAAACAGTTGCAGGCCCCAGTAACGCCAAAATGGATTGCTGACATACCACCACTCACGATTGCGTCGCGACAAAAGCAGAGCCTCGGCGCGAAATGCCGATGCATAGCATTGCTTCAGAACGCGCGGAAAGAACTGGTAAAAGGTTTCGCCTTTTCTGGCGGTAACAGGATCACGGGGCGTGCCGACATAGCGATGATGTACCAGCATATGTTCGCTGCGGAAATGGGAATACAGTGTCATTGCCAGCAATACGTCCGCCAACCCTTTTTCAAAACGGCGTCCGACATGCATTAACTCGTGGGAAAAATTGATGCCGATTGTGCCCGTCATCGTCCCGAGGCCTATCGCCAGCCCAATAAGTTCCAACGTTCCAAGATGTGATGCAAAAGGGATCAGAGCCAGCGTGCCAAATAAGCTTGCTGCCTGTAACGGAGCCCATATCAATGTAACGCGTTGATAGGCACGAATAAGACTACGATCCGTGTTCGGATCGGCGTTTGTGAGGTCCAAGCCGACGGATTTGTCGATCAGGGCCGTGAATACCCAGGTCGCCAACAGGGGTGCCAAAACCCATAGCCCTCCCAAATAAAGGCCAAGCAGTGGCAGGGGCGCGATCAAAACCGCCGTCCAATACGGTACGATGCGCCAGACGTTCAGTAACTGGCTGGTTGACAGAAAATCGGATGCTGCGTTTTCATTCATGGCGAATTTACCAGTGCAAAAGCCTTGCGCATTACAGTGGGCAGAGAGGCGGGATCAAACTGTTGTGGGTCAACAAAAAAACCTTTGGATGGTGAACGCTCCATGGGTACCAAGGCTGTTTTGATAGTAAGTAAAAGATGAAAATGGGTAAAGGTGTGGCGTGCTTTGGCAGAACAGGTTGTCCATTCGGCCTGAATCGGGGTGGCATCATCTGGATCTGAGTCTACCCAAACGCTGCCTGGCCAGCCAAGCATACCTCCCAAAAGACCCTTATCGGGCCGTGTTTCCAGCAGCCAAGCTCCGTCCACGCGCTGTACCACGTAGACAATGCCATGACGCGTGGGCTTGCGTTTTTTAGGCAGCTTTCGTGGCAAGTCTGATGCTGTGCCAAGGTGGCGCGCATGACACGGAGAACGCCACGGACACAGGCCGCAGGCGGGATTGCGTGGTGTACATATCGTTGCGCCAAGGTCCATGACTGCTTGGGCATAGTCGCCGGGGCGCGCAGATGGCGTCAATGCCTCGGCCATTTTGGTCAGGATTGGCTTTGCTGTTGGTAAGGGTGTGTGTTCGTTATACAGCCGTGCCATAACGCGTTCCACGTTGCCATCAACCACGGTGGCTGGTTGATCAAAAGCGATTGATGCCACAGCCGCTGCGGTGTAGGGGCCTATGCCCGGCAATGCCAAAAGCGCTGCGTGATCCGGCGGAAATACACCGTCAAAATCATCACGCACCCTCCGCGCGCATTTCAGCAGGTTGCGTGCGCGCGCATAATAGCCCAGACCGGCCCAGGCTGCCATGACATCGGCGTCTTCGGCATTGGCAAGATCGATCACGGTTGGCCAACGATTTGTAAAGTTTATGAAGTAGGTCTTTACAGCTGCAACCGTGGTCTGTTGCAGCATGATTTCGGACAGCCAGATTCGATAAGGATCCGGCTGGATGCCGCCTTTTCGGTCGGCGGGCCCTGTACGCCATGGCATTTTCCGTGCATTCCTGTCGTACCATTCCAACAGGTCTTTTGACTCTGGTCGATCACGAAGGGTTGAAGTGGTGGCTTGGGTCATTGGGCAATCGGCTCTGGTCCCTGGCTGCCATGTCAGTAAAGTAGGTCTATATGCTGAGAGTCAACTTGTGACCAAACGTTCAACAACAACATACGGCTTTGCCCGGACCTCTGGCCTTCTGCAAGGGCAGGTACGACGTGCCAGCGAAACCCGGGGGTTTGCGCAGACCCGACTGCTTACCCATTGGGTCGAAATCATCGGGCCTGAGATGGCGCGCCAGTGTCGCCCTGTAGAGGTCAGCTATTCACGAGGCGGGTTTGGCGCAACGCTTGTCTTGCTGGTGAGCGGGGCACTTGCCCCTATGATCGAGATGCAGAAAGAGCGCCTGCGCGAACGGGTAAATTCTGTTTATGGCTATAATGCCATTGCCCGTATCCGTCTGACTCAGACGACTGCACACGGCTTTTCCGAACCTGTGGCGCCGTTTGTGGCAGCGCCCTCGCGACAGCCGGCCCCAGCCGAATTGGCCAAAGCCCGCAAGATGACAACCGATATTGCTGATGATGATTTGCGGCAAGCGCTTGAACGTTTGGCGGGAAACGTCATATCCAAATCACATGTACAGACCTAGGCAGGTCCCTGAACGGAGACACTTTATGCAACGCATCCTCGTGATTACAGTTTTAACACTTGTTTTGGTGGTGGGAGGCGGCTCACTTTTGATGCAGCAGTCAGCACCAGAGTCAGCTGGCACTGATCTTTTGTTGCCGGGTGCGGCCAACGCTCAGGAGGCCACCACAGAACAACAAGCCGCCGCAGCGGTGCAGGAGATGGTGTTAGGCAACCCCGACGCAACAGTCGAGGTTGTGGAATATGCCAGCTACACATGTCCGCATTGTGCCAGCTTTCACGCAGGAGCCTACAAGGACCTGAAATCGAATTATATTGACACGGGCAAGATCCGCTTTGTTTATCGCGAAGTTTATTTTGACCGGTACGGCCTTTGGGCATCTCTCGTCGCACGCTGTGAACCGGCCAAATTCTTTGGCATCACCGATCTTGTTTACTCCGAACAACAAAGCTGGGCGCGCGCCGGATCTGATGCTGCTGTAGCAGACGCCCTGCGTCGTATTGGTCGTCGTGCCGGCATGGCTGATGACAAGCTTGAGGCATGCCTGACAGATCGCGCGACCGCGCAGGGCCTCGTTGCTTGGTTTCAGTCAAACGTGGAACGCGATGGCATCAGTTCTACGCCCTCTTTCCTCATTGATGGCCAGCTGCACAGCAACATGACATATAGCGAAATGTCAGGCCTTATCGATGCTGCTTTGAAGTGATGGCAAAAGCAGCACCCAACGGCCCTCTTGCAGGACTGCGTGTGATAGAACTTGCCCGCATTCTTGCAGGACCGTGGGCAGGTCAGACCCTTGCTGATCTGGGTGCCGATGTGATCAAGGTGGAGTCACCCGCGGGGGATGATACCCGAAACTGGGGCCCCCCGTTTATCGATCGCGAAGGCGGCGCGTTTGCAGCCTATTTTCACAGCTGCAACCGCGGCAAGCAGTCTGTTGTTGTTGATCTTGCCACGGACGAAGGGCAGGCGGCCATGCATGCCCTTTTGTCCGAAGCAGATGTACTGATCGAGAACTTTAAGGTGGGAGGCCTCGCCAAATACGGCTTGGACTTTGCCAGTGTATCTGCGCGTCATCCACAGATAATCTACTGCTCGATTACGGGGTTTGGACAAACCGGTCCATATGCGCATCGTGCGGGATATGACTACATCATTCAGGGCATGTCGGGCTTTATGTCGATCACGGGTGACCCGGATGGTCAGCCGCAGCGCGCGGGCGTGGCCGTGACGGATTTGCTGACCGGCCTGTATTCTGTCAGCGCGATTCTGGCTGCAGTCCATCAGCGCCAAAACACAGGCCGTGGACAACACATAGATATGGCTTTGATGGATTGCGCCGTGTCGGCCATGGCCAATCAGGCTTTGAATTATATGTCCACCGGCACATCCCCGGGGCGAACTGGAAACTACCATCCGAATCTGACGCCGTATCAGGTATTTGACTGTTCTGACGGTCACATCATCATCGCAACAGGCAACGATGGGCAATATCAGCGTTTGTGTGCTTTGTTAGGATTGGATGCGATGGCCATGGACCCCGATTATCTGACCAATCGCGATCGTGTTAAAAACCGTGAGGCGATGATTGACCGCCTCATGGCAAAGACACGCCAATGGACCAAGAACGATCTGCTGGCTGGATGCGAAGAGCAAGGCGTACCTGCCGGACCCATCAATGATATGGCCGAGGTTTTTGCAGACCCGCAGGTTCAGGCGCGTGGTTTGAAGATTGAACCCGAGGGCATACCCGGCGTTCGGTCACCGTTCGTATTCTCGGATGCAGATCTGGTGTTGGATCAGCCGCCACCCCGTTTGGGGCAGCATCAGAAATAAAGCACTATTCCGAACTGCGTTTGAAATCTGCGAGACATGTCTATGGTGTGATCCCTCTTGGCGCAGACGCATAGCCGTGGCAGGGTGACGGTATGTGATTTGTAGCTCTTGGAGGCGGCCATGAAAGACGACAACTTCCTGCGCGAAAATAACGCCCGTCACTTGTGGCAGCCTATGGCGCATTTCGGAGATGCCCAACAAAACCCGCCAACCATCATTACCAAAGCGCACGGCAGCAAGATTACCGATCTTGACGGACACGAGGTTGTTGATGGTGTCGGCGGGCTGTGGTGTGTGAACCTTGGGTATTCCAATGATGTGGTCAAAGAGGCCATCGCCAAGCAGCTTTACGATCTTCCCTATTATTCAGCCTTTGCAGGGACGACGAACCCCGCCGCAATCGAGGCCAGCTATATGGTGCGTGACTTTTTTGCCCAAGATGGCATGTCGCGTGTGTTCTTTACCTCTGGTGGTTCGGACAGTGTGGAAAGCAGTTTGCGCATGGCCCGTCAGTATCACAAACTGCGCGGCGAACCGGCGCGGACCAAATTCCTAAGCTTGAAAAAAGGGTACCACGGCACCCATTTCGGAGGGGCCAGCGTCAATGGGAACAACCGTTTTCGCACCGCGTATGAACCCCTTTTGGCGGGATGTTTTCATCTGCCATCGCCTTTTGCATATCGCAATCCGTATAACGAAACTGATCCTGAGACCCTTGCCCAGCTCATCGCCCAAACGGCCGAAGACGAAATCCAGTTTCAGGGTCCCGGTACGATTGCTGCGTTTATTATGGAGCCGATACAAGGCGCTGGCGGTGTGATCGTACCCCCTGAAACCTTTATGCCGTTGATGCGTGATATTTGTGACCGTCATGGGATCTTGATGATTTCGGACGAGGTGATCACCGGCTTTGGTCGTTCCGGGGATTGGTCAGGAGCGCGCCACTGGGGCGTGCAGCCCGATATGATGTGCGTCGCCAAGGGCATCACATCTGCCTATTTTCCTGTGGGCGCAGCGCTTGCCAGCGATAAGGTGGCCGAAGTTTTTGAAAGCTCTGGTGCCGAAGGTAGTTTTTTCCACGGCTACACCTATTCCGCCCATCCTGTGGGGGCAGCGGCGGTCGTGGCCTGTTTGTCCGAGACACTGCGGCTGGACACCAAAACCAATGCGGCGGCACGTGGCACGCAACTTTTTGAAGGGCTTCAGGCGCTTGCGAAAAAATATGATGTGATTGGAGATGTGCGCGGGGGGCATGGTTTGATGTCCGGAATTGAAATTGTCAGTGATCGCGCGACCAAGGCTGCGATGGATATGCCAACGATGAAATATATCCACGCCAAGGCATATGAGGCAGGAGCCATGATCCGGTTGGCTGCGAATACAATCGTTATGTCACCGCCGCTGGTTATTACCGAAAACGAAGTCCAGACTATACTGGATGCGGTCGATGTCGGGCTGTCATCGGTCTAGTCAGATATCCCGGCAGCCCGTCGTCGGCCTTGGCCCACATGCTGCTTTCAGATATCGCTGGTGCTGTGATGCAAACATGAGGGCTTTCAAATGGAAACCGTAGCTGAGAATCGCTGCTTTGGTGGTGTGCAGGGTGTTTATCGACATTCGTCGACGGCATGTGCATGCGATATGACTTTTGGCCTGTTTTTGCCGCCTCAGGCCCTGCGCGGTCCGGTGCCTGTTCTGTGGTACTTGTCCGGTTTGACCTGTACTCATGAAAACGCGATGACAAAAGCAGGCGCACAAGCATGGGCCGCGCAAGAAGGCCTCGCGCTGGTGTTTCCCGATACGTCCCCACGTGGGGACGGTGTCGCGGATGATGATGCTTATGATTTGGGCATGGGGGCGGGCTTTTATGTGAATGCGACCGAAACGCCTTGGAGCTCACACTACCGCATGTGGGATTATGTGGCTGAAGAACTGCCGGCGTTGATCGGGGCGAGGTTCTCTGTTGATATGTCACGCCAGGCGATCACTGGACACTCTATGGGGGGGCACGGGGCGTTGACCTTGGCAATGGCACTGCCGGGGCGTTTCAAATCCGTCAGTGCCTTTGCCCCGATAGCGAATCCGACCGCCAGCGACTGGGGCCAAAAGCAATTGACGGCCTATCTGGGGACGGATCCGGCGTCTTGGAGCAGGCATGATGCGACGCTTCAAATGGCGGAACGGGGCGTTGACGGTCCCGTTTTGATAGATCAGGGCGCGAACGACCAGTTTTTGGACCTTTTGCGTCCCGAAGCACTGGCCAACGCCATGGTGGCCCGTCGTCAGAACGGGGTGCACAGAATGCAGCCCGGATACGACCACAGTTATTTTTTTGTGGCCAGCATGATGCCGGACCACATTGCTTTTCACGCAGATGCCTTGGAAGACTGAATGATCTACGTTGATGCCGATGCGTGCCCGGTCAAGCTTGAGGCAGAAAAGGTTGCGACCCGCCACAAGCACCCTATGGTTCTTGTGTCAAACGGCGGTATTCGCCCGTCGCGCAACCCTTTGGTTGAAATCGTTGTTGTTCCATCGGATCCAGATGCTGCCGATATCTGGATAGCGGAACGTGCCCTTAAGGGCGATGTGGTTGTAACGGCTGACATCCCCTTGGCGCAGCGGGTGATTGAAAACGGCGCCGTTGCGTTGCGACCCAATGGGGATATCCTGACAGACGCGAACATCGGCACCCACCTTGCGCTGCGAAATTTAGCCTCCGATTTGCGTGCGGCTGACCCGTTCCGGCAATCCAAAGGTGGACGAACATTCTCTTCCTCAGACCGCTCCAAATTTCTGAACGCACTGGAGCAGTTGTTGCGCCAGAGCGTGGCCCGGACCGGCTAGAGTTCCGACAGATCCGGCGTGCTGGCTAGATGTTTTTGCCGATTCAGGAAGCCTTTGGCATACAACGACCAAGACTATGTCGTTCCTGAGTTAGACTTGGCCGATTACACGGTGTCCCAGTGCCCGTATGATGTCCCGTATTTCGCCCGCTATGCTGGGCAGCCTGAGTGCGTTGATCGCATCCATGTGCTTCACCATCAATGATGCCACGGTCAAGTTTTTGTCTGGTGGCTATCCACTTCACGAAGTGGTTTTAATTCGATCTTTGATTGGGTTGGTTTTTGTCCTTGTGGTTTTTCTGCCGGCCGAAGGGGGATTCCGCGCCTTGCGCACCCGTCGTCCCGTTGCGCATTTGTTGCGCGGTCTTTGCGTTGTCGTGGCGAACATGACCTTTTTCCTAGGTATTGCTGCGATGCCTTTGGCCGAAGGTGTTGCGGTTTTTTTTATATCGCCCGTATTGATCACAGTTTTTTCTGTCATTTTTTTGCGTGAAACCGTGGGGCCCTGGCGGTGGATTGCCATCTCCGTAGGGTTTATCGGCGTTATCATCATGCTGCGTCCCGGTGCGGGTACGTTTCAAAGCGTGGCTATTTTGCCTCTGATCGCCGCGACGGGGTACGCATTGCTGCATATGTTGACCCGCCACATTCGCCGCACAGAAACAACGGTGGCGATGGCAGTCTATGTTCAGCTGGTCTTTATTGTGGTGTCCGCAGGCATGGGGTTGGCTGTGGGTGATGGACGTTATTCGGGATGGGATAATCCATCAATGGAGTTCCTTTTGCGCCCGTGGGTATGGCCCGCATATCAAGACATTGCCCTGTTTGCGTTGGTGGGCTTTGCGACCGGCCTGGGGGGGTATCTGATCAGCCTGGCCTATCGCACAGCAGAAGCCGCTTTGGTCGCGCCGTTTGAATACGTGGCCATGCCGTTGGGTGTGCTTTCGGGGTATTTGATTTTTGCCGAAGTACCGGATCGTGTGGCCTTTGTGGGGATTGCCTTAATTCTGGGGTCTGGGCTGGTCATGATCTGGCGCGAGGCCGTGCGCGAGCCGTTGGCTCAGGATGCGCCTGTGCGACGCTGACTTTTCTTTTGTGACTATCTGCGGCAGGTTGCGGCTAATAACACGAACAAAGGAAGGCAAGATGTCTATTGATGCCGTTGTTTTTGACATTGGGAATGTTCTGATTGAGTGGGTTCCGGAACGTTTCTATGACCGTGTCATAGGACCAGAGCGCCGTCGTGCCATGTTTGCCGATGTTGACCTGCATGCCATGAATGAAGAGATCGACATAGGCGCATCCTTTCAAAAAACCGTCTATGACTGTGCTGCCCGTTATCCACAATGGCAGTCCGAGATCCGTATGTGGCATGATAACTGGCTTGAACTGGCCGCGCCTGAAATCCCTGTGTCTGTGGCATGTCTGCGTGCGTTGCGTGCCAGGGGTATGCCAGTATTTGCACTATCTAACTTTGGTATTGGCACCTTTGAACTGGCAGAGACTGCTTATCCCTTTCTCACTGAATTTGATAGGCGTTTTATCTCGGGCTACCTGTCACACATCAAACCTCATGCGCGTATTTATGAGATCTTGGAAACTGACAGTGGCATCGCACCTGACAGGTTGTTGTTTGCAGATGATCGCGCGGACAATATTGCCGCGGCGCACGGTCGGGGCTGGCAGACACATCTTTTCACCACGCCTGACGGCTGGCAGGATCGACTGGTGTCCGAGGGCCTGTTGCAAGGGCCTGTTGCCTAGGCTGCAGTCGGCTGAGGCAGGGGTTTTTCACGAACAGGAAGATGCACAATTGCGCTGAAAGCGCCGACGCCCACACCGATCCACCAAACGGCCGTATAATCGCCATTATTGAGATCATACATCCGTCCACCCAGCCATACTCCCAAAAAGCTGCCCAACTGGTGGCTGAAAAAGATGATACCATACAATGTTCCCATGTAGCGCAGCCCATAGATATGCGCGACAAGGCCCGACGTCAGAGGAACTGTTGCCAGCCATAATGATCCCATTGTAACCGAAAACAGAATGACCGAAGTCGGCGTGATCGGGAACATAATGAACAGCGCAGCGATGATGGTGCGCCCTGTATAGATCCCCGCCAGAAGGTATTTCTTTGGCCAGTATTTCCCGGCCCACCCCGCCAGCAAGGTCCCAAAGATATTGGCCAGTCCAATCAACGAAATGGCCAGCGCACCAAGAGCAGATGTCGTTGTAATCCCGATGGAATACAGCGTCCCGCCCGGGCTGATTGGTGTGCAAAGCTCTGTCACAAAGGCGGGGAAATGTGCTGTTACAAAAGACAGCTGATAGCCACAACTGAAAAAACCTAGAAATATCAGCGTGTAAGAGGGGTCGCGAAACGCTCGGGTCAGTATCTGACCCATGCTTTGTTCCAGTTCCGCCTTTGATGCTGCCGGCGCGCGAATGGCAGGCAAGGTCAGCATACTGGCCATGATAGTGGCGGCAAAGACAACAAAGACCCATTGCCAGCTCATCATGGTCAGTAGCCATTCTGCGATGGGGGCGCCAATAACCTGACCTCCGCTGCCTGCGGCTGTGGCAATCGCCAAGCTCATGGAACGGTTTGCGTCGCTCGAGGCACGTCCAACCACGGCAAGGATTACCCCAAATCCGGTACCTGCGATGCCAAAGCCTACGAATATCTCCAGAATTTGATGCGTACCGGGTGTAACAGCGAAGGAGGATAACACCAGTCCGGCGGCATAGGCGATTGCTCCGAAAAAGATTGCACGCCGGTCACCGATACGTTCGGCCAATGCGCCAAAGATTGGCTGACCAAAGCCCCATGCAAGATTTTGAATGGCAATGGCCATCGAGAATTCGGATCGCAACCAGCCAAATTCTTCCTGAATGGGAATCTGGAACACACCGAAACTGGCCCGAATTGCAAAGCTTATCAGCATGATGAAACAGCCGGTAATCAAAACAGGCGTAAAGATCTGGTCGTGCCGTGCCATGAGCGGCTCCTATGGTTTTTTGCAGAATACGCATCCTCGAATTGAGGTCAAAACAGAAGTGTTTATGACATCTATGATCTTTTGTGATTTAACAGGGCTTGGACATCTTGGGTGAACGCGGTATCGGGCGGATATGGTGATGCTTCAGGACATTTACGCCAAACGCGTGGCGGCGGGCGAAATCGCACATGATCCCGCTCAAGAAGCGATTTTGCCCAGTTTTGAACGGATCCGTACAGCTTTGATGCAACCACAAAAGCGTGGATTTTTTCGCCGTGCGCCGGACCCGCCCAAAGGTTTGTATCTCTGGGGTGGGGTTGGACGTGGAAAATCCATGTTGATGGATCTGTTTGCCGAGGCCACGGATGTGCCGAAGCGACGGGTGCATTTCCATGCATTTATGCAAGAAATCCACAGTGGTATGCACGAGGCGCGTCAGGCTGACGCTCGGGATGCCTTGGCTCCAGTTGCTAAAAAAGTCTGTGATGACGTTCGTCTTTTGGCTTTTGACGAGATGCAGATCACCGATATCACCGATGCGATGATTGTTGGCCGTTTGTTCGAAATGCTGTTTGCAGCAGGAGTGGTGGTTGTCACAACCTCGAATCGGGCGCCAAAAGATCTGTACAAAGACGGTTTGAACCGGCAGCTGTTTTTGCCTTTCATTGATTTGATTTGTGAGAGGCTCGAGGTATCCGAGCTTGCCTCTCCTACGGATCATCGGCAGGGGCGGTTGGCGGGATCGCCGGTCTATTTTACGCCCAATGATGCAGCGGCACGTGCACAGATTGAGTCCATCTGGGATGGATTGACCAATGGTCACTCACAGAGTCTTGAGCTGGCAGTCAAAGGCCGTTTGGTCACGCTGTCTCAGTACCACAACGGTGTGGCACGGGCATCATTTTACGATTTATGTGGGCAACCCTTAGGTCCGGCAGATTATCTGAAACTGGCGCAGACAGTGCGGGTACTTATTCTTGAGGATATTCCACGACTGTCGCGCGACAATTTTAATGAGGCCAAACGTTTTGTGACCCTTATCGATGCGTTGTACGAGGCGCATGTGCAGGTAATTATCAGTGCTGCCGCCCATCCACGCAGTTTGTATATCGAAGGCACAGGCAGTTTCGAATTTGAACGCACGGCCAGCCGTTTGCAAGAAATGCAGGCAGTGGATTGGGGACAAACAGCACAGTAGGATCGCCTATGAAAGCAAGACTCGACTCCGGCGCCTAACCAAAATAGAACAAATAGTGAACAAATCGCGCTGCCCGATGTGATGGTCTGATGCCGCACCGACGTATCCTTTCTATATGGTTTCCCCGATTGGGGGCGGAACGCCTGATCCGCCGCGATCCGCTTTTGGCCGAAGCGCCTTTGGTTGTCGTGCGTGATACGGGGCAGACGCAGGTTGTGGCATCGTTGTCGCAGCTGGCCTCAGAGGCGGGATTACATGTGGGACAACCGTTGCGGGATGCGCATGCCATGTGTGCCACTCTTTTGACCCGACAGCAAAATCCTCATGCAGAGGCGGCTTTTTTGGGTGTTCTACACCGATGGGCAGGCAAGTTTTCACCGTGGGTTGCGCATGAGGCGCCAGATGCGCTGATCATTGATTTGACAGGCTGTGCACATCTTTTTGGGGGTGAAACGGCCCTTATTGCTCAGGTGCAAGATGACTGTGCAGATTTGGGGCTCAGTGTTCGAATGGGTATTGCCGATACACTGGGGGCGGCTTGGGCATTGGCGCGATTTGGGGGAATGACACCCGGATCTCATCGCTCTGGTGATGCAATTGATCAAGAAGCCCGGGCGACGCGATCGCGTGCTGGCAAGCGACGGCACTGGGAACGGGGTGGTATGGCGCCAGTGGCAATGGCATCTCAGGCAGAGGTAGGTCAGATTGCAGCGCCCGGTAAAACTCATGGTGCACTTGCGTCTTTGCCTGTAGCTGCGCTGCGGCTTGAATCAGAGGTAGTGCAAGATCTTGCCCGGCTTGGCCTGCGGCGTATCGGTGATTTAACCGGTCAGCCCCGGGCTGGATTGGCACGCCGGTTTGGAAGGGGGTTGGTGCTGCGGCTTGATCAGGCATTGGGGTCTGCACCCGAACCTGTGAACCCGGCTGCGCCTCCTGATCATTTTGCAGTACGGTTGAATTTGCCGGATCCAATCGGTTTGAAAGAGGATGTGTCGGCGGCTTTGGATCGACTTTTGCCGCGGTTATGCCAAACACTCGAGGCCAAGGGTCAGGGTGTACGATCCTTACGACTTGAGGCTTGGCGCAGTGATGGAAGCATGCAGTGGGTTACTGTGGGATTGGCGCGGCCCAGCTTCGATCCTGATCGGGTTCTGCCACTGCTACGTATGAAGTTGGATGATCTGGATGCCGGGCACGGTATTGACATGTTACGATTGCAGGCGGTGCAGCATGAGCCAGTACACGCCCGTACGGTCACAGGTCACATGGATGCCGGGCGTAAAGTCCAAGCGCGCCTGGAAAAAAGTTCTTCGCTTGATGATCTTATTGCTCGTTTGGGCGCCCGTGTCGGATTGGATGCGATCACCCGACGACACCCTGCTGAAAGCCATTTGCCTGAAAAAAGTGCCCAAGTGCTTGCCGCAGCATGGTCGCAGCGGGCAGATCATTGGCCAGAGCGATTGCAACCCCGTCCATTGGTCTTGTTTCAGCCAGAGCCGGTAATGGCAGAGGAAGCACCCAGAATACCCGCAACATTCCGTTGGCGTGGCCGTAATTTCACTTGTGCCAGAGCGCTGGGACCTGAGCGGATCACACCGGAATGGTGGCTGGATGATCCTGATTGGCGAAATGGTCCACGGGATTACTGGCAAGTTGATACTGAACAGGGGGAACGACTGTGGTTATATTTTGCACATGGTGGGTTGAAAACAGGGGGATGGTTTTGCCACGGCAGTTTTGCCTAACGGGCTAACAGGTTGAACCGGTCCAAGCAGGAAAGTCAGAGATGATCGCAGAACGAAAGAGACGATCCGAGATGACCAAGAGCAAGACACATACGCCTGAGATCAAGGTCTAGGCCGGGCTACAGGCAATCCGCAAAAAGATGGTGCTTACCGGGTTGTTGAAAAAGCATGGTGCTCATCTGGCACAGATCAGCACGTAAAAACACACGGCGATCGTGCCGCTTGCGGACGGCCACTTAGGAACAGCCAATGCAAGGACTTCGGTGTTCTTGCTTATATCCGTGGACAGGTTTTTGTGTCTCTGGGTGGCTATGGCAGGCGAAAATGATCTAAGAATCGAAAGATGCTGAAGATGGCCATCCCCCTGCACACGCCACCGCTAGGCTGCATTCACCACACAGATCGCGGATCGCAATATTGCTCTCATGATTACCAGAAATCCTGCAACGGCATACGGTCCGGGTTTCAATGTCTGCAAGGGAAACGGCTATGATACGGCAGCGGCGGTCTTATAGACACTCAAAGCAGGCCTAATATGGCGGGACCGGTGGTCCAAATGCTGCGTGACCGGGCTTTCCATCTTACAATACACGAACAGCGTCTGCACCGTCGCTGAAAACACTTGGCTTCAAGCCGAAAAACTCCATTATCTTCGGAGTAAAAGCTGCAAGAAATGCGACATCGCAGCGGCACGATAAAGCGATAGGGCCATTTCAGTATATTGAGCAGCAACATCACAAAAGTCGGTTCGACGCTTGATGCCCCTGACGTAGTTGATGCCAATCTACCAAGAGCCCAATATCAGTAAGAAGCACCCTGTGCATAAAATCTACCCCGATCTGTGAGGGGGGGGCTGCCGATCATTTGGCCAAATCGGCTCTGGCGCGCCGATACTATCTATATCTGGATGGAACGGGGCTGTATGTGGTTGCGATTAAGCACCGCTATCGCCGTAAAGTTCTGGCCTGGCAGCTGTCAAATACGCTAGACGCAGATTTCTGAGTTGTGGCTCTGAAAAAGGGCGTTGGCCATCTATCATTCGCCAGTAATCTTCAAAACTGATCAAGGATTGCAGGTCACCGGCAGCGATTGTAGCGATGTGCTAAAAAAAGTTCAGATAAAGATATCGATGGGCGACAAGAACCGCATGATCGAGCAGCTTTGGTGGTCGCAAACATATAGATGCGTCTCCCCGCGCGCCTTTAAGAGTGGGTCACAGGCCCGCAAATGAACCGGAAAGTGGTTGGCTTATCACAGTGCTGATCGACTGCGTTTGATCCACGGCACTTTGCCTTTTGACGCGGTCTGTGCAAACCAAACTGACACGATGAGAACGGTAACTTTCTGGAAGACCCTGATCCACCTTGACCGGGCTGAATTCTGGTCGAAAAAGCACGACTACCTCTCCTCATTTGTGATGATTTCCTTTGAGATGCGGCAAGATCGAAGAGCCACCTTAAAACTTTTGGTCTGTCATTTGTTCCCAACGCGCAAAACATACTAAATCTGTCACCTACCCTTGAAACCTTGATGTGCATCGCAGACATATGCTTCAGACGCCCTTTTTCGGAGTATATGATGCCAACCCCCAACCCCGAGGCTCTGTCGTTTTTTCTGGGTCGCCGTTCGCGACCGGCAAAAACTTTGACATCCCCTGCACCTGATCGTGCGACACTGGAAACATTGTTAACGGCTGCCGCCCGGACCCCGGATCATGGTAAGTTAGAGCCGTGGCGTTTCATTGTGCTGGAACGTGGCGCGTTAGGTGATTTGGCCGCAGATATTGAAATTCGGGCAGGTATTTTGAACAAATCACCACAAGAGGCCGCCAAAGCTCGTGATGCCTTTGCCAACAGTCCACTGGCTGTGGCAGTGATCGAATCCCCGGTAGAAAGCGTCAAAATCCCGGTCATTGAGCAGACGTATTCGGCCGGCGCCGTTTGCCTTGCTTTGCTGAATGCTGCGCTTGCGGCCGGTTGGGGGGCCAACTGGTTATCTGGTTGGGCCTCGCACGATCCAGATTTAATGCAAGCATCTTTGGGGATTGCCCCGCACGAACGGGTTGCAGGATTTGTGCATATTGGTACGGAAACTTCTATTCCGCCGGAGCGGCCGCGTCCTGATCTGGCCAAAAAGGTGGACTGGCGGACATGATTTTCACAGCATTTTTCAAGACGCTTGGACAAATCGGAGAGCCCCGTTTCCGCCGGGTTTTCTTTCGAGGTGTGGGTCTGACATTGGTACTTTTGATGGCCGCAATGTTCGCCGTTCAGGGGCTGGTATCGTGGGCTACACCAGAAACCATTATGCTGCCATTCATAGGAGAGGTCGCAGGTTTCGGTATTCTGGCGGGTATTGGTGCCTTTTTTGCAACTTTGGTGCTAAGTGTCTTTTTAATGGTACCTGTGTGTTCCGCTATCATATCGTTATTTTTGGATGACATAGCGCAGGCGGTAGAGGACAGACATTATTCGCATTTGCCAAAGGCGCGGCCTGTGCCCTTGTCCGAGGCCCTGACAGACAGTTTGTTATTTCTGGGTCAATTGATTTTGGCAAATCTTTTGGCGTTTGGTCTGTATCTTTTGGTCCCGTTTGCAGCTCCGTTTATCTTTTGGGCGATGAACGGTTTCTTGTTGGGGCGCGAATATTTTACAATGGCTGCAATCAGGCGGGTGGGTCGAGCCGAGGCGCAGGTCCTTCGCCGTGAAAACCTAGGGGTTATCTGGTTGGCTGGAACCCTTGTTGCCGTGCCTTTGTCGATACCTTTACTGAACCTGTTCATCCCAATCCTGGGAGCCGCAACATTCACGCATATCTACCATCGGCTACGTTAGTCTGGTCTAGCATGGCCCGTTGCCAACGACGTTTGGGTTCTGCGTGTCAGATACTTGCAGAACCCTTTATGGATGAGTTGTTGCGACCAAGGTCTGCCCTGTTAGTCAAAATCGGGCTGAGCGAGATACTGGAAGAGGTCAATGTCTTTTAATGTGATAAAGTCTGTTACGATCACAGAAAAGACAACTACCCACAGGACTGCAGAAATACCCGTTGTAATCCAGGCTTTGATTTTAAGATGATGGTGTTCGGGTGATCCCGCCTGCGTCCCTTCCAAGACGTCTCCCAAATCGCCCTGTGTTTGAACACGAAAGGGAATAACGACTAAAAACGTCAAAAACCATATCACGGCAAACAAGACGATAGCTGAGGTGATGGACATTTATGCTCTCCTGGAGGCCTGTATGCGCAAAGTGGTCTGTTATTCCAACCAATTAAAAAATAGGCTGATTTCAGACCTCTTCCAGTTCGATAAGACAGCCGTTAAAATCTTTGGGGTGAAGAAAAAGGACTGGCTTACCATGCGCGCCGATTTTTGGCTCGCCTGTGCCCAAAATACGCGCGCCAGAGGCTTTGAGCGTGTCCCGAGCCGCGATGATGTCATCCACCTCGTAACAAACATGATGCATGCCACCCGAAGGGTTTTTGTCCAAAAAGCTTTGAATGGGGCTGTTATCGCCAAGAGGGTAGAGCAATTCGATCTTGGTATTGGGCAGTTCGATAAAGACGACTGTCACGCCATGATCGGGTTCGTCTTGTGGTTTTCCTACTTCGGCGCCGAGTGCGGTACGATACTGTTCTGAAGCGGCCTCCAGATCGGGGACCGCGATTGCCACATGGTTTAAACGTCCGATCATTATTTTGGCTCCTGTGCTCGAGTTGCCTCGTTGTCATGCCGATTTCGACACTGGGCTGCAAGATGGTGCGGCCATTAACCGCCTGTTAGGCAGCTTGCAGGGATCATGCCTGCGACTCGGCAAGGAGGTCCACGATGACAGATAACGACCGTCACCCCGCCGCTTTGCGGCCCACGCCCAACCGGCCCTTTTTGGGATTTACTGTGCTTGTCGTTGAAGACAGCAGATATGCTTGTGACGCTATGCGGTTGCTTTGCCTACGTAGTGGCGCGCGTATTCGACGCGCGGACTGTTTGCAGTCGGCGCGTCGGCACCTAAAGGTGTATCGACCGACAATTATCATTATAGATATGGGGTTGCCCGACGGCAGTGGGGCTGATCTGATCCGCGACCTTGTAAGTGCACCACAAAAGGTACCAGTGATTTTGGCGGTTAGCGGTGACAGTTTTGTCGAAGACGAGGCAATCGCGGCTGGTGCAGATGGATTTTTAGATAAGCCATTGAAAAGCCTGATCGAGTTTCAAAACGTTGTTCTATCTATTTTGCCTAAAGAAATGCGCCCGGAGGGCCTGAGATTGGTGCGCGATGAACCTATTCAACCGGACCCGGTCGCCTTTTTGGATGATATGGCCCATGCTGACGATCTGTTAAACGGCGAAGAACCGGTGTTTGACTACGTGACACAATTTCTTGCAGGCGTGGCCGACAGTGCAGGAGATACTGATTTGGCACAGGCAACCCGCGACTTGGCAAGAGCACGCATTGCCGGAGATCCCTGGGGGGCGCCTCTGAACCGGCTGCGGGGCGAGATAAAACTCAGGCTAACGGATCGAATCGCCATATAGCGATCAAGCTTTGGCTTATTATGACAGTGAATTTTGGTTAGGGTGCTGACCATTGCGGCTTAATGCCGGGTCGCGAACAGCCAGATAGGGTGATGTCAGTGCGCTCAAACGTTTGATCTGGTGTCCGTCAGTGCCGAAATTTTCAGGGTCAAGCCATTGGGTAAAGGCCTTTCGCAGGTTCGGCCATTCATCGTCAATGATGGAAAACCATGCTGTATCCCGGCTATGGCCTTTTACGATCGTAGCCTTGCGAAACAGCCCGTCATAACTGAATCCCAGGCGTTGCGCCGCACGCCGAGAGGGCACATTCAGCGCGTTGCACTTCCATTCATACCTTCGATAACCAGCGTCAAAAGCCCATTTCATCATCAAGTAAAGAGCTTCTGTTGCTTTGGTGGATTTTTGCCCGCTTGGGGCAATACAGATATTTCCAACCTCGATAACCCCAACGTCTGGCGACATGCGCATATAGCTTGCTAGCCCGAATGCAGTGCCTGAAGCATCGCATAACGCGACAAATCGAAAATCCGGTCGCGCGGCCGCATCAGACAAAAACGCACCATAGGATCCTAGGTCAGCAAAAGGGTGTTCGCTGAGATAATCGAACACCCAATCATGTCCGTCCAATGCATGGTAAAGATCTTGCGCGTGGCGCGCGGCATTCAACGGCTCGATCCTGGACCATCGCCCGATCAAGCTGGGAGGTCCGGGCAAAGGCGGTGGTATCCAATTATCAACCACAGGGCCAAGAGGACGGTCCGACATGTTTGCCACCTGTTCATTCCGTTAAATTCGTCATTCCCACAATAGGGTCCCCGTTTAACTTTCAAAAATGGGATGTCCAGAACAGATCGCCACAAAAAAGGCAGCAGGCTTTGGACCCGCTGCCTGAAATATTCAAACAGGTATTTTATTTGAATACTTTAGTCCTCGGGCATGATCCGCAGGCGCAGGTCCATCAATTGCTCGGACAGTGGTTCAGATGGTGCGTCCATCATTAGATCTTCGGCTCTCTGGTTCATCGGGAACATAATGACCTCACGAATGTTTTGCTGATCAGCCAGCAACATCACGATGCGGTCAATACCGGCTGCGCATCCGCCATGTGGCGGTGCCCCAAATCGGAACGCGTTAACCATGCCGCCAAATCGTTTGCGCACCTCGTCTTCGCCATAACCTGCGATTTCAAACGCCTTGAACATGATTTCAGGGCGGTGGTTACGAATCGCACCGGAAACAAGTTCGTACCCGTTACATGCGAGGTCGTATTGAAAGCCTTTGACGTCCAGAGGGTTCCCCTCCAGCGCGGCCATTTCACCCTGTGGCATTGAAAACGGGTTGTGTTCAAAATCGATTTTGCCCGTTTCTTCGTCTTTTTCGTAAATCGGAAAATCTACGATCCATGCAAACGCGAACCTGTTTTCATCGGTCAGCTTAAGCTCGTTTCCGATAACCACGCGCGCCTTGGCGGCAGTTTTTACAAAGCTTGCGGGTTTCCCGCCAAGAAAGAATGCAGCGTCTCCTACACCAAGGTCCAATTGCTGGCGGATCGCTTCGGTACGTTCAGGGCCTATGTTTTTGGCCAGTGGTCCTGCGGCCTCCATGCCGTTTCCTTGATCCCGCCAGAAGATATAACCCATCCCGGGCAGACCCTCTTTCTGAGCAAAGACGTTCATTCTGTCGCAGAATTTTCGCGAACCGCCTTTTGGGGCGGGGATCGCCCGAATTTCAGTGCCCTCTTGTTCCAGAAGCTTTGCAAAGATGGCAAAGCCGGACCCTCGAAAATGTTCGCTCACCACCTGCATTTTGATGGGATTGCGGAGGTCGGGTTTGTCAGTGCCATACTCCAGCATGGCGGTCTTGTATGGGATCTGCGGCCAGTCGCGTGGCGCATCTACCGTACGACCACTGCCAAACTCTTCGAACACGCCTGCTATGACCGGGCTGATCGTGTCAAACACATCCTGCTGCGAGACAAAGGACATCTCCATATCCAGCTGGTAAAAGTCTGTCGGAGAGCGGTCGGCACGCGGGTCCTCATCGCGAAAACAGGGCGCAATCTGAAAATATTTGTCAAAGCCAGACACCATGATCAGCTGCTTGAATTGCTGTGGCGCTTGCGGCAGGGCGTAGAATTTTCCAGGATGCAGGCGCGATGGAACGAGAAAATCCCGTGCGCCCTCGGGTGAAGATGCTGTGATGATCGGTGTTTGGTATTCACGGAAGCCTTCGCCCCACATGCGTTTGCGGATAGAGGCAACAACGTCCGAGCGCAGCGTCATATTGCGCTGCATAGCTTCGCGGCGCAGGTCAAGATAGCGATACCGAAGCCGGGTTTCTTCTGGATATTCCTGATCGCCAAAAACCATCAATGGCAGTTCTTCGGCTGAGCCAAGAACTTCAATGTCGCGGACAAAGACTTCTATTTCTCCGGTGCTGAGCTTGGGATTGACGAGGCTTTCGTCGCGCGCCTTCACGTTCCCATCAATTCGGATACACCATTCGCTACGAACTTTTTCCACTTCGGCAAAAACCGGACTGTCAGGATCACAAAGAACCTGGGTCATGCCATAATGATCACGCAGGTCGATAAACAGAACGCCGCCGTGGTCGCGGATTCGATGGACCCATCCGGACAGGCGGACGGTTTCACCGACATTGGCCTTATTCAGATCGGCACAGGTATGGCTGCGATAGGCGTGCATGGGTGGTCTCCGACCGATAATTGATTGAACGGGCTGGATACATCCCGCCAGCCTGCCAAAGTCAACCAAAAACCGGTCTTTATGCTGCATTGATCAGGATCAATCGCGGTCTTTTGGACAATTCTTGCCGTTCGAAGGAGCGAAATTGAGGTTGCGTAGACTCTGTCCAAGCGTTTCGGTTCTACTCCGTGGGTGCCCAGCGAACAACAGATGTGATCGAAATGAACAAAAGGGTGGGCGGTGGCAGCCGATGCTCTTTGCTGCGACAGGGGGCAGATCACATGGTTGTAGCAGATGTATCCGATCGTAGCGGACGTATCTGGATATATTGGGGTTATTGAACTTTATGGTGGCAACACTCATCTATTTTATGGTCCAAGAGCGCTTGCGGTTGACCGGTGGACCACTATAACGCAGGACAATTTGCGATCCCATTCACTCACAGAGGTCTGCCATGCCCAAACGCACCGATATCAGCTCCATCATGATCATCGGAGCTGGTCCAATTGTGATTGGGCAGGCCTGCGAATTTGATTACTCCGGTGCACAAGCCTGCAAAGCGTTGCGTGAAGAAGGCTACAGGGTGATCCTTGTTAATTCCAACCCCGCGACAATTATGACTGATCCGGGTTTGGCCGATGCCACCTACATTGAACCTATCACACCCGAGGTTGTTGCGAAGATTATCGAAAAGGAGCGGCCTGACGCATTGTTGCCGACCATGGGTGGTCAAACTGGGTTGAACACGTCGCTTGCATTGGAAGAAATGGGTGTTCTTGACAAGTTCAATGTCGAAATGATCGGCGCTAGGCGCGACGCGATTGAGATGGCCGAAGACAGGAAACTGTTTCGCGAGGCGATGGACAGGATCGGATTGGAAAACCCGCGCGCCACGATTGTAACGGCGCCAAAAGCTGCGGACGGCAAGTTTGATCTGGATGCCGGTGTGTCCGAAGCCTTGGAATGTTTAGATGACATAGGGCTTCCGGCGATTATAAGACCTGCGTTTACTCTCGGCGGTACCGGTGGCGGTGTGGCATATAATCGCGACGATTATGTCCACTTCTGCCGCTCTGGCATGGACGCGTCACCCGTTGGCCAAATTCTGATCGACGAGTCCCTTTTGGGGTGGAAAGAATTCGAGATGGAGGTCGTGCGAGACAAAGCCGACAACGCAATCATCGTCTGCGCCATCGAAAACGTTGACCCAATGGGTGTTCACACGGGCGACAGCATCACCGTTGCACCGGCGCTGACCCTGACGGACAAAGAATACCAGATGATGCGGAATGCATCTATTGCAGTGCTGCGTGAAATTGGTGTTGAGACCGGCGGGTCAAACGTACAATGGGCCGTGAACCCTGAAACCGGCCGTATGGTTGTGATCGAAATGAACCCGCGTGTGTCGCGTTCGTCGGCTTTGGCTTCCAAAGCAACCGGATTTCCCATCGCAAAGATCGCTGCAAAACTGGCGATCGGGTATACGCTGGATGAACTGGACAACGACATAACCAAGGTGACACCGGCCAGCTTTGAGCCGACCATCGACTATGTCGTGACAAAGATTCCAAAGTTTGCCTTTGAAAAGTTCCCCGGATCCGCACCCTATCTTACCACGGCCATGAAATCTGTCGGTGAGACGATGTCGATTGGCCGCACCATTCATGAATCCCTTCAAAAAGCACTCGCATCTATGGAATCCGGCCTGACCGGTTTTGACGAGGTAGAAATTCCGGGGCTTTCGCCGAACCCGACGCCCTCAAGGTACATGCGCTTCGAAGAGGCTTGGGAGTATAAGGACGCCTATTTGAACTGGCTTTCCGAAAATAAGGCGGCAATCATTAAGGCGCTTTCTGTTGCCACCCCTGATCGTTTGCGGACGATTGCGCAGGCTATGCGCCACGGTTTGACCAACGACGAAATTATTGGTGCGACCAGCTTTGATCCTTGGTTTCTGGAACGCATCCGCGAAATTGTGACGACCGAAGAAGACGTACGAGCCAATGGATTGCCGACCACGTCAAAAGAATTGCGCGGACTTAAAATGATGGGGTTCACGGATGCCCGTCTGGCGATTTTGACTGGCCAGACAGAATCCGCCGTGCGCAATGTGCGTCTGGCTGAAGGCGTCGTGGCTAGCTTTAAACGGATCGACACCTGTGCGGCCGAGTTTGAAGCGCAAACACCCTATATGTACTCGACCTACGAGGCACCGATGATGGGTGAGGTCGAGTGCGAGGCCCGCCCCTCTGATGCCACAAAGGTTGTCATCTTGGGCGGTGGTCCGAACCGGATCGGACAGGGGATCGAGTTTGATTATTGCTGCTGCCACGCCTGTTTTGCTCTAACCGATGCGGGTTACGAAACAATTATGATCAACTGCAACCCGGAAACCGTGTCGACTGATTATGACACGTCAGACCGGTTGTATTTTGAGCCACTGACATTTGAGCATGTCATGGAAATCCTGCGCGTAGAACAAGACAAAGGCACATTGCACGGGGTGATTGTTCAGTTTGGCGGACAGACACCGCTGAAGCTGGCCAATGCATTGGAACAAGAAGGGATCCCAATTCTGGGAACAACGCCTGACTCGATTGATCTGGCAGAGGATCGCGAACGCTTTCAGGCCTTGGTCAATGACCTGGGGCTCAAGCAACCGCGTAACGGCATTGCCTCCACTGATGAAGAGGCTCTCGCTATTGCCGAAGATATCGGGTTTCCCTTGGTGATCCGTCCCTCTTATGTTTTGGGCGGGCGGGCGATGGAAATCGTCCGAGATATGACCCAACTGGAACGATATATCCGCGATGCAGTTGTGGTCTCTGGTGACAGTCCGGTGCTTTTGGACAGCTATCTGTCTGGCGCTGTCGAACTGGACGTTGATGCGTTGTGTGATGGATCTGCGGTGCACGTCGCGGGGGTTATGCAGCATATCGAAGAGGCCGGCGTGCATTCAGGTGATAGTGCATGTTCCTTACCACCCTATTCACTGGACGACGCAACATTGGTCGAGATCAATCGTCAGACCAATGCTTTGGCGCTCGCATTGAATGTTGTTGGTCTGATGAATGTGCAATTTGCCATCAAAGATGGCGAAATTTATCTGATCGAGGTGAACCCCCGCGCCAGCCGGACTGTCCCCTTCGTGGCAAAAGCGACCGATAGTGCGATAGCGTCGATTGCCGCGCGTGTCATGGCCGGAGAGCCCTTGTCCAATTTCCCGTTGCGCGATGCCTATCCATCCACAGCGGATTACGCCACGGCCTTGCCACTGGCGGATCCCATGACCCTTGCTAATCCAATGATGCCATGGTTCAGCGTCAAAGAGGCTGTATTGCCGTTCGCTCGGTTTCCAGGCGTGGATACGATCCTTGGTCCCGAGATGCGTTCAACTGGCGAGGTGATGGGATGGGATAAATCGTTCCCACGTGCTTTTCTCAAGGCGCAGATGGGCGCAGGAACAGATCTGCCGCAAGAGGGCACTGTCTTTTTATCGGTCAAACAGGAAGACAAGACCCCGGTGATGATCCAGACTGCGCAAATTCTGGCAAATTTGGGGTTTGCTCTCGTGGCAACGAAAGGAACGGCGCAGTTTCTGAAAGAAAATGGATTGACCTGTGGTGATGTGAAAAAGGTCTACGAAGGCAGACCTAATGTCGTCGATATGATGAAAAATGGCGGTATCCAGCTTGTAATGAATACGACGGAAAACGCGGCAGCCGTCGAGGATAGTCGTGAAATCCGCTCGGTCGCGCTGTACGATAAAATCCCTTATTACACGACGGCTGCTGC
>JAYQEA010000039.1:0-29700 GCA_038138625.1 Roseivivax sp.
ACCAGCGTAACAGACACCGCAAAAACGCAAAAGGGCGGGTGCAACGGACGGGCACTGTGTGAAGGCGATGTAATCCTTGTACACCTTCTTGCTAAAGCACGCATCCTCCTGCTTGCGCATGTCTGCAATCGCCAGTCTTGCCACATTAGAGAACTTCTTGGTGATAATGGCAGATCGTTTTTGTGTTGGAACTTGTATGCCAAAATCAGCGAGTGTTACGTCGCAGATACCTTCTCTGCTTTTTCCTGAAGCGCGGATAACGCTCTCGCCAGAATATCAATATCGCGCGAGACCTTGTCGCTCTGTGCTCCATCCTCAATCAGTAGGATATCCGTGACCCAGCTTACAGGAGCCGAATCTAAGATTTCTCTAAACGTGGACAATCCGTCAATCTGAGACAATAGATCGATAACTGAAGAGCACTCATTGAAATCGATTTTTTGCCTGCCATTGGATAAATCCAATTCAAATGGCGCTGTGCCAAGTTCCTCCGCGATAAAAAGCAAATTAATCTCTTCAAGCTTGTTCGCACCGAGCTTTGCGCCGCAAAAAACACCTTCGCAGTCATAAGCGGCAACGTCCTCGTAGTCTTCAAGTGGAGTTTGCTCCCTTTCGTCCTTGCTAAGATTATCGCGATACGTGACCATAACGTCCCCTTTTATGCACGACTTCCAGTCGCCGAGATAAATACATCTATGAAAGTAGTTGAGATCATATGAGACGCAAAAGCTAAAGCACGACGCTGTGTAGCGTTGCAGAACTACACAGTTCTCGCATCATGAATTCATCAGGTTCTCAGTCCACTGTTATCAAAAAATGATATACGCGCCGTCTCGAATGCCAACCCTGTGGTCTGACCCGGATGCGTGCTGGTATCGCCATCCACACGGACAATCATCCGTCCAAGCGGGCCGCAATCCATTGTGACAAAGCTATCGGCACCCAGATATTCCACAACATCAACAACGCCGTCACAATGTCCCTGTCCAACGGGCACAAGCGTAATATGTTCGGGCCGTATGCCTAGATGCACGGCGGCCTTTTCGCCTTGGAACGATCCCGTCGCGCCTCCTTCCAAAAAAAACTGTCCTCGGTCCGTTCGGCACGGAAGAATGTTCATCTTCGGGCTGCCTATAAATTGCGCCACAAACAAGTTTGCCGGCTGATCGTATAGATCCCGCGGACGTCCCACCTGCGCTATTTTTCCAAATTCCAGCACGACTATTCTATCTGCGAGCGTCATGGCCTCGACCTGATCATGAGTTACATAAATCATTGTAGCCGCAAGCCGCTGATGCAACTTTGCTATTTCATAGCGCATCTCTACACGCAGAGCAGCATCCAGATTTGACAGTGGTTCATCGAACAGAAACGCTGTGGGATCACGCACAATACACCGGCCAATCGCTACTCTTTGACGCTGGCCACCTGAAAGGTCCCTTGGCCGTCTATCAAGATAGTTATCGAGTTTTAATAATTCAGCAGCGGCATCTACCTTGGTTTTGATCTCGGATTTGGCGAGGCCAGCTGTTTTCAATGGAAAGCCAATGTTGTCGCGGACAGACATATGAGGGTAGAGCGCATAGCTTTGAAACACCATTGCAAGGCCTCGTCTCGACGGGCTTTCGGCCGTCACATCACGTCCGTTTATTTCAATTCGTCCGCGGCTGATATCTTCCAATCCTCCGATCATACGAAGTAGGGTCGATTTCCCACATCCCGACGGTCCGACAAAAACAATAAATTCACCGTCTTGAATGGTCAGATCCACGCCCTTGATAACATGCGCCTGATCAAACCACTTTTCCATGGATTTGAGCTCAATTGCCCCCATTTTAAGCCCCTTTCACCGACGGTGACGCCCAAGCGAGCCATACAGCAGCCGTCCATGTGAATGATCCGCCCCCAGCAGGCGCCCCAGTATGTGGGTGAAAATATTCTGCAAAACCATGATCCATGATCATTTGTTGGGTTCCGGCCCGCACTTTTTCAGCTGCGTCCTCAAGCCCCATATCTTTGAGCCCGAGCCCGATCAGAGCATTCATGATTGCCCATGTTGGTCCCCGCCAATACCGCATACCATCAAAGTCGCAGGCTTGTGCATCGTAACTCGGCACCGGATATCGACAAGTTTCTATCATCCGGGCCAACGCGCGTTGCATAGCTTTACTGTCCACACCACCAAGCCAGTTCAGGAAGGATGCGTTGGTTAAATGGCCCGTGTGTTTACGAGACACTAGATCGAGGGCTGTAAAGTAACCGCTCTTTGGGTCGCAAAGTGTCGCGGCTCCGGCCTCAAGCGTTTCAATCCACAGAGGCAAAGGGCCTGTGGTCATTTGCAATTCGGTCATCAGCCAAAGCAAATCGCGTTGCGCTCTTAAAAGGATGAAAGTCATCGTCGGATCACCAACTGCGAAATCCCGGTCTGCCGCCATCAAACCTTCGTCCCAGCCCGCCGACCTACCACGTTGCACCAACCAGATATACCGGTCATAGTCTTCTTTTGTCGGACGCATAGACGCATCCACGTGGCTGGTATCTCTTCGCGTGTAATCTCCAACGCCAACCGGATCAATGTTTGCCATTGCATCATCCCAATCATGCGTATTGTCCCGTCCTGCCTCCCATGGATGAGTCACGAAGATTACGCCATTATCCTGACGCCACTGCATAAACCAGTGATGCCAGCGCAATAGGGATGGCACCAAGGCGCGAATGCGGGGTTCACCTGCAAGCGGATTTTTCTCGTAAATCAAGCGCGCAAATATAGCGGCGACAGGTGGTTGGCTGATGCCAGAGGACGGAGAAGGTCCAATGCCTTGTGTCCCCCACACGTCGGGACCTGGAAAATATCCGGGGTCTGGGGAATGAAATTGAATATGCGGGACCATACCATTGGGCCATTGGCCCGCCATGAGTGTTTCAAGCTCGACCCAAGCGCGGTCAATATCAAAGGTCGAAAACCCCCATGCAGCGAAAGCGCTGTCCCAATTCCATTGGTACGGATACAATCCCGCTGTGGGGATTGTATATGTCCCTTTGTCATTTTTTTGCAGGATCTGTCGCGCCTGTTCATCAAGGCTGCTTGGTTCCACTTGGTTCATCCCTTGACGCTCCCTGCTGTCAGTCCTTTGGTCATAAATCGTTCCAACCCCAAAAAAAGAATCATAATGGGAACCGTCGCAATAACGGCGCCGGCCATCAGGTGCTGCCGCGGAATTTCTGAAGAGTTCAGGCTGGCGATCCCACGGGTTAACGTGAATTTTGTCGGATCATCCAACAACATGAAGGCCAGAAGAAATTCATTCCAAGCGATCATGAATACATAAAGGCTCACGGACGCTATCGCGGGCAATGACAACGGCAGGGTGATTTTCCAAATCACTGCAAGACGTCCCAGCCCATCCATGAGGCCGGCTTCTTCAACCTCTGTTGGTAAGCCGCGAAAATACCCTTGTAGCATATACAAGGCCACCGGAATTGTCGTGACCGGATAAATTAAAAGGATACCAATAACGGTATTACGCAATCCCGTGACTGAGAACGCAATGTAAATTGGAAGCGCCAGGACAATCACCGGGACCATGTAGATCAACAAAATTGAACGGGACAATGTTGCCTGACCTTTGAAGCGCAGACGCGCAACCGAGTACGCTCCCGGAATACTGAAAGCCAAGGTAATAAGCACTGTCAGAATAGAAATAACAAATGAATTTAATAGGTAGGTTCCAAAATTGAAATCAAAAAATAGCTCGGAGTAGCTTCGGAATAGGTCCGCACCTTTGCTAAGGTCGATGCTGAAATCCAATGGGTTTAACAGCAAATCTGATTGATTTTTCAGACTGGTCATCACCATGACATAAAAAGGTATTGCCACAATCGCTGTGAAAAAAAGATAGCCAAAGCCTGTAAAGAACCGGATGATCGCCAATTCGAATTCGTGGCGCGTGAGCCTGCCTTTGCGGATGTCAAAAAGTATTGCCGGCAGAGTTATCGCACAACTGATCGAGAGCAGGCCCGATGCAATAAAGTAATTTGATCCCGAAACAAGTGGCCCTGTCACAATCGGCCCATGTGGCGAGACGCACATGATCACGCCCACGATACCTAGTACCAAATTTTGTGCATATGAGCCGCTGATAAAAAGAACGGATGCCCCCATGATCAGCCCCCAAACGGCCGCAGACATAATCGACGGTCGAAAGGCATCGCCTGTTGCAAAAGACATCACGATTGTGGCTGTTGTGGCTAAGACCATCACCCACAATGCGCCCAGCAACGGGGCCGTAATATATCCATATCGCAAGTATTTCATGACCAGAAGCCCGCGTGATCTAATACCTGTCCTGTCTCCTTTTTGGGACAGCGCTGACGCTGGGATACTGAGGAACGCAATAGGATTTTGGTGCACCGATGCATCATAGACCTTCTTCATGACTCACAAAGCGAAAGAACAAGATCGAGAACACCAACAGACATAAAAAAATCACAACAGCGACCGCGGCCCCTGCACCTATATTGGAAATTGCAAAGGCCTGTTCGTACACACTTACCGTCAGTGTTCTGGTTCCAGCATTACCTCCTGTGAGAAGGAAGATGTCGTCAAACTTGTTAAAGGTCCAAATAAACCTCAGCAAAAACAAGACACTCAATATGCCGAGTAGCTGAGGCATACTTAGATACCAGAATTTTTGAAACGGTGAGGCGCCGTCCATATCCGCTGCCTCATACATATCGCTATCAATCGCCTGCATGCGCGCAAGAATAAATAAAAATGACAGCGGGAAATATCGCCAGATCTCAAAGACGGTGACCATAATCAATGCAAGGGGGCGTTCACCAAAGAAATTGATGGCCTCTTGCGTGACCCCCATCTGCAATAACAGGGCATTTGCGGATCCAGAGAACGGATCAAACAAAATAAGCCAAGAAAAAGCCACCGCAATCACAGGTGCGACATAAGGGAACAGATATAGCCCACGCAGGATACCCTGCCCCCTGAAAGATTTGTTCAAAAGCAGCGCTGCGAACAAACCAACCACTAAGGCTCCGATTGTTCCAAAAATGGTGTAAAACAATGTGACCCACATCACCTCAAGAAACTGTTTGCCATCAAAAATTTTTATGAAATTCTCAAGGGTGAAAACTGAATTTGTTAAAATATTGTCTGATGACCCGCTGATCTGGGGCTCGCTCCCTTCTACGAGCGATTCCGCTGCATCTTCGTCGCCGGTACTGACTGGGATTTTAAGACGTTCGCTATATCCCCCCTCCAGCGCTCCGAATGTGCAGATCAGGATTGTTTCATCCAAACGGCATTGTTCGGGCAATGCGCCAGTCACGGTGACACCGGCGGGGATGACGTCTCGCAAACTCACATCAGAAATAACTTTATCTCGACTGGAATTGCGCAGACGGTACTCAATTCTCAGCTTTTCTCCCGATCCACGTAAGCTCTCCTTAAGGATGGGAGTGGGTGGGCGAAGGTCCGCAAGACCGATTGGTTTCAAGCTGATCCAAAAAATTGCCAATAACGGGATCACGACAACCATCGCAACGCTTGCGAGCGTTGGTGCTAACAGCCCCCAGGCCAAGCGCGCTTCTCGTCGTGCGAGCGGAGTAGTTCCGACAGGAGGGCCTGCGGTTGGTGTTGCCGTCATAGCGTCGCTCAAATCAAACCCGGATTAGTGTAAGATGCGCCACCTCACAGTGCGGCAGCGCATCTGGGGTTGGTTACTGAATGGCCGATAGTTCGTCATTCATTGCTGCAACTGCACCTGCAGCATCGATCTCACCATCAATGTACTGGCGCACAATGCGGTTAATCACTTGACTGTTTATAATCTTGGAAGCCAGTGACAACTGACCTTCGGCAACACCCCAACGCTGCGCTACATCCAGACCGCCAACAATCTCATCAATCATTTCTTGCGCGTACAAATCTCCCAAAGGCGCTTTGCGATCGACGCCTACAGGAAGCGTTGCCCATAGGTCTTTGAACTGCGATGGGTTGTCGGCCGTCCCTGCGCGGACAGGAAATTTACCTTCTGGAGCGATAGACAGAGTTTGTCCGTATCCATCATCCATTGAATATTTAACGAATGCCATCGCCGCATCGGTATCAGCGTCAGAGGTAATCCCGAAATACCGAACGTCACCCCACGCTGCGCCATCCGGGTTGGAGGGGCCCGAAAAATTGGTCACGATGCCCGTTGCAGCAGCAAGCTCTTTGGTCTGTGGATCATCATTGATGGTGGGTGGTGCGCTGTCGCGCAGGCCGGCCAGTTCATCCAAAATGAAGGGCGACCAAATAATCATCGCGGCACGGCCGGCAAAGTAGAGCTCTCTTGATTGCTTCCAATAGAGATCTCCCGGGGGGGATGCTTCGGAAATTGCTTTGTAGAAATCCAGAACTTCTGTTGTCGCTCCGACGTCAAGTGGCGCAAAACCGTCCGAGTTTACAGGTGACACACCGTTAGCAAGGAAGACATGTTCCAGAACCTGGCTCATGAAATTTTCATCGATCTTGGTGGCCGCAACGAACCCATACATGTTGGGGGGTGAATGTAACGCAGCCAATGCAGCCTCGGCAGCAGCGTAGCTCGTAGGCGCATCCAGCCCGGCTGCATCAAACAAATCCTTGCGGTAGACGACCATCTGCGTCCAGCCATCCACAGGAACCGACGCTGTGCCACCGTCAAAGGCCGCCATATCCAAGGCACCTTGAGCAAAGGTACCAACACCCAGTTCTTCGATCACTTCTGTAGCGGCCTCTATGTCTAGAATGCCGGCCTCTGCCCAAGGCAGAGCGTATTGCAAAGTGTGATAGATGACGTCAGGTAGATCACCGGCGGCAAAGGCCGCTGTTGCCCTTGTGCCCAGATCATTTTCACTGACCGGTATTACCTCAACAGCTGTTCCCGTTGCAGCTTCAAAGTCTGCTGCCATTGCCTGCTGTTTTGCGAGACGCGCAGGCTGTTCCTCCGTCGTCCAGAAACGAATGCTGTCCGCGCTGGCGCCAGCGGCGCCCATGGTAAATACCAGCGCGGTGGTGGTCATAAGACTAAAGTGCTTTTTCATTTCAGGTTTTCCTCCCCTGTCTAAACTGATCTGAGGCGTAAGGGCCGGGGCCCATTGACGCCCGTTCCAAAAATGTTGCGCGGTCCAACTCGCGCAGGTCTTCCACTGCCCCGCCACGAATGCGACGGATCAGCAATTCTGCCAAACGTCGACCTGCGCGACGATTGTCCACCCGGAATGTTGCCAGAGGTGGATCGATCAATGTACCTTCTGGAATTCCGTCGTAGGCAACCACCGAGAACTCTTTGCCAACAATCCTCCCTGCGGCGCGAGCTGCGTCGTAGGCCCCTAGTGCTGCTTCATCTACGGAACATAAAACGGCTGAAATGGTTGGGTCTTTTTCCAATAGCCGTGAGACCGTTGCTGCACCTTCCGCACGGCTCACGGCGTGGGTCCCGATCAATCGCGGGTCTTGTTGTAGCCCGGCCTTTCTCAGACCAAGCCGATAACCTTCCAGACGCAAAGACGTATATGTGTAACCCGGGTTTCCCGGAACGAATGCAATACGCTGGTGCCCGCGATCCACCAATGCCTGAACCGCTTCACACATCGCAGATTCGCTTTGAATATCGTACCAAGCACATCCATCCGGATTGAGCGTGCGTCCAAAAATTACAAAAGGGATTTTATGCACCTTAAGATGCCTGACCCTCGGGTCATTCATCTTTGATCGTGGTAAAATAAATCCATCCGCCTTTCGTTCTTCTGCCAATTTTTCCATCCGTCTCAGGGTGTCATCATCGCTCGTTGCCGTTGCAACGGTCATAGTCCAGTCTTCGCGAGATGCACCTTCGGAAACTCCGGCGAGAAACTCTGACAAAAACGGCCGGTAGCCATCATGTGCATTGATTTGCAAGACCAGACCAATCGAACGCGAACGACCTGTTCGGATAGCCTGTGCCTGCCCCAATGGGCGATAGCCCATGGCTTTCGCAGCTTTTCGAACGCGCAATCGTGTTGGCTCCGCGATGTCAGCATAATCATTCAACGCCTTGCTCACCGTTCCCTTTGTCAGGTTCAGGTGCAGCGCTAAGTCGTTAATCGTGACACGCTTCTTGTGCCCTGGCTGACCCGTTGCATCATAGCTTCGCATGGTGTTTGATTCGTCTCCCTGATGGAGAGCGTGCATTTTCGAAACCGGTTTCGGCAAGGAATTTTGTATTTGTGTCGCTTGCTGAATATCCCACTGGATGAAAAGCCAACATTTGCGTCAATTTTTATGCTACGTCGGCCCGTAGCTGTTTAAATCCACATGATTGCTAAGTATTCGCTTGCATCCTTCCACAATTCGGCATCACGTTGGCGACGCCAAAGCTTCAGGGTTGACCTGTGGAACAGCAAAGCAGCACAAGCCATCAATCGAACATGTATTCGACCTGCTCTGCCCAAGTGTCGCACGCCCAAAGGTACAGTGAACAGCTCCGGCAAACCTACAAAGGTTCACTTCCGGTTCCACAAAGATATCAGAACCGCCATCTCTGAAGCCAGTCTGTCAACGCTCCAAAAAAAAGACTTTAACGCGCTCATCGGCGAGTTTGCAGCGCTGAACAAACGTAATAACGAGATTGGTCGAAAGCTTGTTGCTATCTGCCGAACGGAAGACTTGTGCAAACGCCTGACCACTCTTCCTATCGTCGGTCCAGTGATCGCCACCGCCTGGATTGCCGCCATCGATGACGGGCGACATTTCGCGTCGGGGCGGGCGTTCGCGGCATGGATCGGGCTGGTCCCCCGGCAATATACGACCAGAGGCAAACCTAGGCTTGGCGGCATAGACAAACGGGCAATCAATACTTGCGCCGCCAGCTTATCCACGGCGCGAGGTCGGTCCTGATCAGGATCGCCGGCCCAAGGGATCGGTGTGCCAAATGGGCGCAAAATCTACTTGCTTGCCCGGGCCACAACAACACACTCGTTGCAATGGCCAACAAAACAGCACGCATCGCCTGGGCTGTGTTGCGCAATGGGGAAAGCTACAAGACCGCATGACCGAGGCGGGCGGCGCTGCGACTTTCCTGAATGCAAGGTATATGACTGTGGCGTAACGGCTACAGCCGTTAATTCAATGCTCGTAAGCAGCGCTGGCCATCAAAGGAGGGATAGTTTGACGTATCCAAGGCCGTTGGAACCAAATTTGAAAAACACCTGACGCAGGAGACGTCCATAGATTCACTCCATAAAGGGTACGATGAACCAGAAATCCTCCTTACTCAATTCTACAAATATAACCTAAAGGCCCTGACGTCAGACAGTCAGTCGAGCAGCAATATCGCGCTTGAACTGGACGGGTCGACGTAACATCACAGATGTCTACTGACTTTCGCGCCTTCTATCCCACAAGCCAAAAATGTTGGTGGACATTGCACTTGAAAACAACATGGCGCAGCAGATCTGGGAATTGGTGACTAAAAATGAAGACTACAGAGATCTGGGGTTAGCTGCTCTGGCGTAACTGTTCACGCCAAGGCGCTAGCGACGGTGTAACTCGGGGTGCAACAAGACGTCGATTGAATGGGCAAATTGATCGAACAGGTCATTATTGGAAAAACCAGCTGAGAATTAAGAGCACAGAGCTCGTGGGTCAGTTTTGGATCCAATACTACGAACATCATCCCGGCCCGCGGCCATGAAAAATGCTGTAGAACAAAACCTGACAGAAGTTCGCTCTCGATTGCACGCTTTGAAGGTCAGATGCCTCTCGCACTATGGGCGGCAACCACATAGGATCACATTGACACCCAACACTTCTGTCTGCAGTGTTCCTGCTGAGGGACTGGGCTTGATCATTTGAAGGTCTGAGAGTGCCGAGACCTTCCGAGAAACGTGTTACCTACTTTGGTTGGTAATCAACCGGGTGGTAGCAGGCAACCCATACGTTATCCGACTGTTCCCTGAGAGGTGGTGCCGCACTTCTACATTGCTCACCTGCATATGCGCAGCGCGCACGGAATGGACATCCTCCCGGCGGGTTTAGTGGATCTGGCAATTCGGTTTCGCGCGCCTCTGGCGCAGTCAACGGACGCCCAACCACTGGTGCACTCTCAGCCAGCATTTTTGTGTAAGGATGTTTGGGATGCGCAAAAATCTCGTCAGCGGGACCCACTTCAACCACTGAGCCGAAATAGAGCACCGCGACCCGGTCACTGACCGCTTCGACGACGGCAAGATCGTGACTGATGAACAGATAGGTCAGCCCAAACTGTTCCTTCAAATCGGCCAGCAGGTTCAAAACCTGCGCCTGAACAGATACATCCAATGCTGAAACGGGTTCATCGAGAATGAGGATACGTGCATCAGCCGCCAGTGCTCGGGCGATGGCGATACGCTGTGCTTGACCACCGGAAAACTCATGCGGATAGCGGGTCAGAAAATCCTCGCGCAGGTTCACCGCGGAAAATATTTGCCGAATACGGGCTGAGCGAGTTGCAGCGGGCATATCGTGCAAATGCTTGAGCGGCGTTTCCATGATCTGTTGGATGGTTTTGCGCGGATTAAGGCTACTGATCGGGTCCTGAAACACATATTGGATCTTGCGGCCAAACTGGGCTGGGTCAACGTTATCGAGAAGCTCTCCATCTATTTCTATCGTGCCGGTGCTGGCCGGTAGCAAGCCAACAAGCATCCGCGCGAGAGTTGATTTGCCACAACCAGATTCACCGATGATCCCAAGTGTTTCGCCCTCATCGACTGTCAAAGATACCGGTTGAACAGCACGCACCAATGCTCGTGGTGGTCCGAATATGCGCTTGCCAACAGGAAAGACTTTGCTGAGGTTGGTCAGCTTGAGAGCGGCGGTCATGGGCTTGCCTCCTGCGGAGGAGTTTCCGGAGCTATACAACGGACCGAGGTTTCGGCACCGTGCCGCACAAGTTCAATATTTGGCTGCCGACAATTATCGGCCGCTTTGTGGCATCGATCCGCAAAGGTACAGCCCTTGGGCAGTCTGTCCATCGTCGGCGGAAGGCCGGGAATGGCCGCCAATTTACGTCGGCCTTGCCCAAGTTCGGGCACGCAGGCCATAAGGCGCGCGGTATATGGGTGGGCGGGTGTGTCCATGATGGTCTTGGTTGGGCCTTCTTCTACGATCTGGCCAGCATACATTACCGCGATCCGGTCACACAGTTGTGCTACCACGCCGAAATCATGTGTAATAAAGATAATGCTCAATCCCCGCTCTCGACGTAGGTCGTCTAGCAAGGACAGAATTTGCGCCTGCACTGTCACATCCAATGCCGTGGTTGGTTCATCGGCGATGATGATCTCGGGATCGTTTGCCAGTGCCATTGCGATCCCCACACGCTGCCGCATTCCGCCCGACATCTCGTGCGGGTAGCTGTCAATGCGCTGCTCGGCATTAGCAATGCGGACCGATTTCAGCAGCTCGATGGCATGGGCACGGGCTTTTCTCCTGTCAAAACGGTTATGTACCCGCACCGCCTCGATCAACTGGTCGCCAACTGTATAAAGCGGGTGCAGCGTGGCCAGCGGATCTTGGAAGATATAGGCGATCTGGTCTCCCCTGAGAGATCGGAGCGTTTCATAGGGTGCACCGATCAGATCCATACCCTTGTAGCTCACAGCACCACCCGTGATAACACCCGGAGGCGAAGCCACTAAACCCATGATGCTGAGCGCTGTCACCGACTTGCCGGAGCCACTTTCGCCAATCACCCCAATACATTCTCCTGGATTGACCTCCAGATCGACACCGCCCACGGCCTTGTAGATCCGGTCCTTGGCGTGAAACTGAGTTTCCACCCCGCGTAGGGCCAACAATGCGTTGCCGTCCGCAGAGGGCGCCGGATCCGAGCGGCGAACCATGGTGGTGGGCATCGGGCGTGACAGGGCACCGGACTTTAAGCGCGGGTCAATCGCATCGCGCACCCCGTCACCCAGAAGGTTGATCGCCATGACAATGATCAGGATCATTGCGCCGGGCATAATTGAGGTATGCGGATTGGTGATCATGGCCGATCGGGCCTCGCCCAGCATGGAGCCCAGATCGGCCTGAGGCGGTTGCGAGCCAAGGCCAAGAAAGCTCAAGCCGGCGGTTTCCAAAATCATCCAGCCAATCGTGGTTGACATTGCGATAACGATCACCGGGATCACGTTTGGAAGTACTTCGGTCAAAATAATTCGTGCATCCGTCATACCCGATAACCGAGCCGCATCGACGAACTCCTTATGCGCGATGCCGACGGTGATTCCTCGTATGTTGCGGGCAAAGAAAGGGATGTTGACCGCGGCGATTGCTATCAGCGCATTCATCAACCCCGGCCCGAGAGCCGCGACAATCGCGAGAGCAAGCAAGATATAGGGAAAGGCCATTAGCATATCGACGCCGCGCATGACGATGTTGTCCGTACGTCCGCCATAATAACCTGCGATGATGCCGATCGCCGCGCCGAGGGTGGCGGCAATAATCGCCGCTGCCAAGCCAACGGCCAGTGACAGGCGTGTCCCCCAAAGCAGGCGGCTGAGAAGATCGCGCCCCAGATGGTCTGTGCCCAATAAGGCGCCTTCCGAAAAGGGCCGCTTGAACCGGTTTGCCGTATCAGTCACGTCTGGATCGGCCAGCGGAAGAAGCGGCGTCACTAGGGCTATAAAAGCCACCAGACCCATCACCACCAATCCACCAAGCGCAAGCCGGTTACGCGCGAGAAGCGTCAGGAAACCCATCATGTCTTGATCCTTGGGTCCAGCAGGCCTTGCGCAACATCGACTGCGATGTTGAACATCACATAACAGGCTGCGACAAAGACGACGCCGCCCTGCACCAACAGGATATCGCGTTTCAGAATGGCATCGACCAGCATGCGCCCGACGCCGGGCCATTGGAACACCATCTCGATATAGACCGCACCTGACAGAACAAACCCAGCCTGCACGCCCAGTACCGGAATGATGCTGACCATGGCTGCGCGCAGCGCATGGCGCCATATGACCGAGCGTTCGTGAACACCCTTGGCGCGGGCGGTACGAATGAAATCCTGACGCAGAACCTCAAGCATCGCAGATCGCGACAGGCGGGCAATAACGCCAGTTGCGACCACTGCCAATACCAGCGCCGGCAGGATCAGGTGGCTGATTAGCGTCGACAAGTCCCGCGCCCCATAGACCGGCCACATGCCTGACACGGGAAACCAACGCAGTTTTACGGCAAAGAGGAGGATCATCATCATACCGAGAAAGAACGATGGAATGGAAATTCCCAAAAGCACCGTAAAGGTGATGACCTTGTCCGCCAAACCGTACTGTCGCGCGGCAGATATGACCCCGGCGGCCACACCAAAGATCGAGCATAGGACAAAAGCCGTTCCCGCAAGGATCAATGTCGCCCCGAAACGATCAAGCACCTCGTCCAGAACAGGCCGGTTGAGAGAGAAGCTGCGCCCAAAATCACCCTGCAGCATATTCCCGAGCCAAATTAAGTATCGCTGCACCATGGGCTTGTCCAAGCCGAGGTCGCGGTTGAGTTTCTCAACATTCTCCGGGGTGGCATAGGACCCCAGGATCGCTGTGGCTGGGTCACCGGGAATCATGGCCATGATGACAAAGACAATACCTGAAATTCCGAATAGAACCGGAATCGCGGAAACCAGCCTTTTTAGTATGTAGCCTGTCATTGTTCCCAACCCGAAAATGTGCAGCCGCGCGTCTGGGGCGGCTGCACAGGTCGCTTTAGTTTTTGACGACGTCGTCCAGTAGTAGGAAGAACGACGGCTGGAGTGAGAAGTTTTCAACACGGTCGGAGGTAACCGCATTCTGCTTCCAGTTGGCAACGAAGACCCAAGGCGCATCTTCCTGCACTATGACCTGCATCTCTTGGTAGAGACGCGCGCGCTCTGCCTGATCGGTCGCCGCTCGGGCGGCCTCCAGCAACTCGTCAACTTTGGGGTTGGAGTAGTAGCCCGAGTTGAATCCGCCCTGATCCGGCCAAGCAGCTGTGCGCAGCGCGAGGAACGGGAGCGTGTCAGGGTCATTGGTCATCCACGCCATTTGGGCCATGTCAGCCTTGCCCTCGAGACCCGGGTTCACTTCACCAAGGAAGGTGTTCCATTCATAGGTCTCGATTTTCACGTCAAATCCTACTGCACTCAGGTCGGCCTGCATGGCTGTTCCCATCGCGACGGGGTCCAGCATACCCGAGCCGCCTTCGGTGACAAAGAACGTCAGCTCAGCGCCTTCGGCTCCCGCTTCGGCGATCAATTCCCGCGCTTTGTCGGGATCATAAGGGTATGGTTCTAGGCTATCGTTGTAAGCCCATGCGAATGCCGGCGGTGTCGGACCAGCGGCGACAGCTGCCGTGCCTTCCAGAACGTCGTTGACAATGGCTTCCTTGTTGATGGCATAGTTTGCCGCCTGACGGACGCGCACATCTGCAAACGGTCCTTCTTTGGCGTTCAGAATCAGGAACCAGACGTGCGGCCCGGCCTGTTCATGTAGGGTGTAGGTTGCGCCTTGAAACTGACTAAGTGAAACTGGCGGAACCTCGACCATCAGGTCGATACCACCTGCAAGCATCTCGGCGGTGCGGGTGTTTGCGTCGGTTATCGGGCGGAACACAACGGCCTGCAATTCTGGAGCACCGTCCCAATAGCTGGCGTTTGCTTCGATCACCACAGCCTCGTTTGATCGCCACTCAACGAATTTAAAAGCGCCGGTACCGGACGGGTTTCGCCCAAACTCGGCCCCGTGCTGTTCCACGGCAGCGGGGGATACCATCAGTCCAGTGGGATAGGCGAGGTTGGACAGGAACGGTGCATAGGGTGCATTGAGCGTAAAGCGGACGGTCAGATCATCGACAACCTCTACGCTGTCAATAGCAGAGAAGAAGAAAGAAAGCGGGAAGGGACCGGTGTCATGATAAGGATGGTTTTCGTCCAGCATGCGATCAAAGTTGAATTTAACCGCGTCCGCGTTGAAGGTACTTCCGTCATGGAACGTCACGCCATCTTGCAGGGCAAAAGTATAGACTGTTCCGTCCTCACTAATATCCCATGATGTGGCCAGCGATGGCTCAACTTCAAGAGTTCCATCCTTGTAACGCACCAGTCCGTCATAGACATTCATCAAAATTCGAAAGTCGTTGACTGCGGTCACGGCCGCCGGATCAAGGGCTTTGGGTTCGGCAATCTGCCCAACGATCAAAACATCTTGAGGCGTTTGTGCTTGGGCTGAGAGCGTTGAGAGAGCAAGTGCCGTGGCTGCACCTGCAGCCAGCATTGCCCTGCGGGACAGTTTCAGCAGTTTCATGATTTGTCTCCCATTTATTTATCATGATGAATTGCATTGATGCAAATTATCATGATAAATACAAGAATAATGTTTTAAGGCGGTAGAATGACGTTCTCGATTCTGACTTTCGATAATAAAACAGGCGTTTTTGCTGCCGCCGCTGCGACGGGAAGTCTCTGTGTGGGTGGTTGGGTTCTGCGGGGTGACATCGAATCGGGCTTCGTGGCGTCACAGGGCACTGCACCCAGCACCTTTTGGCGGGACGACGTATTACGCGCAATGCACAGTGGCAAGACCGCTCAGGATGCTGTCGAGACGGTGACGTCAGATGACCCTGGAAAAGGGCATAGGCAACTGATTGCCTTGGACCGTAGCGGCGCAACTCACGGCTTTACTGGAGCGGATAGCGTTATGTATGCTGGTCACCTCTCGCAACAAGGTTTGGTGGTAGCAGGAAATATGCTCGCAGGCCCAGAGGTTCTTGAGGCTATGGTGACGACGGCGCAAAACAGCACTGATGGGCCAGATCATAAAATGCTCCAGGTTTTGAATGCTGCCCGGCAGGCGGGAGGTGACAACCGTGGGCTTTCGTCTGCGACCATGTTGATCCTTGCGCCCGATCGCCCACCATTGGACCTGCGCATCGATTACAGCGACAATCCGATAGTGGACCTTGAAAATCTCTATCTCAGAACCAGAGCGTCACCTTACTTTGATTGGCTTAGCGTCGTCCCGGTGCTTGAGAACAAAATCCGCTCACCACTATAGTATTTAAGTGATCGCTTATGACCGGATGCAAAATGGTATGATATTGGTGCAAAACACCTTGGTTTGAGAAGGCTTTTCCAGCCGCGTCATGAGGCATCGGCGGCTTCATCGAGAGGCATTTCGTTTTTGTTGCATCCTCTAGGCAGGTGGTGAGTATTGCGAGGTTTTTGAGGTGCTGGGCAGCGCGGCTCGTCGGAGAAATGCCTGAGTTCTAAGCGACACGTTCCAACATCTTTTTGACCTCAACAATTTCGTGGCTGAGCTAGGCTGGCATGGCCTCGACATCGGCGAGATAGTTCACCTCGTAGCTAAGGCGCCCTGGCCGGTCTTTCAACGACCATGCCGCTTGTGGGTCGGTTTCCGAAAGGTACTTTGGAGGTTTGTGCTTGGAGCTATATGCTGGCTCTGCGGCCTTTTTCCGGGTCATCAAGATATGTTTGGGCGGGATGGCCGGTGTCATCCAGTCTGGCCCAAGTTCTGCGAACTCGGTCAGGGCTATCGCGGCGATCCCGGTTTGCATGCGCAAAAACCATACTGCCATCGACCAAGGCTCCGGTCCCACCAATCAGACCGTGACCGGCGCACTCCATGACAACGGTTTCGAACACGCAGCGCAGAATATATCCTTTGGCGAAGCTGCCGCGCCGGTTCTTTGAGAAAGTAGATCGTTGCGGCACCTACCGGAAAGGCTGAGATGACAGAACCAGCGACAAGCCGAATCGAGATGCACTTCCTGGTACAGCTGATGCTGCGAGTGGATGCCCTAGAGGTAACCGGCCAGTAGAATCCGGATCATCAGCTCAGGGTCGACAGATGGCCGTCAGGTATGGCTGCAGATCGCGGCAAGCTCAGCGCGCAACGTGTCGAGGTTCAGGAACTTATCAATCCTGCACAGCAAGTGAACCTGCGTGACATGGTCTCAGAGGCCAAATTCGTAAAACAGTGCTTCCTGATGGTCCAAACGCCCTATCATCGCCATGCCTTCCTAGGCATTGAATCAGTGGCTTACGATCCATTCAATGAAAATCTGAAGTACAAGTACAACATATTGTGGCTGGAGTTTTTCACCAATATCGGATTTTTCGACCCACAAGCGGGGCGCTTAACAGGATCGTTTATCTATACAATGAGGAAATGGACATTTTCGCCTCAGGCGGTGTTACATCTGACTGGTGTAATGACGTTCTCAATTCAAGAGCTAGACCGACATGACTGGAGATCGCTTCATCCATCGCAAACTTAAGACATTTGAAGGATGCCGTTCCTGTTTGGTTGCAATTTTACAGTAACTTTTGGCTCGGAGACGGCATTCGGGATATCGTTGCGAAGCGGCTCACGGCAATCTGAAATGCGATGATACGGCACGTGTATATGGCAACTTGTTTAGCGGTTCATCAGGCCCAGTAAAGTTGGAGGTGACTAGCGGTACAATTTTTGTGCCTCTCCTTTGGACATGCGTCGCGACGTCCTTAAGGTGATTAATCGTTTAATTAATCATTGACTCACGCGCAGCACTCCTGACTATTCATTACACCAGAGGTGTTGTTTTGGCCAATCTGAAGAAAATCGCTGCAGACGTTGGCGTTTCCACTGCGACCGTATCCAACGCGCTATCCGGCAAGGGGCGGGTCTCACAGGAAGTTGTCGACCTTATCAAAGCACGTGCTGAAGAACTGGGGTACCGCCCCAGCAGTGCAGCAAGAGCTTTGAAAACCGGCCAGTCGGGCATTCTGGGCTTGGTGATGCCAGATTTGACGAACCCATTGTTCCCACGCATTGCGCAAATGCTCTCAATCGCAGCCGACAAAAAACAACTGGGTATTTTGATTGCCGATTCCAGAGGCAGTGCCGCTGAACAAAGTGAGGCGCAGCGGCGTCTTCTTGATCGGGGGGTCGACGGATTGATTGTTGTTCCGCAAAGGGGAACGGTGCCGGACACCACAGCTGTTCCAACAGTGGTGATCAATACAGCCGCAGACCCGCTAAATTCCGTTTCCGCAGACCATGTTGGCGGCGGTGCTCTGGTCGCACGGCACATCCGCGATATTGGCCATCGATCCGTTGTCCTGCTGGGGGGCGATCCGGTATCTGACGTCCAACAGGACCGCATCAGGGGCATGGTCAAAGCCTTCGGCAGTAATGTCACCCATTGGACGTTTTGGGGCGAAGAAGGTGTATGCGAGACTGCAGAAAAGGCGCATGGCGGTGCAACGGCCATTCTGACAACCTCTGACCTTTTGGCGCTACGTGTACGCAGCGAATTGATGATGGCGCAACTAAAAGTGCCACATGATGTCAGCCTGACAGGCTTTGACGACATGTCCTTTGCGCCAATCATGCACCCAGCCCTTACAACGGTGGCGCAAGATGTCGAAGGGATCGCGACGCGCGCGGTCGACATAATCTCAGACAAAATCCAAGGAAAGACACATCCGCTTGAAGGCGAAACAGTCCCGATGCGGCTCGTCATTCGCCAATCTACATGTATCGCTGCACAACCAACAAGGAGATCTGCAAAATGAAAAAACAACTATCCCTGCTCGCGCTGGGCGCTGTGCTCGCAACATCGCCGGCTTTTGCACAAGAGAAGCTGACTATTTCGGTCTATTCGTTTGCGCAAGACGCTTATAAAAAGGCACTCTATGATCCGTTTGAGGAAATCTGCGACTGCGAACTGGTGATCGAGACTGGTAACAGCATCGAGCGCATGGCAAAGATTGAAGCCAACGCCGATGATCCGGTAATAGATCTCGCGGTGATCTCCTCTCACGACGCACTAAGCCTCGCCCAGAAGGGCCTTTTGCAGCCAATTGATACTTCCAAGATATCGAGCTTTGATCAGCTTTACCCCGCCGCGCAGGATCCGATTGGTGGAAATATGGCTGTTGGCTACACCTTCTATGCCAGCTCTATCGTTTACCGCGAAGATCTTGTTAGCATCGAAAGCTGGGCCGACCTTTTGGGCGATGATCTAAAAGGAAACGTCGCTTTACCGAACATTACCGGCACGCAAGGTCCGCTCACGCTGATGATGCTGGACAAGGCCGCTGGAGGCAATGCGAGTGATTTCACCGGTACCATTTCTGCCATCGGAGCAAGTGCAGATGATATCGTCACCTTCTACTCTCGCTCGTCAGAACTGGCCCAATTGATGAATCAGGAAGAGGTCATTGCCGCCCCTGTCGGCCGGTTCGCGTGGAGCCGATTCAAAAGCTCTCCGCTGCCTTTTGCCTGGGCCAATCCAATCGAAGGTCAAGCAGGCGGTATGAATGTCATGCTCATGACCAAGGGCAACGGAAACGAGGAGCTGGCGTACAAGTTGATGGACTATTGGCTGTCGACCGAGGTTCAGACACGTATCGCTGAAGCACTGATCGACAGCCCGGCCAATACAGAGGTGGTTGTCAGCGACGAAGTGGCCGAGAACCTGACCTATGGGGCTGAGCTGATCAATTCTCTCAATATCCTTGCACCTGCAGCGATCATCGCCAACCGCGACAACTGGGTTGAGCAGTGGAATACGGAAGTCATCCAATAAGGCGTCATGGGTGGCTCGAACGGGGCCACCCTTCTTTTCTAGCGGATTTTCAACATGTTTCTGAACAGGAGTGAAGGACTGGCGCTCGCGCTTCCGGCCGCGCTGTTCACCTTTTTGGTGTTCCTGGTGCCGGTCGGCATTCTCCTGTCGGTTGCCTTTCAGGTGGACGGTCAATGGAGCTTTCAGGGCTATGTCGACTTTTTTGCAAAGCCTCTGAACCAGAGGGTTTTTCTGCGCACACTTAAGCTTGGAATTCTGGTTGTTGGGACAGCGGCTGTCATCGGCTACGCTGCCGCATTCTGTATTGTCAGTCTACCCGCATCTTCCCGAGGCCGTATTTTCGGTCTGGTTGTGCTGCCTCTCATGATTTCACCGGTTGCCAGAACCTATGCCTGGATCGTGATTTTGGGACGTACTGGCATCGTCAATGACACGCTCGTAGGCCTTGGTCTGACCGATACGCCTGTGCGTATCCTGTTTACCGAAACCGCGGTCTTTATCGGTCTTCTGCAGCTCTTTCTGCCGCTCATGATTATCTCGCTGGTTTCTGCGATGGAAAATATCCCCAAGGACGTCATTCCCGCGGCCCGTGTACTGGGGGCAAGCTGGTTGCAAGTGTTCTTAAGGATCATTCTGCCCTTGACCAAAGAGGGTCTGGTGATTGGTGGCACGCTGGTCTTCACCGGGGCACTTACAGCCTATATCACACCCGCTATCCTGGGCGGATCCAAGGTTCTGATGCTCGAAACTCTTCTGTATCAGCGGGTGAATATTTCGAATGATTTTGTCTCGGCCAGCGTGATTGCGATGATCCTGATCGTCATGTCTTTTTCGGCCAATCTTTTGCTGAAGCGTATTGCTTCGGTACGGAGGTAGCGCATGTCACGCCTTGCCATCTGGATCATCCTTGCCTTGACACTGACCTTCCTGATCGGGCCGTTTTTGATCGTCATTCTGGCAGGCGCCTCGGCGGGCGAGTCTCTGGCCTTTCCTCCGCAGGGCCTGTCTTTGAAATGGTATGCCAAGGTTTTCACTGTTGAGAGCTTCCGCGCCAGTTTCGCATTATCTATGTTCCTAGCCATCTTTGGAACGAGTGCCGCACTTGTGTTGGGCATTCCTGCGGCCTATGCGCTGCACCGCTATGATCTACCCGGTGCCGAAACCATTCGCACTATCGTGGCCGCGCCGATCATTGTACCGGGGATAATCGTGGGGCTGGCGCTGCTGCGCTATTTTGTGATCCCACTCGACATAACGATCATGCTGGCACTGTTCGTCACCCATACGGCGCTCGTGATGCCTTATGCGGTGCGGGTTGTGTCCTCCAGCTTGAACAACCTGCGCGCGGACATGGAGGAAGCCGCCGTCATCCTGGGCTGCACCCGCTTGCAAGCCTTTGCCAAAGTTGTTCTGCCGAACATTCGCGGTGGCATTCTGGCAGCCTTCATTTTGGGATTTGTTGCCAGCTTCAACGAAGTGCCGGCATCGCTGTTCCTGTCGGGTCCGGGTGTACGCACATTGCCCATCGACATGCTGTCCTACATGGAAATCACTTTCGATCCATCGGTCGCTGCGCTGTCTGCGCTTCTGGCTTTCATGTCTATTGCCATCGTCTTCATCGCTGAACGGCTTTTGGGGTTCTCTCGCTATGTCTGATGCTTTCGTATCACTGGAAAATGTCACATTGTCTTATGGGCAAACCGTGGCTGTGCCCAACCTCAACCTCGACATCCGCAAGGGCGAGCTGCTTGCACTACTCGGTCCATCGGGCTGCGGCAAAACCACAAGCATGCGCGCTATCGCGGGGCTTTTGAATCCCACGGGCGGGCGCATTCTGATCGATGGCGTGGACGTGACACGCATGCCCGCGAATAAACGCGGAATTGGGCTGGTTTTTCAGTCCTATGCGCTATTCCCACACCTGAGCGCTTTCGAAAACATAGCCTTTGGGCTGCGCCTGAAACGCCTGCCTGATGCGGAGGTTCGCGCCAAGACAGAGGCCGGCATGACAACTGTGGGTCTGACAGGCTTCGAGACACGCAAACCCGGCGAAATGTCTGGTGGACAGCAGCAACGGGTTGCTCTTGCCCGTTCGCTGGTAATGGAGCCAAAGGTCCTGCTGCTGGACGAGCCGCTGTCAAACCTTGATGCCCGGCTCAGGCTTGAGATGCGCCATGAACTGCAGCGGGTCCAGAAAGAAACCGGGGTTACGATGGTCTTTGTCACCCACGATCAGTCCGAGGCCCTGGCCTTGGCGGACCGGATCGTTTTGATGAACAACGGTGTCATTGAGCAACTGGGCACAGCATCAGAACTTTATGCTCAACCCCAGACGACCTTCGCGGCCGATTTCATGGGGTTTGAAAACATCTTTCGTGCGGAAGGTGCCGAACTGGTAACGGATCAAGGTCGGTTGCCTCTTGAATTTGCCGCACCGGCACCTTTTCTTGCGTGGCGCCCAAGTGGTGTTACCGTCGGAGAGGGGGGGCACGCGGGCCGCGTTCTATCCATTAGTTTCGCCGGAGAGCACTGGGAATATGTGATCGATTGTGCTTTGGGACAGATCAAGGCGGATGCATCTTTTGGACCGCCCGAGGTCGCCATCGGTCAAACCATCGCCTTTGATCTGCCGCAGTCGACTGCAAGACCATTGGCTGCATGAAAACGTTGTGGGTCGATACCGATTTTGGGTTTGATGACCTTTGGGCGCTGTTGTTGCTGCGAGCATTTGGGTGTGAGGTGGCCGGAGTGTCGCTGGTGGCTGGGAATGCACCTCTCGCGCAGGTTGCGCGGAATGCTGTGGCTGCAAAAGCGGCCTATGGTTTTCTTTGGCGCATCTGGCAGGGGGCGTCCCGCCCGCTGTTGCGCAATCCAGAAACCGCTGAGCGCATCCTAGGCCCCACCGGCGTGCGCAGCCGAGGTAGGCAGCTGCATGCAGCGGGATGCGATATGCCTGCTATTGGCGCGATCGACGCAATGCGGGCATGGCTTCAATCAACCCCCGAGACATCTCATGAGATACTTGCCCTTGGTCCATTAACCAATATTGCGAAGCTACTCGAGGTCTGCCCCGATGCGCAAAATCGCGTCCGTCGCCTTGTCTGGATGGGCGGAAGTGCGGGCGTGGGAAATCATACGCCGTACGCTGAATTCAACGCAGTGGCTGATGCCGAGGCATTGGCGGTTGTGGTTGCGTCGGGTATCGCGATGGATATTGTTGACCTAACGTTCTGCCGAACCGTCACATTTGGCCCGGAAGACATGCCGCAGACCGATGCATTGACGTCGGATTTGCTTGGCGGCTATCTGGACATTGCACTGGACAGGGGACGCCCCTGCATGGCGATCTACGACCCTCTGGCAGCGCTCGCTGTCACGCAACCAGAGACAATTTTGTTTGAGCCTTGCCGACTGATTGTAGATATTGGTGAGAGTGAGACTTACGGCGCCACGGCAATGATCCCGGACCCCACATCGAACATTCGGCGTTCTGTCTCTGGCGACGTGGGCTTGGCCCAGATTTGCCTTAACATACTGGAAAGAAGGGCCGTCCATGCCGAGGGAATCTGATCTGAACGCACCCGAATTACGTGCCCGCGCTATAAAAGCAGCGCAAGGTCTCGCGCCGTTCGATCTTCTGATAACGGGTGGTCACGTGCTGGATATGGTGACGGGCGCGACACGAAAGGCTGACGTTGGCATCGTCGGAGGACTGATAGCCAGCGTGCATGCGTCTGATCCGTCAAGAGAAGCCGCCCAACGGCTAGATGCACGGGGCTGCCATATCGTGCCCGGCCTGATTGATACGCACATGCACGTGGAAAGTTCGATGGTCACGCCAGCGGTTTACGCAGAGGCTGTTGTCCCACGCGGTGTCACGACGGCTGTCTGGGATCCGCACGAGTTTGCCAATGCATGCGGCGTTCCGGGGGTCGATTTTGCCATTGAGGCGGGCCGCAATTTGCCGCTGCGATTTCTGACCCTGGCGCCAACATGCGTGCCTTCGGCGCCAGGTTTTGAGACCAGTGGAGCGGACTTTGGCCCCGAGGTTCTGACCGATCTTCTGGCCAGAGACGAGATCTTTGGTTCGGCAGAACTCATGACGATGGAGCCCTTGCTGAAAGGTGATCCAAGGGTCATGGGCATCGTCAACGCTGGACTGGCCAGCGGCAAGCGGGTTTGCGGCCACGCGCGCGGGCTCAAGGATGGAGCACTGGCTGCCTATGCGGCGGCGGGTGTTGAAACAGATCATGAACTGACCTCTGGCGCAGACCTTATGGCGCGCCTCGAGATGGGGATGACCGTTGAACTGCGCGGCTCTCATGATCACCTTTTGCCAGAGTTCGCGGAAACCCTTCTACAGATCGGCCACCTTCCTCAGACCCTCACTTTATGTACAGACGACGTCTTTCCCGACGATCTTTTACAATCTGGCGGGCTGGATCACGTCGTGCGGCGCATGATTGAATGTGGGTTGCCCATCAATTGGGCCTACAGGGCCGCGACGCTGAATGCGGCCAGTCGGATTGGGCGACCGGATCTTGGACTTGTTGCGCCGGGACGACGGGCGGATATTGTAATTCTCAATGATTTGCATGACGTTACAGCCAAAGCAGTCGTGGTCGATGGCGCGCTGGTTGCAGAAGGTAAATCTTTGATAGAGCCAGCGCCCGGCGCGGCTGCCACTGCGCTTAAGTCATGTGTTAAACTGGCGGAACTCACGCCGGATGATTTTGAGATCCCGTGCGATACAGCCGCAAGTCGCATTGCGACTCTGTCCAAACCTCGCTTTCCGGAATGGGGCGAGAGAATCGTGCCATCGGCCAATGGTCGGCTGGTGTTGCCAAATGATATGATCCGAATGACCGTGATTAACCGTTACGGGAAAAACACGCCGCCCCGCGTGGCGTTTCTTGAAAACTGGGGCACGTGGCGTGGTGCCTTTGCAACGACTGTTTCACATGATAGCCATAACCTGACTGTCTTTGGTATTTGCCCCGACGACATGGCACTTGCGGCAAATACCGTCCGTCAAAATGATGGTGGGATGGCCGTCGTATCGGACGGCAGGGTTGACGCGCACATATGCCTGCCGTTGGCTGGGCTTGTGAGCGAAGCAACTTTGAATGATGTCGCGCGCGACTTTTCAGAAATACGTAAAGCGCTGGATCGTTTGGTTGACTGGAACCCCCCCTTCTTGGTCCCCAAAGCTCTTTACGGTGCCTCTTTGGTCTGTAACGCAGGACCAAGGTTAAGTGACGTCGGACTTGTTGAAGTGTTTGCGGGTTTGATCCTTGCCGATCCAATCCAAAGGTAAGGCAGACGCGGCCGAGTTACACTCCGCAGCCAGATTTCCATTAATTGAGAAAACTGCCGCTGCAGAAATCTTACCTTCTAATTTGGGGGGATGTGCACGCGGCATCGCGCTACTTTGGCGATATATTGCTAATCTGCTAGGGATCGAGTCGTTGTAATGAAACGCAGGGAAAGTATATCTACGATCGTGCTACGCAACTGTCTCGCCTACAACGAATGACTATGCTTTGGCGCCCAAGCTCACTGTTTGCTCGGCGAAAATGTGCGAAACGGACGCCCTACCGACTGGCTCTGCGCTTTGTATTAACATTCGCATCAAGCCAAAATCGACATGAAGGCGCTCGGTCAGGACCGACCTATTCTCCAAGAAAGCGACGCAGCAAATGGGCTTCCTGAACGCTCATCAATTCTTCAGCGATCTGCATGTGCGAATACATGATGCTGCGTGCCTGTTCTGGCTCGCCTTGACGCAACGCCTCGACCAGTTGCAACTGATGCTCTCGCCCTTTGCGCCAAAGTTCCACGTTGGGAGGTTCATAGAGCCTGCGATAGACTGTCAGGTCGGTCAGGGCCTGCGCCATGAATCCGATGACAAAGCCAAGCAGCCGATTGCCCGCGAAATCCGACAGTCGGGCGTGAAAATCCAAAGAGGTGATGTGCTGCTCTTTCTCTTCGTCGGCCGATGTCGCCGGTTCGGGATGGCGCAGCGCAAGATTATGTAACTCCTCCAGTTGGTTTTTGCTTAGGGTGCCTGCCAGACTTGCCGCCATCTCGGGTTCCAGAGCCTTTCGCATCTGGTAAATGTCAGCGACAGACAGGTTCTGAAAGTAGAAATAATTGGCCAACAAGGACCGGGCACGCTCGGTCGAGACTTCACCTATGATGCTGCCGCCTCCGGGGCCGGTTTTTGTTACGATCAGGCCTTGAGCCTCGAGAATGCGCAGTGCTTCGCGGACAGTCCCTTTCGATACGCCGAACTGTTCGATCATCTCACCTTCGTTCGGCAGCTTGTCGCCGGCTTTAAGATCACGCTCGACCACCCAGTGTTTGATTTCATCAGCCACCAGAACAGGTCGTGATCGTCTTGGCTTAGGCGATGGGGTCGCGCTGCCATCCATGCTGCACCTCAAGTTTTATTATGATTAAATCATAGACGCCCAGACGTTCAATGTGTAGAGCATAATTTATCATGATAAATGGAGGGCGCGATGAACTGGGGTCAGTGTGCTCAGGACCGTCTGTTGGAAATTGCAAAATCGAGTGTCGATGAAACTGGCGTCACACGGTTGCCCTTTACGCCCGAACACGCTGCTGCATTGGGTCACATCCGCTCATGGATGACACAGGCCGGCTTACAGGTCCACATGGACGCTGCTGGCACACTGATCGGTCGGAAGACAGGCCCGAAGGGCTCGCCGACGTTTTTGATCGGATCACATCAGGATTCTGTAAAGAACGGCGGAAGATATGACGGGATTATGGGAATCGTTCTGGGGTGTCTCGCCCTCGAGAAACTCATGGCAGACGGAGTTAAGCTGCCGTATACGATCGAAATTCTCGCTTTTGCTGATGAGGAAGGTGTCCGCTTCCCAACCGCCCTCATGGGGCCGCGCGCTTTAGCAGGCACGTTTGATCCGGCTATCTTGGCGATGAAAGACAAAGATGGCGCTTCTTTGTGTACCGCATTGGCGGACTTTGGTTGCGATCCGGAACAGGTTGCATCTTTGTCTCGCGATCCAGAACGAACATTGGGCTATTTGGAAATCCACATCGAACAGGGTCCGGTTCTGGAAACAGCGGATGCCGCACTTGGGATCGTCACAGGAATTTGCGGCATTGAACGGAATTGGGTCAAATTTGACGGTGACACGGGCCATGCTGGGACAGTGCCCATGGGTACGCGTCGCGATGCACTGGTGGCTGCCTCGGACTTTATATCTGAAATCCACGACGCGGCGATAAAGATTGCCGATTTGCGTGCAACCGTTGGTGCATTGACCCTGCATCCCAACGTTGTAAACGCGATCCCGAGCAGGGTGGAACTCACCTTAGAAATTCGCGCTTTGGACGACACCGTCCGAGACACCTTCGCAAGATTGGCGCAGTCTGTGGGTTACGGAATTTCGGGGTCACGGGATGTGGGGTTTTCAATGGAACGGACCTACGAACAGCCCGCCGTGCCATGCGACATCAAAATGATTGACGACTTGGATGCTGCGGTTGCTGAAATTGGCCAGATAGCGCCACGCCTGCCGTCTGGGGCAACTCATGACGCATCTGCTATGGCCGATCTTTGCCCGACTTCCATGCTGTTCATTCGATGCAAAGATGGGGTCAGCCATAAGCCAGAAGAATTCGTAACAAGCGAGGACATGGGTGCTGGTATAGATGCTGTTGCCAGTTTCTTAAAGGCCACCAAAGTTTGAGTTAGATTAAGGAGTCTCTGATAAAATACTTACGAAGCACTCGTATTTGCGAGTGAAAAATGGGCGAGATTGGACATCACTGGTTTTTACTGAACGCCCGGAATTCGGCGTCGACAAATCTGGTGGCCGGAGTATCTCGCCATGTTCTTGTCACGGATTTGGTCCATTCCTTTGATTTGGGATTGTACCAAAAAACAGAATAGAAATGGCAAACGGGCAGGGCGACGCAGTCAAGTGTGATGCGGTACGCATCGTTCCTATCTGTTGCCTGACAAATGATCAGGGTACATAGGCGACATCGGTCGAAAGACCCACCCATCAAGAAAAAGCCCGATGAAAAAGGCGCTCAATGAAAAGTCATCAGACGTCTTTTTGGTTCGGGTCGCATCGATTTAGCTTATGCTGACGCCGTGGATACTGAAACTGATAGGACCTGTCGCGTTATTGTGCTTCTCTTTTAACACGGTATTTTGCTACCAAAGAGAAACGATTTCGTGCCACCAAGACGTCCCCCGCGCTGACGCGCTGGGGATCGCATAGCCCCTACGAGCGGTCCGCTTCGCAAGCAGGTGGCATCGGATTTACGGGTTGGATTTTCGAAGTTGAACAGGTGGGTGACGACGCATCTTGAAATTCAGCTGCCGCCTGACAAGGGTCTGGACCTTGCCCGTGAGAACGTCCGGCTGTGTTCTTAGACCTACCTCCTTGGGAGGCTTATCCGTCTTAGCCAGAGAATTTGTTCAAGCCACTTTCGATCGTCCCGTCGCAAGGGGTTTGTTATTACGATTAACGTCCGCATGATCGAGGATATGCGCATTCGGGATCTGGGATCCCAATCTCAACGAGCGCAAATCTGGGCGGTGAAGGACTTTTCTGGATTTCTGGGGTGCTCGCTCGATACCGCGATGACGGAAGGCCTTTGCACATGCCAGCTTCATACGACGGATACCGGGGGCACGCCCTTGGTCTATACTGCTCGCATCATCGCTCTGCGCTTCTTCTTCTCGGTGACCTATAGACGTGAGGAGATGAAGCGGTACATGCAGTTCCGCACGCAGCTGCGCAAACTGCCTGCGGAACTCAGCGCCGAGGAAGTTTCCAAACTTCTGCTGGTGGCGCTCGGTCCCGGGCTGAAGTACAAGGCCGCACCCAGCATTTTTTAGGTGCAGGTGTTTGAGTGCCTCCGAAATTTGCAATCTCATCACCGGCGATGTTGATAGCGACCGGAATCCTATCCATGTCGTGCAGGGCAAGGGGCGGAAAGATCGCAAAGTCATGCTGTCGCCCAATCTGCCCAATCTTCTGAAGGACTACCGGTGCAAAGCACGACCTGAGGGTCGGCTGTTTCCGGCAAACCAAAGATCAATTCGATGCCTCCAAGCCAGCTCAACCGGGCCTTCACATCGGCCAAGCCCATGACAGGGATCAACAAGCCTGCAACCATGCACACGCTGTGGCACAGCTTTGCGACACTTCTGCTGGAAGCGGGGACCGATGTGCGGGTCGTTCATGTTTTGCCGGGGCATGCCAAGCTGACGACCACCGCCCAATATACTAAAGTCGCCACCAAGATGAACCGGGATACAGCCAGCCTGTTCGCAGCACGCAAAAAGTTGAACCAGCAAAACCGCAGGAAGCGACCGGGGTAAGACGCGGGCCTTGCCCCGCACAAAGTTGGAGGTTGCAGGCATATACCGCAAACATGGCCTAGCATATCGGCAAACCAATGCCGGGCATGTCAGCCATTGAAGCCTGCCGGAACGAAGCATTCGGTGGGCATGTGGCTGCCTGCACCAAATGCAGCCATAAGCACATCGCCTATCATTCGTGTAAGAACCGGCACTCGCCCAGGTGTCGAGGACCAGCTGCGCCTGATTAGAGGGCCGCGAGGGCAGAGGGCTTGCTGCCGGTCGAGTATTTCCACGTCGTCTTCACGCTACCAGCCGAGATCACACGGATCGCCCTCTGGAACAAACCGGTGGTCTATCGCCTGCTATTCAGGGCTTCGGCTGAAACGGTGATGATCATCGCTGCTGATCACAAGCGTCTTGGCTCCCGCGTCGGCATGACCTATGCGCTGCACACCTGGGAATCAGCGCCCCGTACACCATCCCCATATGTGTTGGTATTTGTGGGAGTGTTCGACATTCAGATCACCGGATTTGATAGCCGTGGTGACCGCCATAAAGGCGGCTGCATGGATGTGGCAGTCATTGTTTTTCCGACGTTGTATCTGGACAATTTCCGATCACAGGACGTTGACCGCAAAAACGGATACTGCCAAATCCAAGATCAGGATGATATTGAGTGTCTGATCGCCCTGCCAAGCCGGTT
>JAYQEA010000040.1:0-24512 GCA_038138625.1 Roseivivax sp.
TCTCGATAAGAACGGCTGCGATTTTACATATGAAGGCGAAATGAATGTCGACACTGCGTTGGACGCGGATCTTCGTGATCGGCTCTTTCCCGGAAATCGGATGAAAGGGGCTGCTAACGTGTTGATCTTTGCGGATTTGGATGCGGCATCTGGCGTGCGAAATATTTTAAAGTCAAAGGCTGGTGGTCTTGAGGTGGGGCCTATTCTGATGGGGCTGGGCAACCGTGCGCATGTGGTATCACCCGCCATAACATCGCGGGGTTTGTTGAACATGGCAGCCGTCGCAGGCACACCTGTATCGCATTACAGTTAAGCAAAAGGGATTGCCGCCGGGCCAGCGCACGGCTACGCCTGCGATATGTTTTTCCGCAGCCTGCCTTTGCTATGTGTTTTTGTCGCCTGTATTATTTGGGGGCTGTCACCCCTGTATTACAAATTGCTGATTGATGTGCCTGCACTTGAGGTCATGGGTCACCGAACACTGTGGTCATTCGTCTTTTTCGCAGGTTTTCTTGCCATGCAAGGGCGCCTGTCACAGGTAAAGACCGCAATGACTACACCCGGACAGGCGGGACTTATCGCCATTTCAACCATAATGGTCGCCACAAACTGGTTGATGTTTATCCACCTGGTACAGGTCGGGCGCACCACGGATACCAGTCTTGGATACTTTGTTTCGCCGCTCGTCTCTGTTGTACTGGGCTGGGCTGTTTTGGGCGAAAGTCTTAGTGGTGGAAAGATCGCAGCTGTCGCCTTGGCAAGCGTTGGCGTCTTTACACTTGGTTTTGGTTTGGGCGCCCCACCTTTGGCATCACTCTTTTTGGCCGTGTCATTTGCCATTTACGGGCTGTGCAAACGGCGTTTGCAGGCAGATGCGATGGTAACTGTTACTGCCGAAGTCTGTATTCTGGGGCCTTTGGCGATGGTTGCACTTTTGTGGTGGGGCGGAGCGGGACATATAACACAGGACCTGGGAACAGCATTGTTGTTAATAGGGTCAGGTCCTTTGACGGCTGTGCCGCTTGTCCTTTTCACCATTGGCGCAAAGGGTGTCCCGCTGGCAACCCTGGGGATGGCCCAGTATCTGAACCCGAGCCTTCAGTTTCTATTGGCAGTGGCGATTTTTTCCGAACAATTCACGCTATGGCATACATCTGCTTTTGCCATTATCTGGACTGCTTTGGCGATCTATTCGGTCGCCGGTATTGTTGAAGACAGAGCAAGACGCAAAGTATCAATCGCGGCCTCAGGATCGGGAACCGACGTGACATAGCCACGCAGACTTGCATCTGCAAACCCGTGATCAATCACATGATCCAATAGCACGAGAAGAGGATCCCAATAGCCATCCAGGTTCAGGATGATCACAGGCTTTTTGTGCAAGCCGAGCTGTCGCCATGTAAGAACTTCGAACACTTCATCCAATGACCCGGCACCACCCGGTAAAAGAACCACTGCATCTGCATTCATAAGCATGACTTTTTTGCGTTCATGCATCGTTTCCGTAACCACAAAACGCGTCAAATCGGTCTTGCCTACTTCGCGTTGCAGCAAATGGGTTGGAATAACGCCGAATGTTTCGCCCTCCGCGGTCTGAGCCGCGCGAGCAACCCGACCCATCAAGCCGATATCGCCTGCACCATAAACCAATCTCCAACCAGCGGTTGCAATTGCAGTCCCAAGATCAGTTGCGCCTTGTGCATAAATTGGATTGTCGCCATCACGGGCCCCACAGTAGACACAAATTGACACAGGCTGCTGCGTTAAACTCTGGGGCATATTACATCCTTTCGAACTGATTTTGCATGGGTTTTGACCCTTGATACCGGTCCTGCTATAGACCCTCAACCAAGTGCCTGACAGGGTTGTCCTGAGGTGCCATCAATCCGGCTAAAGGTCGGACGGGAAGGATGCAAAATGAGCGAAGGGTCCGGCGTTGGCGGTGGATTGGTACTGGCATTCGTGGTCCTTGGAACGGGCGCGGGCGGACTGATCGCTTGGCAGAATGGTATGTTTGCACCCGCAGCGCCAAAACCCGATGCCCCCGTGACAGTGACCGCCTCGGATACGCCATCTGCTGCGGTGCGGCAGGAGGCGCCGGACACTCTGGGCGATCAGACCGTCACGGACACATCCACGACAACCACCCCGCCCCCTGCGCAAGAGGACCTGCCACAGGCAGAAACCGCGACTTCCGAACCAAAAGACGTTGATAATGCGTCAATCTCCGGTATCGCAGCACCCAAACCCGACGCAGAACTGACCCAGGCCCCTGTTCAGGACCCCGTCAGACCGCCGACGGAGCAAGACCCATCGGATCAGACTTCAACCCTCGCTGAGAATGCAGCCAGCGCACCGGAACAGGCGCAAGCAGATCCGTCAAACGATCCTGCCGAACAGCCCGAGCTATCCGAAACACATAGTTCTGCTCAACACGAGACCATAGCCCAGCAGACCGAGAGCACTGCAACGCAAACAGACCCCTCCCAAACTAAGACCGAGCCTGACTCTCAAACCGAATCACTTACATCAAGCACCGAAAAAGACAGAGCAGACTCGCAGACCGACGGGTCTCCGGGCGACGAAGCACGACAGTCGCCATCCGCATTGCCGGACATGTCAGACACGACGTCAACGGCAGGCACGAGCGATTCTTTGCCCACTGTTCAAGACGATCCGGCACAGGTGCCCTCTTTTGATACACCCCTGCCAACTGGGGATGATTTGACAGAGTTGGCATCAAACACAGACGCCGCTGCAGACGCAGGAGGTGATACAATCCAGCCCTCCGTAGACCCAACGCCCGAGGACAACACAACAACGAAAGAGACGCAGCCCACCGGTCCCGCCGATCAGAGCGACCAGTCCGGTGGACGCGCGGCGACCCAAGATCGTTTGGATACAAGCGAGACGTCTTCACCGTCAAACGCAGAAGCCTCGACAGACACCATCAAGGCTCCCCAAAAGTCCGAAGACGGAGAACAAGGCAAATCCGGAGCTTCTGCAGATGGCGAAACGGCGACGGCGCAGGAGCAGACAACCGCAGAGGTGTCGGCACTTTCACCCGGTGCTGAGCCAACCGATGATGGGGTAATGACAGCAGATCCCCAAATACCTGCCGACTCGACGTCTGTTATAGGTACAGTCGGAACCGACAGCACCGAGGCCCTGTCCGGGGCTGATTCCAGCGCGTCAAAGCAACCAGACGTTCCAAGCAATACCGGACAACCCAATTTGGCCAACGGTGACACAACTGCACCTGATGCAACAGATACAGTGTCAACCGAGGGCGAAGCAGAGAGTGTCATAACAACTGGCGAAACGGCCAAAGCCGGGCCAGAGCCGCAAGCCCCAGCCAACGATGCGACAGGATCAGTCCCGACCGAGGGCGAAGCAGAGAGCATCACAACAACCAACGAAGCCAACAAAGCCGAGCCCGAAGCGGAGAGCGGCTCGGACGACACAGACACTGCCTCGCCTAATCCTATTTCAACCGGTGAGGAAACAACGGCGACTGATACGGTGACAGACGCAAAACCATTCGTGACGGGGGATGCCTCCACACCTGATACACCGAATGAGACCGAACAAAACGTCACCGCACAGGAAGAAGAAAGGCGCGACGACGCAAATTTGGCCGATTCCGAAGCGCGTCAGCCAGTTGAAGTCATTACCACAAAAAGTGGCGATGACGTTAAACTGGAACGAGACACCCCCGCCTCTGAAACACTACAAAAAAGTGACACATCGGACATTGCCGGCTCCGGTGTAGTGGCCGGAACCGGTACTTCAACAGAGCTGTCTGATGCACCGGCTCCATCGGCTGAAACGCCAGACGTGACAGACCTTGCTTTGTTGGCCCCCGCACTATCAACGGAAGAAGCCAATGTAACGGCAACACCCGATCCACAAACGACCCCGCCTGTTCGCGATAAAGCCCCCCGGTTTGATCAGGTCCGTTTTGATCCGGCAGGTTTCACGGTTATCGCCGGCAGGGCCCATCCCAGAGTGGAAGTCGCCGCCCTATTGGACGGTCAGATTCAAGATGTGACCTTTACAGACGGCAATGGACAGTTTGCAATGCTGTTGCTGATCGAGTCTTCGCCCGTGGCCCGTGTTCTTTCACTTCGAGTTTACCAAGATGGCTCTGAAATCGATTCTATTGAACAGGTCATTCTCGCCCCAACGCCGGCTGTGCGACCACAATTGCTTGATACAACAGACACACCCGCCTTTGCGCAGGCACCAACCAGTCCGCCCTCTCCTGCAACGCCGCAGACTTCGACGCCGGGTGGCGCAGGACGGGATATCGGTCCCTCTCGACTGGCAACCGCACAACTGGGCGCTGGACTCTCGGATGAACAGCCCGATCCCAAAGATACGCCGGCCCCGCAACCCACACCCGGTGGAACCGCACGAATGGATGATCCGGCGCAGGGTGGTTTGGCACCAACTGCTCCCGTCGAGGATCCCATGCCCTCGCGCGGCACGACCGTGCTTTTGACAAGCGAAGATGGCATTCGCGTTTTGCAGACACCCGAGCCGCCCGGCGCCCCCCCCGAGACATCGACATCCCTAAGCCTGCAAACGATTGCCTATGACGAGCAGGGCGAGGTGTCTATTTCAGGCCGCGGGACCGACAGCACCTTTGTACGTATCTACTTGAACAACAAAGCTGTCAGTCAGCTTGCCGTGGATCAGGACGGCTCCTGGACAGCCGAATTACAAGGAATCGACACTGGCATTTACACCCTTCGCGTCGATCAAATCAGCGAGAGCGGAGATGTCCTGTCACGGGTCGAAAGTCCTTTTAAGCGCGAGGACCGGGATATTCTTGCGCGCGCACGAGAGCTTACGGGTCCGATAAAGGCCATCACCATTCAACCGGGCAATACTCTTTGGGGCATCAGCCGCGAACGCTATGGACGCGGGGTTCTGTACGTTCATGTCTATGAGGCCAACAGGGATCTTATCCGCGACCCCGATCTGATTTATCCAGGACAAGTATTTGATCTGCCGGAAACCGTGCCAGACACAGTGCCGGACGTCCTGCCGTAGCGCGAGGTGCTGAGCGCGCCCGGCGCATAGCGAGAATCCGTGTGGGGATTAGATCATCAGAAACTCCTGAGCATCCGTGACACATGCATCGCAGGAAGCGAATGCAAAAACGCCGAAACCATATTGGCGTGGATAAACCATAAAAGAATGCTTTCGCTCCGGACAGACGTCGACTTTATCCAGACAAGCCACCTATCGGTTGGAACCGAATGACAGGATAAAGGTGCAAGTGGCCAGCATCTTAAACTTCGCCAATGAAAAAGGGCGGCCCGGATGGACCGCCCTCATCTATACTGCTTGACTGGCCCTCAGGCAGCCGCCCGTGACACCAATACAGCATCAACCTGACGCGCCGCTGCCAGTTCGTCACCGTCCGCAACAGCGGCGATCTCTCGGGTCAGGCGCTCTAAAGCGGCTTCGTATAGTTGACGCTCGGAATAGCTTTGCTCGCGCTGATCGTCCGCGCGATGCAGATCACGAACAACCTCGGCAATCGCAATCAAATCGCCCGAGTTTATCTTTTGCTCGTATTCTTGCGCACGACGCGACCACATGGCCCGCTTGACCTTGGCCTTGCCCTTGAGTGTCCGCATTGCATGGTCAACGACATCTGGGGAACTGAGCGAACGCATGCCGACCTCGGTTGCCTTATTAGTAGGCACTCGCAGGGTCATTTTATCTTTTTCGAACGAAATCACGAAAAGTTCCAGTGACATGCCTGCGATTTCTTGCTCTTCAATCGATATGATCTGGCCGACACCATGTGCCGGATACACCACAAATTCATTGGGGCGGAATTCAAGCTTTTTCGTTTTGGTCATACAGTTGGTCCTTGATAAAACCTGCGTCACGCCATCAATCCGTTGACGAAAAGCCTCGCGACTTTTGCCGATGTCCCGGGATTGAAGGTTTGGTATGTGCGTTTATGTGGCGTCCAATCGCTGGGTAATCTTACATTCAGCGTATACACGTACCACGTCGGCACATTATTTCATAGCTAAGAAGCCCAAAAAATAATCTATATCTGCTTATGTAGCAGACTATTTTAATGATAGAACTCGTCTTTAAAGATCAAGGCTGAAACTGTCAGCTACCTTCACCTGCCTCTTCAGAGAAGTATTTTTCCAGCTTCCCAGACTCTCCGTCACGTTCTTCGGCGTCAGGTAGGGGATCACGCTTTTCAATAATAACAGGCCAGACCTGAGAATACTTTCGGTTGAACTCTACCCATTTGTCCATCTCGGGGTCGGTATCCGGACGAATCGCATCAGCGGGACATTCCGGTTCGCAAACACCGCAGTCGATGCATTCATCCGGATGGATTACCAGCATATTCTCGCCCTCGTAAAAGCAGTCCACGGGGCATACTTCTACGCAATCGGTATATTTACATGCAATGCAGTTGTCCAAAACCACATAGGTCATCAGCAAGCGCCTTTATTCCAATCAACAAGGTCGGTGATAGCTAGTGCAGCAAGACGGATCATTCAAGCAGATCTCGTCTGACTTGATCAAACTTGCGACGATCTCGTTTGGTGGGCCGCCCTCCACCCTCAAATGCAGGGGCGGAGGGCGCTTTTTCTACGGTTCGAGGTTGTGGTGGAGCAAGGTCGGTATAAAGCGCCTGTGCCTCTGTCGCGGGTCCCCGACGAGAGCCTGTTGCATCGATCCGGATGACGCGCACATCACGCGCTTGCGGAAAGGTAACTGTATCCCCTTTCCCGACATTTGTTGACGGCTTGGACACATGCGTGCCGTTCACACGCACATGTCCTGAGGCCACAACCTTTGTTGCCAGGCTCCGTGTTTTGAAAAACCGGGCAAACCAAAGCCACTTGTCCAACCGCACACGGGCTGCTTCGGGCTTCGCATCCACTTAAGAGCTGTTCCCAAAATTTTTAAGCGCAGCTGCAAAGGGATTGTCAGGATCTATCTTTTTCTCGGTACGAGGTGGGCGTGCTTCAAAACTTCGTGCACCCTGATTTTTTGGAGGTCGCTTGCCTTTCGACTTGCCTTTCGCGCCGCGCGGTCCTTCTTGTACTGCACCATTGTTGCCAGACTGTCTAGGCCCGTCAGATTTGCGTTTATCGCGTTTGCCACTTGCATCTCGGGTCCGTTCGGGGCGTTCTTTGGATCGACCAGTACCCGACTGCTCTTCGCCACCCTGAGAACGCCGCCCGTGCGGTCCGCGCTGTTGTCGCTGTCGCATTCCACCCCATGTAAAGGTGTAGTAAACCTCTGTTTCCGCAACGACGTCTGGCGCGGTGGCTTTGTCTTCTGGCTGTGTAATCGCTTCGGCTGTACCGTCGGCGGCGGTATGTTCGCCCTCACCGTATGACGCGCCTTCTGGCTGGGCCTGCTCAGTATCAGGTTCCGCCGAGCCTTCTGCCTTGACCGCAGCGGCGTCCGGCGTGTTGGTTTCGACTGTTTTGCTGTCCGAAGGCTCTGCTTTGACCTTAGGGCGTTCACCCCGCTCAGATTTGTAGCCCAACCCTTGCATCAGATCTGAAAACTGTTCCAACGTCAGGCCCGTGATAGACAGCATATCAGCCTTCGCTTCAAAGCCACCTCTGCTGTCTTCGGCTCTTAGCATATCGGCCAAACGTTCGGCCATATCAATCCGTATGGCACGGGTGCCAGCGGCGCGATATCCGGCTACTGTGCAATGCTCGGATGGGGTACCCTCGATAACGGGGACCGTGACCATACCGGGTGGCGGAGATTCCGGAAATTCCTGCAAGCCATTTGCCAAACTCCACAGCACCAAGCGCAGTCGTGTTGGCGCTGGCTTGAGCAGCAATGGCATGAAAATCGTGAACTGTCCAAACCGTATACCATGTTTGCGCAGAGCCGCGCGGGCATCTTGATCAAGCGCTTTGACCTCGTCTGCAACGTCGGCGCGAGGAAGGACACCCATCGCCTCTATCATGCGAAACCCGAATCCACGGGCAAGGCCCAACAGCGCCTCGTCACGTTGCACTGTCAACAAAGGTTCAAACAGCGCGGCCACTTTGCGATCAATGAAATGCTGCAACCGGCGTTCAACTTTTTGTGCGACGTCTGGTCCGGCTTCATCATCTACAAACCCCACAACGCGGGGCTTCAAAGGGTCATCGCCGACGGCCAACTTGCCAACCGCCTGATCGCCCCACATCAATCCACCCTGTTCGGTGAAATCTATTTCGGTATCCGGAGCATTGTAAAAACGATCCGCCCGCAAATGGAAATGGGGCTGCAATGCCTGAATGGACGCTGTGCGTAGCGTCTTGGCCTCCTGACCGGCAGCGTTTTGGTCCTGGCGAAACCGAAAACCTTCCAGCCGCCCGACGAATTCACCCTCGACGGTTACTTCGCCTTTGTCATTAACTTCGGCCAAGAGGGCCTCCTTCTGTTTCAATCGCCGCATCAACACCGAGGTTCGGCGATCAACAAATCTTTGGGTCAGTTGCGCGTGCAGCGCATCCGACAATGCATCTTCTACCGCGCGCGCGCGGTCATTCCAATGCCTTTCCGCACCCACCCATGCACCACGTTGCGCACCGTAGGTCCAAGTGCGAATATAGGCCAGTCGTTTGGACAATGTGTCAATGTTTCCGTCCGTCCGATCAAGCCTATTGATCTGCCTCGCCAAAAAATCTTCGGGGATGCGTCCACTTTGATGCAAATGGTTAAAAATCACGCCCAAAAGATTGGAATGTTCCGCCTGACTGATGCCCCGAAAATCGGGAATACGGCACACATCCCATAACAAACGTACCGCAGAACCATCGCTTGCCCGCGCGCGGACCTCGGCGTCTTGGTTCAGCAGACGCAGCGCACCTAAGTCATCGGCTTCGCGGGCTTTTGTGAGAAGGTCATCGTGCGGCGCGACCTCCAGCGACGCAATTAATGCGTCAATTGAGCCGAATTGCAATGCAACGTTCCGCCAATTCAATTTTCGAATCGCGGCAAAACGATGATCGCAAATGGCGTTCGCCATATCCTCGTCCAACGGGGACGCTTCGCCTGTTACGCCAAATGTTCCATCTGACATACCCCGACCGGCACGACCTGCAATTTGGCCCAGTTCATTTGGAAACAAAGGCCGCATGCGACGGCCATCAAATTTATGCGTTGCTGAAAATGCAACGTGGTCAATATCGAGGTTGAGACCCATCCCAATGGCATCAGTTGCGACCAGATAATCGACTTCTCGATTTTGATACAGTGCAACCTGGGCATTGCGTGTCCGCGGACTGAGCGCGCCCATAACAACCGCAGCACCACCTTTTTGCCTGCGCAGCAGTTCTGCAATCGCATACACATTCTCAACAGAAAAGCCCACTATCGCCGTTCTTGGCGGTAGACGACTGATCTTTTTTGAACCCGAATACGTCAAATTGCTCAGACGATCGCGTCGCATGAATTCCACACCTGGAACCAGTTCTGCAATCGGACCCCGCATTGTATCGCTCCCCATGAACAGGGTCTCGTGCGTACCTCGCATTCGCATCAGGCGGTCGGTAAAGACATGGCCGCGTTCGGGATCAGCACAAAGCTGGATTTCGTCAACTGCAACGAAGTCGCTGCCCATCGCTTCCGGCATGGCTTCGACCGTGCACACCCAGTACGCGGCACGCGGTGGAACGATCCGCTCTTCCCCCGTGACCAGCGCAACTACGCTAGGGCCGCGCACAGCAACAATCCGGTCATAAACTTCACGCGCCAAAAGACGCAATGGCAACCCGATCATTCCGCTGCGATACCCCAGCATACGCTCGATCGCATAATGTGTCTTGCCGGTATTGGTAGGGCCCAAAATGGCCGCAATCCGCGGTCTGCTAGACATGACACGGGCCTTTCAAGGCAAAAGTTATAGCGCCGTTCCCATCGTCAAAGACGTCAAGCGATCAAGGGCCGCCTGCGCATCAGAATCGTGCGGGCGGATGTTCAGTACTGCCTGATAGGCCCGCTCTGCAAGTGCATGCTTTCCTAAACCATCCAAAATGACAGCCATTCCACGCAGGGCGGGAAAATGATTTGGGTTCAAGGCCAGCGCGCGCTCGAGTGCGTCGATCGCCGGTCCGATAGCGGAAGAATGAAAATACGCCAGAGCAAGCTGATGCCACCCTTCGGCAAATTCGGGTGCATGATCGGTCAGCGCGGTCAAATGCTCTACGGCGCGTTTATGGTCATTCACTTCCAAGGCGGCGCGCCCTCTTGTCAGTAACAAATCCAAGGCCGGAGAGCCTGTGCGCGACCATTCATATATCAATGCGCGCTCCAGCCGGTCTGCCGTCGCGGCGTCGGCAGCTTGGGACAGTTCTGCCAACAGGTTTGCCGCGCGGGTTTGCCCATCAGCGTCTTGTGCCAATGCAATGTGAGGAATGACACAAACAGCAAGTGTCGCGACGGCATATTTGAAATTTGCAAGACGAGTTCTCATAACCATACACAGTGTAATGCGGTTATTTGTAATTGCCAGTAACCACCAAACGGAGAAAACTCTATGAGCGATATAATGGACCAGGCTGTTGCCGCCCTTAATGAAAAACTCGACGCGGCCGAGTTTGACGGAACTGCCAAATTTGCCCTGGAGGACGCTGGCGCAATTGTTATCGACGCGTCAGGTGCACGCATCAGCGATGAGGACGCCGACGTCACTTTGACTGCTGACTCAGAAACGTTTGAAGGCATCTTGAACGGTGAAGTCAATCCAACCGCAGCTTTCATGCAAGGCAAGTTGAAGGTTGACGGCGACATGGGAATGGCAATGAAACTCGCGTCGGTCCTGTCCTAATGAATGAAAGCGCGCCTTTCCGCCATGATCTGGTCAAAGGTGCGGAACGGGCACAAGCGTTTTGGGTGCGGGCCAGCGATGGACCGCGCCTACGGCTCAGCGTCATGCCAGCCAATGGATCCACGCCACGCGGTACGATTTTGATGTTTCTCGGACGCGGGGAATATATCGAGAAATACGCGCACACTGCTGTTGCATTCTCAGACGCGGGGTATTGCATGGCAACCATCGAATGGCGTGGGCAGGGTCTGTCTGACCGTTTGTTAGCCGATCCAAAAACTGGCCATGTAGACGCTTTTCTGGATTACCAGAAAGACGTAGTTGCGCTTATGAATTTTGCGCGTGGGCAGGAGTTACCAAAGCCCCTATACTTAGTCGCACATTCGATGGGCGGGGCCATTGCGCTTCGTAGCTTGGTTGATGGATTACCCGCCAAGGCCGTCGTTTTTTCGGGACCCATGTGGGGTCTTGAATTTAACATGTTCCTCAGGCCTGTTGTCTATGTATTGCTGTCCGCACAGACATTGATCGGAAAACGCGCGTCTCCGGCATTGGGTGCGGCACGTGAACGCTATGTTCTCAAATCCTCATTCGAAGACAATCTTCTGACCTCGGACCCTGAAAAATTTTCGATGGTGCGCGACCATGTCATCGCCGAAAGCAAATTTGGGCTGGCCGGTCCTACGGCGGGCTGGACCTTATCGACATTAGCCGAATGCCGCGCACTGGCACGCCTGCCGTCGCCTGACGTGCCCTGCATCACGTTTTTGGGAGCAAACGAGGGAATTGTTGATGTTTCGCGAATCCGTAATCGCATGTCTCGCTGGCCCAATGGCCGCCTCGATATCGTTCAAATGGCAAAACACGAAGTTTTTATGGAACGCGCCGCGATCAGGCAGCGCGTTTTGGCAGACAGCATCGTCCTATTTAGTGAACACCAATGAGGCTGATTGGCTCTGACTAGCGCCGACCAAGCCCGTGGACGATATCTGCGTCTGCATTGGCACCGTTACGAATCCATGCGTGTTCGGATGCCATACAAAATGCATGTACTCCGTGACCTGCCATTTCTGTCGCCTGTTCCTGACCTATAGCAAAGCTCATATAGCCTTTGCCCGCAGATTTGACCGCGTCTCCAACAGTGGCCAACGCCTTTGGCAAATCATCGTTTTGGACTGAATGATTACCGTAGCTTACGCTGATGTCTGCAGGGCCAAGAAATAACGCATCGATGCCTTCGATGCTCGCAATTTCTGCACTCAGATCAACACCTGCTGGTTCTTCAATCTGGGCCACGACAACCGTATTTTCTGTCTCTGACAATATCTCGGCCATGGGACGCGTTCCGTATCCCGCCCATCGCGTCGTTCCAGCAAATCCACGCCCTCCCAAACCGAACCGCGCCGCCTTGGCCACGGCTTCGGCCTTTGAAACACTGTCGACATGCGGCACGACGATACCGTCTGCGCCTGCATCCAAGGCCCACAGGATCTCTTTTGCAGAGCCGTCACCGACGCGCACAAGCGTCGGCAAATCAGCCATGCGTGCCACAGCCAGACAGGCATCCAGCGCCTGCCTGTCAAACGGTGAATGCTCTGCATCCAGCACAACAAAGTCCAAACGGCTGCTCGCCAAAACCTCAAGCACCGAGTGCGATGGCGTCTTGATAAATGTACCGGCCAGATAGTCACCTGCCTTTAGGCGCTGGCGAAGCGTAGTGCTGCGCATCATAATCTCCTTTTTCGGAACTGGAAGGGACTGGTCCTACCAGCGATCAGAGCTAAGCTACTCAAGATGGGAGCAATGATCCAGTTCACAAAGCGCGGCCTTTATATCCCCGCGGCCGACGTCTATATCGACCCCTGGCGTCCCGTAGATCGTGCGGTGATCACCCATGCCCATGCAGACCATGCGCGTCCGGGTCATGGTGCCTATATGGCCACTCCTGACACATGTGTCATGCTGCGCCACAGGTTGGGCAAAGTCACGTTGGATCCACTCGAATTTGCCACAAACCGACAAATTGGCGGCGCAAAAATATCCCTTTATCCCGCAGGACATCTGCCAGGGTCGGCACAAGTCCGGGTAGAGGTCGCGGGTGAAGTCTGGGTCATCTCTGGCGATTACAAAACCGAAGATGATGGCCTGTCTGAGGCTTTTGAGCCTGTAACCTGTCATAGTTTTGTCACCGAATGCACCTTTGGCCTCCCTGTCTTCAATTGGCTGCCTCAAGCCCAGATAGGAGCACAAATTGATACCTGGTGGCATCAGAACGCAAGCATGGGTCTGACCTCGATTATTGGAGCATATTCGTTGGGCAAGGCACAACGGTTGATGCATTGCGTAAATCCTGATATCGGACCAATCCTGACCCACAGCGCTGTCGAGGGAACAAATCGTGTGCTCCGCGAGGCTGGCGTCATGCTGCCCAAAACGCAATCGGTTTCCGAGCTTGACAAGATACCCAAAGGCGCCCTTGTTATTGCTCCGCCCGCAGCGGTCGATGCGGCTTGGGCCAAAAAAAAGCTGGGACCATTGTCCACTGGATTTGCCTCCGGGTGGATGCAATTAAGGGGTGTGCGGCGGCGGCGCGGCGTTGGTCGCGGATTTGTCATGTCAGATCATGCTGATTGGAATGGTCTGCTTGATGCAATCAAATCAACAAATGCTGAAAATATATATTGCACGCATGGTTACACCGATATTTTCAACAAGTATCTTAACGAAAATGGCTGGTATTCACAAATTGTACCAACCGAATTTGGCAATGAGGAGGCTGGTGCATGAAGGCATTCTCATCTTTATTCAATGCATTGGACGAAACGACCAGAACCTCTGCCAAAATAGACGCCTTGTCCGCATATTTCATGACGGCATCCGACCAAGACAAGCTGTGGACCATAGCGTTGTTTGCCGGCAAAAGACCCAAACGCGCAGTCTCGACAACGCTTCTTCGGGAATGGGCCGCCGAAGCCGCAAATCTACCGCTGTGGATCATTGAAGAAAGCTATGCGATCGTGGGTGATCTTGCCGAGACCCTCGCTTTGGTGCTGCCTCCACCAACCCGAACAAACGATCAACCACTGACCCATTGGATTGATACGCTGCGCGCTATTTCCCTGATGGAACCTGATGACCGTAAACATGCAATCTTATCTGCTTGGGATCAGCTGTCCCCACAGGCATGTTTGGTGTTCAACAAACTCATCACTGGCGGGTTCCGGCTGGGTGTAAGTCGCAAGCTGATGACCCGTGCCCTTGCAAAAGCCACAGGCGAAGACGCTGCTGCATTGGCGCACAGGTTGATGGGAAACTGGGATCCTACGACCATCGAATTCAACGCGCTCATTCGTGGCACGGGCACCGAGGCGGCCCTCACCCGACCCTATCCCTTCTGCCTTGCACATGGCCTTGACATAGATGTCAAGTCATTGGGTCCAAGACAGGACTGGCAGGTGGAATGGAAATGGGATGGCATTCGCGCACAATTAATACAACGCGATGGCGTTGTGTCCCTTTGGTCACGTGGCGAGGACCTTATCACTGATAGTTTTCCCGAATTCTCGGATACTCAGGATTTCCTACCCGACGGAACCGTTCTGGATGGAGAGCTTTTGGTGAGTGACGGACCAGTGCCCCGTTCCTTCGCCGACTTACAAAAACGCCTTGGCCGAAAAAAGGTAACTGAGACACTGCGCAGGGATTTTCCGGTAAGGCTGGTGGCGTATGATCTGCTTGAGCAGTCGGGCGCCGACATGCGTCAAGCACCTTTGTGCGTCCGGCGGGAGTCCCTTGTCAAACTTTTGGGCGGTTTACCCAAGGCGTCGGCTATTGATTTAGCACCAACGCTTGACGCACAAGATTGGGACGGTTTGGCACAGGCCCGAACCTCGGCCCGAAAGGCCGCTGCCGAAGGATTAATGATCAAACGTCGATCCAGTCTCTACGCCCAGGGTCGCAAACGGGGCGATTGGTGGAAATGGAAACTGGATCCGATGACAATCGATGCGGTTATGATCTATGCTCAGGCCGGACACGGGCGCCGTGCGACCCTATTCACGGACTTTACGTTTGCGGTTTGGAATGATGGCGCACTGGTCCCGTTTGCAAAGGCGTATTCGGGTCTGACAGATGCCGAGTTCCGCGATATAACAAAGTGGGTTCGTGCACATACTCGCGACCGGTTTGGTCCCGTCAGGCAGGTCGATCCCGATCTGGTTTTTGAATTGGCTTTCGAAGGGATCCAGCCGTCTTCACGTCATAAATCCGGTGTCGCGGTACGGTTCCCGCGTATTTTGCGATGGAGACAGGACAAACCCGCGTCAGAGGCCAATACTTTGACAGAATTAAAGGCTTTGATGCTCAACACCACTTGAACCTTGGGCCTGTGCGCCCTTAGCTGCAGATCAAACGAATTCGGAGATAACCATGACTAACCTGCCCCGTGACGCTGTTACTGATACCGGAGCATATCCCCTGGGCGATCTGCCGGTTTGGGATCTGACGGACCTGTATCCAGACCCGGACTCCAGTGAATTATCAGACGACCTTGACTGGTTAAAAAGCGCCTGTGCGGACTTTGCTGCAGATTACGAGGGCAAACTGGCAGAGTTGTCTGCCTCGGAATTGCTGACATGCGTGCAGCGTCAGGAAGCAATAGATTCGAAAGCCGGACGCATCATGTCCTATGCAGGGCTGCGGTATTATCAGCTTACAACCGACGCAGACCGTGCAAAATTTCTCTCTGATTGTCAGGCGCAATTAACAGAACACACAACGCCCTTGGTATTTTTCACGCTAGAGCTGAACCGGCTTGACGATGACGCTTTAACGGCGTTGCTGAACGAGAATGCCGCGCTTGCACGGTACGCACCCGTGTTCGAGCGCATTCGCGCAATGAAACCTTATCAGCTTTCGGATGAGATAGAAAAGTTTTTGCATGATCTTGGTGTGGTCGGCGACGCGTGGGAACGTTTGTTCGACGAAACCATTGCCGGTCTGACATTTGAAGTTGCAGGAGAGACCCGCAACATCGAAGGCACCTTGAACCTGTTGACCGAGCAGGACCGCACAATCCGCGAGGCCGCCACGCGTGAACTGGCCCGGGTCTTTTCCAAAAACATCAAAACCTTTGCGCGCGTGCACAACACACAGGCCAAAGAAAAAGAGATTATGGATCGCTGGCGCGGGATGCCAACACCGCAAACCGGTCGCCATCTGTCCAACCATGTAGAGCCGGAGGTCGTAGAGGCCCTGCGCAATGCCGTGGTAAAGGCCTATCCGAAACTATCGCATCGCTATTACGACCTTAAACGTAAATGGCTGGGCCTCGAACGCATGCAGGTCTGGGACCGCAATGCCCCTTTGCCAATGGAAAGCGATCGCATTGTGGACTGGCAAGAGGCGCGTGATCTTGTCATGTCCGCCTATGGTGAATTTGCACCAGAGATGGCAGACATCGCGCGCCCCTTCTTCGAAGACGGCTGGATCGACGCAGGCGTCAAACCCGGCAAGGCGCCGGGGGCATTTGCGCACCCGACCGTAACGGATGTGCATCCCTACGTCATGCTGAACTATCTGGGCAAACCACGCGATGTCATGACTTTGGCGCATGAACTTGGCCACGGAGTACACCAGGTCCTGGCTGCAGGTCAGGGCGAGCTTTTGTCGTCAACTCCGCTGACATTGGCCGAAACCGCCAGCGTTTTTGGCGAGATGCTGACATTTCGGCGCATGTTGGACGCCGCTGAAAGTCAAGCCGAGCGCAAGATCCTGCTCGCGGGTAAGGTCGAGGACATGATAAACACCGTTGTTCGTCAGATTGCCTTTTATGACTTTGAGTGCAAACTTCACGATGCCCGCCGCTCGGGCGAGCTTACGCCAGATGACATCAACGCGCTTTGGATGAGTGTGCAGGCAGAAAGCCTTGGACCTGCGTTTGATTTTGTCGACGGATACGAAACCTTTTGGACCTATATTCCCCACTTCGTGCATTCACCATTCTACGTTTATGCATACGCCTTTGGCGACGGTTTGGTGAACGCGCTTTACGCGGTCTACCAAGAACAACCCGACGGGTTTCAAGCCAAGTATTTCGATATGTTGCGTGCAGGCGGATCAAAACATCACAAAGACCTGCTTGCGCCTTTTGGATTGGATGCAAGTGATCCAACCTTTTGGGACAAAGGCCTGGGCATGATTTCAGATATGATTGACGAACTGGAAAAGATGGAAGCCTAGATATACCAGAGACTATCAGGCAGAGGATGTGTATCTGCCTGAATGCTGTTTCAGGTCGGCCCGGCGCCGGTGCGATCATTGACCGCCCCGGTCTGAGCAAATATCTGTGCCCAAACAGCGGCCTCATCAAAAACGGTGAATTCGCGCTTCACGCCGTCATCACCAAACTCGGCCTGACTGATACCCACAACAGACACCATGGCACCCGTGGGCGCACCAAATAGTCCCCACCCGTCATGTTTTCCGGTTAGGCGCCAGCGCACCGACGCCCGCGGGGGCATCATAGGGTCGGATCGCCCTACCCGGTGACACAGGGTAAATTTCGCCGAAGGCACGGCGTTGCGCAGCTTTGACCAAAATTGCTCGACCTCACCACGCCCATGAGCCAAGCGTGCCCCCGGCCAGTCCACCACGCAACCCTGCGCATACTGGGCCGCCATCGTCCCAACGCCTTCGGACATTCCCAACTGCAAAAGCTCTGCCCAGCCATCCGCCCAGACATTCTGCGCGGTTGCCTGCGGGGGCTCTGGCAGTTTGGGCTCAACTGTCAAAGCACGATCGCGGGCCCACTCTTTGAGCCCAATATCTGCCTGTAGCAAAGCCGTCGAAGTATCCATAACGACCACGCCCTCCGCAACCATATCATCTATCAGGTAAAGCTCGGATGCGACCCGGGCCGAGATAACATGATCAGTTGCACGGCCCAAGGGCCCATCACGCACCATACGTCCCGAAAATCGCCAACGACCTGCAGCAACGCGTGCATGATTGCCCATCCAGATGAGGTCTTCGCCTTGTAAACGGCCCCCCTCTAAAGCCTGCATCAAAGGAAGCACGGCCATCTCGGCCTGGGATGGGCCGTCCGTGTTACCCCAATGACTCCAAATTCTGGCACGAGAGGACAAAATACCCTCAAGACGCGTGCCAAGGACTCGGTCGTCTTGCGCCCTGTCAAAACGGTCAAAAAAGCTTTTTGTGAGATCAGCCGAGATTTCGGGCATGGCGGGGTCGGATAAATTGTTCAAACCACATGCGTCTAGCCCTTCTGGCTTTGCTTGGCCAGAACAACAGACACATGTCGTGCGATTTCGTCATAAAGGACAGGACAATGCGCGGAAAGCTGGAAAATCAGAATACCGCGCCTGGCGCTCTGTCCCTGTTTCTAGCGGTTCGGTACCAGATCGAAGCAAATATCCACGTGGTGAGATATAGCTATAGATACAGCGTTTTCGAACCGGTCGCCAGACCAGATTAAACGCACAAAGTTTCGGGAAAAAGCATAGTTCCGAATACGGCAGGTGGTCGTGTAACCACCAAGCAAGATCACGCCAGTCCCGGCCCTGCGCGTACCTGCGCGCAAACCAGGGGATCACAACCGATGCGCCGGCAACCTCGATCTGGGGCTGGTCCCAGATATGGCATTCCATTGGATTGTTATTTTGGGCGCAACTCAAATTGTGCTTGTTGCCATAAGCATTCAACTCGGCCGAACGATAAGCTGACCGTACAGCAATCCTGCCAAAGGTTTCTTGCAAAGGGTCCAGGAGCACTTTTGCCAATTCCCGCCCACGCGACACTGCCAAATCAGGGATATCCGGTACGTTTGGTACACCGTGAAAGGCACTTATCTCGCTCATTAGAAAATCGCGCATGTAAAAATAGCGCCCCAAAGGCTCTCTTCCCAGACGCTCAAGCGCTCGCATGCTGCCGGGTTTCCTGCGGCTCAATATCCACCCCACCTGAAAGCACCACCCGGCCCGAGGGCGGAAAACGGATTATAGGCAAATTCCCATATATGGCCGTCTGGATCAGAAATATAAGAAATCGTCCCGCCCCAGAATACCTTGCCTGCCGGTCGCAGGACTTTGGCACCCGCCGCCAGTGCCAGTTCGGTCAAGCGCATGACATCTGCTGCGGTTTCGACATTATAAGCCAAGGTTGTTCCACCGGTGCCCAAGGCCTCGACCGGGACGCCTATGTCCTTGGCGAGATGTTCGCGCGGATAAAGGCACAAACTTTGACCAATCAGATCATAGGCGACAATACCTGGTTCGCCATCATCCGCTCTGGTCCAGCCCAATGCATCGTAAAACCTTGCAGCGTCCGCTAGATCAGTCACGCCCAGTGTGATGAGGCTAACCCTTTGATCCATCACTGCAACGCGTTGATCCAGTTCACCATAAGATCCACGGTGGGTGCAGTCTTGCTTGGTGACATGATATCTCCGGCAATAACATGATGGGCGGGATCGTCGCCATTACCCGTTGTGATCCGTTCTATCTGGATTGGTCCACCCCAGCCGGCCGTGATACTTTCGGTGGCGGTATGATCAACAACCTCGTCACGCGGATCAAATACGGCGAGCGCTGGCGTTTTGATTTTGCCATGATCCGCCTCTTGAGCGGCTTTGACCAAAGCTCCCATTGGAATGGTTGCAACCGTCGGATAGATTGTCGTCCAGTATTTAACGTGTTCGGCATTTTTCGCTTGGTCGGTCCAGTTGCGTTCTGCCCCTGCAACAATTGGCCCCCACCAGCGAACACCGGGCCACGTCAAAATCTGTGCCAGCGGATTGGCAACTTTGAAATTGGGCGAGACCAGAATCAAACCGTCCATCATTGCGGACATCTCGGGCCGGCTTGCCGCCAATGTTCCCAGCGTGCCCCCAGTTGACGTTGTTATAACAATAACGCGGTCCCCGATGGCTTTGCCAACAGCAAGTGCTTCGGCCATGTCGTGGGCCCAGTCGCGAACCCGCGGCTCGGCCATAGCGTCACCGCTGCGCCCGTGCCCTGAAAGGCGCGCATAGTACAGGTTCGCCCCCAAGGCCTGCGCGACCAAATCTGGAACCGGGCGGATTTCCTCGGATGTGGCCGAAAACCCGTGAATATAGATAATTGCAACAGGTGTTTTGGTATCGGGAGTATTTGCCCAAATCACACGCTTTTCCACACCCTCGGTTATGTCGTCAAATTGCTCTTCCTGCCCCAAAAGATAGCTGTCAACACCGCTTTCCAATTGCTTTGCATCAAATGTGACGTCCAGATCGACGGGCTCTCTCGGACCAAAAAGCCAAAGGCCACCGATCCCAATAGCAATGACCAAAATCAAAATTGCCAAGATACGCAAAATAATCATTGCACGCCCCTGTTGAAACCCGAATACACATCCGTCAGGCTAAGCAGGGCCATGCGCGCTGGCAATGCCGAAAAATTACGCCGTCACGTCAATCCAGAGGTGCGATTTCTGTAATAGTGGATTCAATCAGTCGCAAACATGAGGGCGATGAAAACCGGTGATCAGCATGTTTGACCAGTGCCATACGAACGTCTGCACCCTCGATATGCGTCAGCAGCGCTTGCGCGACCGCCGGCGGCACATCAGTGTCATCCGTGCCTTGCAACAGACGCACCGGCCAAGACATCGGCAAAGGACTGCGTAAAACAAGGTGGTCGCGTCCGTCTTCTATTATTTTACGTGTGACGGGATAGGGGGCTTCATATTCAGATGGCACCATGAGAATCCCATCCTCCATCAGGCGTGCTCGTTGGGAGACATCAAAGCTGGCCCACAGGCCATCTTCGGTAAAATCGGGGGCCGCCGCGATACCGACAAAGCCCACGATCCGAGGCAGGCGTTTCGACAACAAGCAGCCAATCCACCCCCCCATGGACGAGCCGACCAATATAAGGGGCTGGTCGGTCACGGCCCGGATGATGGCCTCTGCGTCATCTGCCCAATCCCCGATGCACCCGTCAACGAATGCTTCTGATGACTGGCCATGTCCGGAATAATCCAATCTTAGAAAGGCCCGCCCCTGCGCACGCGCCCAAGCGTCAAGATGCACGGCCTTGGTGCCTGCCATATCTGAGGAATACCCAGACAGAAAAACGATGCACGGTCCGCGCCCTGCATGCGCGACATAGGCCAATCGACGGCCCTGCGGCCCGTCAAGATATTGCACCAAAGAGCTATCTTGCGTCATGTTACGACCTTTCCGATTTCGTTTGCCTTAGTAAGCATAGCTCACGCGCGGGTATCAACGCATTTGATAGGCAGAATTTTAGTCAAACGGTCAAATCGCATTTTCAGCGCCGTGTCTGCGCAGGATCGACGCCCCCTGCCAAGCATCGCGTTTTTTTTCCAAAGGCCTGCCGGATCAAGGCAAACCTTCTTTGGGTCAAGCACTGCATAATTTAGTACAACTTTTCCAAAACCAGAGCAGCATGTGCTTGACAGTTACGCCTGCGAGTTGCAAACGCGGGACATTAACACCCGCAACCGGGCGCTCCGTGGGCGCCAAACTGACGAGGAGCCGGCCGATGAGCCAGATTTCCCTAACCTTTCCCGATGGCAACACGCAATCTTTCGACGCCGGCATCACACCGGCCGAAGTCGCTGCCAGCATATCCAAATCTCTTGCCAAAAAAGCAATCTCCGCCAGTTTGGATGGCGCGCATTGGGATTTGCAATGGCCTATCGACGCGAATGCCCAGATTGCTATTCACACCCTGCAGGACAAGCCTCAGGCGTTGGAACTGATACGCCATGACTTTGCCCACATAATGGCGCGGGCCGTTCAAGCCATTTGGCCGGACGTCAAGGTCACGATTGGTCCGGTCATCGAAAACGGGTGGTATTACGATTTCGACCGGGCCGCGCCATTTACCCCAGAAGATCTGGGCGCAATTGAAAAGAAAATGCGCGAAATCATCGCCCAGAGAGACCCGGTTCGGACAGAGGTCTGGGACCGTCAGGATGCGATTGACTACTACACGGACCGCGGCGAGCCCTACAAGGTCGAGCTGATCAGCAGCATTCCCGGAGACGAGCCACTACGCATGTATTGGCACGGTGACTGGCAGGATTTATGTCGTGGTCCACATTTGCAGCATACCGGTCAGGTGCCTGCGGACGCCTTTAAACTCATGAGCGTCGCGGGCGCATATTGGCGCGGCGACAGCAACCGTGCCATGCTGCAACGCATCTATGGGGTCGCGTTTCAGAACAAGGGCGAGCTCAAAGCACATCTGAACATGTTGGAAGAAGCTGCCAAGCGCGATCATCGCAAACTCGGTCGCGAGATGAACCTCTTTCACATGCAAGAAGAAGCGCCCGGTCAAATCTTTTGGCATCCCAATGGGTGGTCGATCTTCACCACTTTACAAGATTACATGCGCCGCCAGCAAAAACGCGGCGGTTACGTCGAGGTGAATACCCCTCAGGTCGTTGATCGCAAGCTATGGGAGGCATCCGGTCACTGGGACAAATACCAAGAGCATATGTTCATCGTCGAAGTTGACGAAGACCATGCCCGCGAAAAGGCTGTAAATGCGCTGAAGCCAATGAACTGTCCCTGCCACGTTCAAATTTTCAATCAGGGCATGAAGTCATATAGGGATCTTCCTTTGCGGATGGCCGAATTCGGCTCTTGCAACAGGTATGAACCATCCGGTGCCCTGCATGGCATCATGCGGGTCCGTGGATTTACGCAGGACGATGCCCATATTTTTTGCAGCGAAGACCAGATCGAGGCGGAAACCAAACGCTTTATCGACTTTCTCAGCACAATCTACTCTGATCTCGGCTTTGAGAAGTTCAAAGTCAAATTCTCGGACCGCCCGGAGCTTCGCTCGGGGTCGGACGAGGTATGGGACAAATCAGAGCATGCGCTGAGGGCTGCCACAGAGGCAGCAGGGTGTACATTTGAACTGAACCCGGGCGAAGGTGCGTTTTATGGCCCAAAGCTGGAATTCGTCCTGACCGACGCGATCGGGCGTGACTGGCAGTGTGGCACACTGCAGGTGGATTTTGTTCTACCCGAGCGGCTGGAGTCGTATTACATAGGCCCGGATGGTGCAAAACACCGGCCTGTCATGCTGCACCGTGCCACACTGGGAAGCTTTGAACGGTTTATTGGAATCCTGATAGAAGAACACGCAGGCAAACTTCCATTTTGGCTGGCCCCGCGACAGGTTGTTGTGGCCTCGATTGTTTCAGAAGCCGACGATTATGTCCGCGAAATCGTAAACACTCTGCTGGCGCAAGGGGTACGCGCCGAAGCGGATCTGCGTAATGAAAAAATCAACTACAAAGTGCGCGAGCATTCGGTTGGCAAGGTGCCGGTTATTTTGGCCATTGGACATCGGGAAGTGGCCGACAAGACGGTCACGATAAGACGCCTTGGTGAGAAATCTACGCAGGTCATGGATATGGCGGACACCGTCTTATCACTGGCAAAACAGGCAACACCGCCGGACATGCTGTAGGAATTTCCAAAATTCGCACAATAAAGGGCATCCAGAGAAAATATTTGGATTCATTTTTTATAATTATATATAATTGTATTAAATTTTTCACAACTACGAAGAACTGGTAATCACAAAAAAATCACAGCCACCTCACTAATCTGTGAATTTAAATATGCGACACGAACGCACACCTAGGACCTGTCACCGCGGGAAGGTGGTGACACAAACAAAAACACAAAACGCGATCAAAGGATTTCACTATGTCCAAGACTCTCAAGACAGCCGCTATTGTTGGCGCCGTTGCCGCATCTCTGGCTGCGCATGGAACAGCTGCCACAGCCCAGGCCAAAGAAAAATGCTATGGTGTGTCGCTGGCCGGTCAAAACGACTGCGCCGCTGGTGCAGGAACGACCTGCGCGGGCAGCTCGACCGTGGATTATCAGGGCAACGCTTGGACTTTGGTTGACGCAGGCACCTGCACCTCTATCGACCTGCCCAAAATGGCGGATGGCACCGCACGTATGGGATCGCTGGAGCAGCTAGAGCGCGATCTGCCTGCTTAATTCTGGTCGACCGGTGTGCTACGTGGCCCAAGACACCAAGCACGCCCTGCCCCAAACACGCGATTGGGGCACGGTCCGGGCGGGCAGCGCGAAAAATCTGCTGCCCGGGCCTTTCGATTGACAGACCCTGAAAAGATGCTGGACCTCGTTCATGTTTGACATACCCAAAGCCCTGCCAATTGCCCCCGGTGTCGGCTACAAGCCTCAACATTTCGCGCAAATCATGGCAAACGCCGGGTCAGTTCGCTGGCTTGAGGTCCACGCTGAAAATTATATGGGCGACGGGGGACGCCCGCTTGCACAGATGCGCGCGCTCAGCGAGGTGTTCCCGATCTCGGTTCATGGGGTTGGCTTGTCCATAGGAGGTGAGGGAAGGTTGGATCCACAACATTTGTCACGATTGCAAAAGTTGATGAACTGGCTGTCACCGGCAAGTTTTTCCGAACATTTAGCGTGGTCCACGCATGGGGCTGAATTTCTGAATGATCTTCTCCCCCTGCCCTACACCAACGCGACCCTTGACCGCATTGTTGATCATATAGATGAGGTGCAACACACTCTCTGCTGCAAAATGCTGCTGGAAAACCCGTCAAGCTATCTGGCATTCGAACAGAGCACTTG
>JAYQEA010000040.1:24522-26671 GCA_038138625.1 Roseivivax sp.
GTTATTGGACGTGAACAACGTATTTGTGTCCGCAAATAACCTCGGGTTCTCGCCCCAAACCTACATCGACGCTTACCCGACCCGGCATGTCGAAGAAATTCACCTGGGGGGTCATGATGAGGATAACACTGACGAAGGCGGGCTTGTGCTGATTGACAGCCATGGCTGCAAAGTTGCTGATCCCGTTTGGACGCTTTTGGACTATGCTCTGCAACAAACTGGTCCAAAACCGCTTTTGGTGGAATGGGACAACGATGTACCGGATTGGGATATATTAGAAAGCGAGGCTGCTCGGGCAGATGCTGCGCTTGCAAGGGTGCATGTATGATTGCGCAGGCAGATATGCGTCGCGCCTTGCTGGACGCAACACAGCCTTGTCCAAAAGGTCTGACAGACGGCCTAGATCGCCCCGCAGGGCGGCGGTTTGACATATACAGAAATAATGTAACCGTGTCGCTTCGTGCAGCTTTGGCGGAGGGTTTTCCAGCCGTACACAGTCTGATAGGAGCTGAAAATTTTGACCATGTGGCAGGGCTGTATCTTCGAGACAATCCACCCAATTCGCCGTTGATGATGCAGTACGGGGATGGTTTTCCAGATTTCCTTGCAGGGTTCCCCCCCCTCGGGCACCTCGGATATCTGGCCGACGTGGCGCGAATTGATTTGGCCATGCGACACTCCTATCATGCGGCGGATGTGCCTGCTTTTGACGTGCAAAGGCTGGCGGAGCTTGACGAAGCCACTTTGATGACTGTCGGATTTTCTTTCGCACCAGCGGTGCGGCATGTGACATCGGCTTGGCCTGTCGTGTCTATCTGGCGTTTTGCGACCATACCAGACAGTCCAAAACCTCAAGCAAGCCCGCAAACCGCGCTGATCACGCGTCCCAAGTTTGATCCCGAACCGCATCCACTGACACCCGCCGAAGCACAATTCGTTAAAGCCATGATGAATGGCGCTCGGCTTGGAACCGCGATTGAAAATACAGACGACACCTTCGATTTAGGTCCAATCCTTCATTTGCTTCTCTCACAAAACGCCTTGGCCGACATACTTATGAAAGATCCACTGTAATGCACAAACTTATGCTTTTTAGCACATCTGTCGGTGCGCAAATGGCCAAGGCAGACGTCCTGTTGCCAATTCTGGCACGCTTCGTTTTTGCCGCGACGCTGTTGCAATATTTCTGGGTCTCGGGTTTGACCAAGCTGGGCGATGGCCCCTTTGGCTTTGTGTTTCCATCGTTTGGTGCCTATGCACAGATTTTTCCCAAAACCATGGAAGCCATCAGCTATGACATTTCACAACTCGGCCTGTTCCATTGGGGAATTGTGGTGGCGGGCACATGGGCTGAATTCATTCTGCCACTGCTGATCGTGGTCGGGGCACTCACCCGACTATCAGCGATCGGGATGATCGGATTTATTATTGTGCAAAGCTTGACCGATCTTTACGGACACGGCGCGATCGACCATGGCGCGCTTGGCGCTTGGTTTGACAAGGCAGCCGACAGTCTGATCTTGGATCAAAGGACCTATTGGGTGTTCGTTTTAATCGTGCTTGTCATTAAGGGCGCAGGCACTTTGTCTGTCGACCATATGTTCCTACGCCGTCTCCGCAAAAGCATCCAAACCGCCTGAACCTACCCGCATGCGTTAGGCTCAATGACAGGTTGCGCAGGTACCGGCGCTACGTTCAGACCGCAAGATTCGATTGGATTGCTTTCGTCCATCCCAAGTAGAAGTCAGTATCTACCTGTATCAATGGTCTCTTCATCAGTGTCGGATGCGCTGCCAGTAGATCAACCGGATTTTGCGAACGAGTCGCTTCATCTAAACTGCGCCACGTGGTAGATCGTGTGTTGATAAAAGATGACCCGAAACGTTCCAAAGCCGCATCCCTGACCGCGTCCGGCAATCTATCCTCGCGGACATCGACAAAGCCAGCATCGGGAAATGCCTTTCGCGCCTTGCGACAATTATCACAATTTACTATCCCATATATTACCATCTGAGCCATATTCGTCCCTTCTTTTGACGTTATCTATAAAAAACTAACTTATTTGTCTTGCCTTTTGCCGCGCCGGACCGACATGTACAATTGAAGTTTGATGAATTGGGCCGGAGAGCGGAATTGCTCTTCTCTACGT
>JAYQEA010000040.1:26684-29617 GCA_038138625.1 Roseivivax sp.
ATCCTAAACATTGGGCTGCAACCGTCAGGGCATATCTCTGATTTAATTCTAGGTACTATGAAGGAGACGCGGTCATGGCGACAGGCACCGTGAAATGGTTTAACACTACCAAGGGCTACGGCTTTATCGCACCCGATGGTGGTGGCAAGGACGTGTTCGTCCATATTTCAGCAGTAGAACGGTCTGGCCTGACCGGACTGGCAGATAATCAAAAAGTGAGCTTCGAGCTGAGTGAGGGCCGCGATGGCCGTGCTTTGGCAGAAGACATCAAGCCGGAATAACCCCGGTCGGTTCGCGGGCCCTTGTTCATTGGGCCCGCAGTTTTTCCGCCTCGACCTGCGCCAGTTTGATCACATCCTGGATATAAGGTTTGACAACGTCAGCGTCCCGCGTCGCTGCGAATAGGCGCCGTGTGATGCCTGTTGCCGTAAGAGGCAGAGTGATATAGTCTGAACTATACTTTACTTCGCGCACGACCCAGTCTGGTAACACAGACACACCGCGCATAGACGCCACCAACAGCAAAATCACCGCCGTCAATTCAACCTGCCTGATACTTGCCGGTTCAATACGCGCTGGCATCAAAAGCTGGCTGAAAACATCCAGTCTGGACCGTTCCACAGGATAGGTGATGAGGGTTTGGCCTCTGAAATCGTCGGCTTCAACATATGCTTTTTGCGATAGAGGGTGCCCAGAGGCTGCAACAAATACGGGATTATAGTCGAATAAGGGGGTAAAATGGACACCATCAAGGTTTTCAGGATCTGATGAAATAACCAGATCGACCTCTTCTTTCTGCAATGCAGGCAGTGCGTCAAACGCCAGACCTGGACGGATATCAACATCGACATCTGGCCATGTTTTGCGAAAAGCTTCCAGTACGGGAAACAGCCATTCAAAACACGCATGGCATTCAATTGCGATATGCAATCTGCCACTGGTGCCGTTCTTTAACCCCTGAAATTCAGAAACTGTCGCCTCAACCTGGGGCAACACCTGTTGTGCAAGCCGCAACAGGCGCAGCCCAGCGGCCGACAATCGCAATGGCTTGGACCGCCGCACGAACAGCTCAACGCCGGTTTGCTCCTCCAGTCCTTTGATCTGGTGGCTTAATGCAGACTGCGTGATGTTCAATTGATCAGCCGCACGCGCCAACCCACCACAGTCGTGAATGGCTTGAACTGTCCGCAGATGACGAAATTCTAAATGCAAACGATCCTCATGTTTTACTTGAGAGTTATGAAATTGTCTCACAATTATATTTATGTGACAAGGGCGCTGATCGTGAAAAAAGGACGATAGAGCTATGCAGATTCCCCGTGTTTCATTTGAATTTTTCCCACCTCGTTCGATCGAGGCGTCATTTCGACTTTGGGACGCGGTACAAAGGCTGGCACCATTCGATCCTCGCTTTGTGTCCGTGACATACGGCGCAGGCGGCACGACGCGCGATTTGACACACGAGGCTGTATCAGCACTGATCCGGAACACTAACCTACCCATAGCCGCACATCTGACCTGCGTGGACGCGACGCGGCATGAAACACTGGCACGTGTTGATACGCTGACAGAGGCAGGGGTTAGAGAGCTTGTCGTACTGCGAGGCGATGCACCAGATGGCGGATGCTTTGAACCGACGGAAAATGGCTTTGAAAGCTCTATCGAATTGATTGCCAGTTTACGAAAGCGGTCAGACGTGACACTTCGCGTCGGTGCCTATCCTGATACCCATCCCGATGCGATCTCACCCGCCCAGTGTATCGAACATTTGAAACGCAAATTTGATGCCGGCGCGGATGAGGCCTTGACCCAGTTCTTCTTTGAGCCTGAACGGTTTTTACGCTTTCGCGACGCTTGTGCGGCGGCGGGCATAACGCACCCAGTAACACCTGGCATTCTGCCAATTGAACATTGGAACGGCGCGCTGGCGTTCGCCAAGCGGTGTGGAATGGAGGTCCCAACCTGGCTGTCCGAGGCATTTTTCAAAGCACAACGAGACGACCGCGAGCGTCTTTTGGCGACAGCTGTATGTACCGAACTATGCAGCACCCTTCTGCAAGAGGGCGTGGAACACCTACATTTTTATACATTGAACAAGGCAGAATTGACACGTGACGTTTGTCTCGCACTCGGTGTGCCACAACGAACCGATCTAAAAAATGTTGCATGAGCATATTAATCTCATGATCCGACGGAACAAATCAACGACGACCTGATCTTTGACACACTCGATCTTTTTGAAAAGGCCAACCGCATTTTGAGGACAAGCTTTCGTGATGGCGCTGCCTTGCGCCCAAAAGTTGGTTTATACGGGATGCTTTTCTATAAACATCTGATGACGCGTTATCTTCAGACCTCACATGCCTGTATGGGTCGTTTGTGATGAAACCGATAGCCGTTCCATAAATCAGTCGCGCTTTGATACAGTCACGCTGACGTAATTTCTCCAACCAGAAACGTAGACTAGTAAAAGCGCATCCTAATAGTTTCGGACATCGTCTACTTGTGCGCCCAGTATTTGCCGCAGGTCGTTTTCGGGGCGTCTTATGCGCACGGAATTTGCCGTCTTATTCCCAATGTCAATCAAGGGCTGCCTGCCGTCATGCACGCATTCGCGTTTTGATGTAGAAAAGACGGGCAAAGCCACAGAGACTTTATATGATATTATCTAGGCATCCCATTCCGCGTTAAAAGGTGTCGTCGACTTGGGCAAGGATGCCGGTTTGAAACGAGATCTCTCTCAAGAGGGCTCTGTGAACGCGTCATTCAATTCGAAATTTTATCTATCTGCAAAGACTCGCACATTTTTGCATCAACTTATGCCATTTTCCTCTTGCGACCCCTTTCCAGCAACGCTATTCCACCCGTGTTCAAGTGCAAGCGGGCGTAGCTCAGGGGTAGAGCATAACCTTGCCAAGGTTAGGGTCGGGCGT
>JAYQEA010000041.1:0-29601 GCA_038138625.1 Roseivivax sp.
CCGGCTTGTTTGTGTCACTGAACCTGCGAGACCTGTGCCTGCCTCCGGTGTTGTCCGGTGCCGGACTCCGGACAGCGGTAACAGGGGGGATAAGAGTAAACTGCCGTCAATAAACCCTTTTTCGACACACAAAACATACCCGCGGCTGGCACAATAGACGTCCAGTCCACACAGACACCAGAACCCGGGACAAAACACAAACACTCCCAGCTCTAACACCTCCAGTCTTCATCTTTAGGATCAATGCACACTGCACCCGTCTATTTCATGCTCGGAGTCCGCATTTTCAAAAAATAAAACAGTCGAAAGCATGGGTGTGCTAAAGTCCAGAATTGGGACTGCTTCCAACCTTTTGGCAAATTTTGGCCGTTGTGTTCTGACCCAGAATACATCCCCGTCAATCATCACTTAAAAGACGGAGCACCGACATCCTACAACCTCTTTAATTGCTGCAAAGTCAGCGGCTTGTGATCGCGATCCTACAGTATATATGCGACTTAAATGAAACATTAGATAAAACGAAAGATTAACAGAGCCGGACTGTCGCCAGCCCGACTACTTTTAGATTTTATACAGATACTAAGACCGTGCGGCTTCCAACATCCGGCCCATCCGGCGCCCGGCCAAAACATGAACATGCAGATGTGGAACGTCTTGAACGCCGTCTCGTCCTGCATTTGCAATCAGCCGAAAGCCGTTTTTTTCGAGCCCATACTGTCGGCAAACCTCACCAACAGCACGCGTGAAGTCGGCGATTTCTGCATCGGATGCTTGCTGCGCAAAATGATCATACGTCATGTAGGGGCCCTTTGGTATCACTAGGATATGAACGGGCGCTTGGGGCTGGATATCTTGAAACGCAAGGCTGTGTTCGGTTTCAAGGACAGTCTTATTCGGGATCTCTCCTCGCAAGATTTTCGCGAAGATATTTTGGTCGTCATATTCAAAACTCACGCCTGTCGCTCCTTAGTCCTGAAAAAGTCCGGGACGCTGAACTAACGTCTGCACCTTTTGATGCGGCAGTTGCAAGCATTCCGCAATGGTATGGATGAGATTTTCCTCTGGCGCGCCCTCCTTGAGACAGAAGTGCCTAGGGAGACGAGCATTGCGAATACGGCTGGCTTCCTCTTCTATTTCATACCTCAGCATGGGCCAAAGGTTGAAATCAGCAGGGTTCATGTCGGCGCTCAATAGCCCAATGCGCTGCGCGTGACCGCTAAGATCCTGATCCGAAAACTGGCATTGCAATTCAAGGATGCTCAGACCCGGTAATGTGTCGCGCAGAGCCTCCAAAAAAGGCAGACGGCATGGATCGATACAAAAGACCAGAAAACGTGTATCAAAAAATTGGAAGATTAACTGCAACAGCGATGCTGGATCTGTATGGCGACGATCCATATCCCGTGCAATACCACCCAGATCAGGCATGCCAGAGGCGGTTTCATCAAAAAAATAGCCCAAGTTTATTGCGTCTTTTGTAGCAACCACCTGCTGAGCAAGTCTTCTGCCAGCACTCCATTTCTTTGAAACAATAACCAAAACCTGACGGTCAGATGAGAGGATTTTTGATCCGTCCCATGCCCTTGGCGCATTACGCAAACCGGTTCGTCCACGGCGACTGACATATGAGGCAAGGTTTCTGGTATCTATGCATTGCGGACGCGCCACACATGATTGCTCCCATCTCAGTTGCAAAGACCGGCGCAAATCTTTAGCGTATGGGCTTACTTTTCTTGCAAAAAAGGCATCTTGCAAGGGCAGTATATCAGCATGATCGTTATGAAATGAAACCGGCATGCCATAATCGGTGAACATTGAAAATGTCGGTGGCCGGTTTTCGATCTGCGCCTCAGGCACCAGATGCCAAACCATGGTCTGAAGCGCACATTCATCTGGAATCCAGGTGGTTTTAAAAAAGCGCAGCACATCGGGTCGCTGACCCAGAAGATCTAACACAGCCACGCACGTTGTGCGGCGCAGGCAAAACCACTGGCTACCAATCCGCATATGTAGCCCACGCGGTAAAGGCCGCCGAATATTAAAACGACGTTGCAATGCAAGGCATTTATAAAACAGGCGCGAATGGCGGCGTTCATTAAAAGGATGCCGGTAGATCAGCCGTTCTTCGCTTAAGCCAGTTTTGATCCAGCCAGATTCAAAAAAATCCTTGGTCTCAATATAATCCTTGTCCTGCGCAAAAATCTGCGACTTGATCATATCCGATGGCTGGATCGGCATGCAATCACCGGAAACCAAGTAAAAATGACTGGCTTGCGCAAACATTTCCAGTCCGGTGCGCAAAGCTGCAAGGGTAGATGCAACCAAAGACCAATCACCCCAACCACACCGATGCCGTCGGGCAAATCTAATCCGGGGGCAGCGGGACAGAGCGCGATAAATTTGGTTAAAACCGCGGGCATTTCGGTCGTAATGGATCACGACGCAGTCCCCGCGGGAAATTAGCATTTGAGCCTGCTCTATCACTGCGGAAGGCGATTTGTGGCACAGTAAGATAAAGCAAATCAACGCTAACCCAATCCTATTCCGAATCTGCTAACCAGATCTTCGGAGTTTTGGATCATTTTTTTACTAACACCTATGATCTCACTGATAAAAGGCAACAAAATGGGATTTCCCGGTACTTGGATGACCGAGAGTCAAAGCATGATCTACAGAGTGGTTCCAAAATGTGCCTGCTCTACGATTGGCCAAATTCTGTACTTTTCAGACCACGGTCATTTTTTTGATGGCGATATACATGACGCACAAGATGGGCTTCACAAATGGGGGTTCGACCGAAGCCAGAAGATCATCCAAAAAAATGTAGAGGCGCGCACTTTTGCCTTTACCTGCGTACGCAACCCGTACGATCGAATTGTTTCTTCTTTTTTTGATAAAATTTGTGCAGAGCAACGCAACGGGCGCCGCTACCGCGAAAACATATTACCCAAAATGATGCGTCGATACGGTGTAGATCTTAATTCAGCCCATTTCGACCAGATCAAGGCGTTTCGCCGGTTTTTGCTGTTTGCAAGGGACACAGTTCGATTTCGCAAGCCTCTGGATCCTGACATCCACTGGTCCCCAATATCCAGCCATATCGGCACATTTGTCGCGAATGGGGGACGGTTCGACACGATACTTCATACCGAAAACCTCAAAAAAGGTATGACAGATGTTCTACAACGGATTCAGACACCCTTCATAGTAGACGTGACACAGGTGCCACGCTTTAACGAAAGCACGTCCAACCAGATCAAACGCGAACATCCTGTGGCAGATTTTTTTGATGACCTCTCCACGCAGATGGTTTGGGATATGTATAAAAAAGACTTTTTACTATTCGGATATGACCGACATGATCCCTCCAGAAAAAATGCTATCAGGCCGCTGGACATCAATGAAATTCATGCAAAATTGACACACTAAAAAGCGTTGGCAAAATTGCAACCAGACCAAAATGACTGCGCTAATTGCTGTTAAATTAGTGCGTTTCTGTTGGAACAGAGACTGACCCAACAACCCTATCCACGTATCTAAATTATATAATGCGCAGCGAAATCAGTGTATTTTATCCTCATACTGACAATGTTCACGTATCACACAAATTCCGCATTTTGGCTTACGGGCAACACAAACATAGCGACCGTGCAAGATTAACCAGTGATGGGCGTGCTGCTGGAATTCAACGGGGACGTTATCTTCGATCGCGCGCTCGACTGCGTCCACATCTTTTCCTGGCGCAATACCACTGCGATTCCCAATCCGAAAAATATGGGTGTCAACGGCCTGCGCGGGATGCGACCACCACATGTTCAACACCACGTTGGCCGTCTTCCGACCCACACCCGGCAGGGACACAAGCGCCGCGCGGGAATTCGGAACCTCACCGCCATAGTCATCGACCAAAATCCGACTAAGCTTCATTACATTCTTTGCTTTGTTTCGGTACAAGCCGATGGTTTTAATATGTTCGGTCAGCTTTTCTTCGCCCAGATCAAGCATTTTCTGAGGAGTGTCCGCTATTCGAAAAAGCGCTTCGGTCGCTTTGTTCACGCCTTTATCGGTCGCCTGTGCAGACAAAGCAACCGCAACGACCAACGTGTAGGCGTTGGTATGATTCAACTCGCCCTTGGGGTGCGCGTCCGACGCCCGAAAGGTTGTAAAAATCGCACGAAGGGTCTGGAAATCAAGTTGTTTTGCCATGACCGTAATGTTGCCCTGTTTGTCCTAATTGCGCAACTATCGGGTCGCAAGGAATGTGACTTTGGATCTACTATCAGCAAAATCTAGAACCGGAGCCCCCCATGACCAAAGATGATCAAAGCTACCATTACAATGTCATGCGCCGTGCGTTGGATCTGCTTGACGGAACGGAAGGCGCGCTGAGCCTCTCAGAATTATCAGCTCGGATGGATATGAGCCCAGCTCATTTTCAACGGCTGTTTTCCTCGTGGGTGGGCGTGTCCCCAAAGAAATATCAGCAATATCTAACCTTGGGGCATGCAAAAACGCTTTTGCGCGATCGGTGCACCACGTTGCAAACATCGAATATGGTGGGGCTTTCGGGCGGTGGGCGGTTGCACGATCTGTTTTTGAGATGGGAAGCGATGAGCCCCGGTGAGTTTGCTCAAAAAGGGGCGGGCTTAACGATATTTTGGGGCTGGTTTGAAACCCCTTTTGGACCCGCATTGGTGATGGGGACCAAGCGTGGCATATGCGGTATCGGCTTTGCCGCCGAAACGGGCAAAGTCGATACAATGCGGGATCTCGTCGCAAGATGGCCAAAGGCAGATTTTGTTGAAGACCCCATACAGTTAACGCCTTGGGTGGAAACGGCATTCAGCGCCGACGGCATGGGACATGCGACTCCACTTTTTGTTATTGGCGCCCCATTTCAAATCAAGGTTTGGGAAGCTTTGATGGCAATACCGTCCGGCCATGTGGTCACATATTCCCAGATTGCGGACCATATTGGCCATCCCAAGGCGGTGAGAGCCGTGGGTACCGCTGTTGGCCGCAACCCGATAAGTTTCCTGATTCCCTGCCACCGTGCTTTGCGCAAATCAGGTGGATTGGGTGGCTATCATTGGGGAATGCCTGTGAAACGCGTATTACTGGCTTGGGAGGCAGCACGCATCGAAAGCTGACATGAAGCGGTCAGTATTTCATTTATCGACACGCAATTGTGTCCAATTCAGCAATCTCGCGGCTTGTAATAATATGCGCGGCACGGCACTTTTGAACAAACAACCGATAAGAGGCAATTATGATCCGCGCGAAACTGATCCTTTTGGTGTCAACCAGTGCACTGGCCCTTTCGGGCTGTGTGTCCCCTGATACGTTCAACGATGCAGATGGAACCCGCAACAATACAAATCAGGGCGCTGCTCTTGGCGCAGGTTTGGGGGCACTTGTCGGGGTCATCTCCGGAGATAGTGCAAGCGATCGTCGGCGCGGCGCTGTTATGGGCGCTGTTATTGGCGCAGGAGCCGGCGCACTGGTCGGCGGTGCACTTGAACGCCAAGAAGCCGAACTACGCGAGGAATTGGGCGGGAATGTCGAGATTCGCAATACAGGCGATCGGCTTATTGTCTCTTTGCCGCAAGACATACTATTCGATGTAGACAGCGCCGAATTGCAGCCCGGTTTGCGATCTGAATTGCGTATCGTTGCAAACAGCCTGATGAACTATCCCGACAGTCTTGTGCAGGTGATAGGTCATACCGATAACACCGGCGATCCAGGCTACAATATCGATCTTTCGCGCCGCCGCGCACAATCGGTAGCAAGTGTTCTTGCCTTCGAAGGTGTACCCTCTTCTAGATTGTCCATAGATGGCCGGGGGGACGATGAACCTGTGGCCAGTAATCTGACCAGCGAAGGCCGTCAGTTGAACCGAAGGGTGGAAATCGTAATTCTGCCGACCAGCTGAAAAACGCACTGGCGCACAAAATAAGATGGCCAGCACATCCCACATCGCTAGATGTCGGGGACACCTATAGCTTGGGACTTTTTCTATGACCGAACTTACCTTGTTTGGTATGTCAGGCGCACTGCGGGCTGCATCCACCAATCGCCTATTGCTGCACGAGGCTGCGCGCCGTTTTGGACCGGCCACATTTATCGAAGGCGATCTGCGGCTTCCTCTTTTTGATGGCGATCTTGAAGTCGACGGCCTGCCGAATGCTGTGCAAAAGCTGGCGCAACAAGTTTCGTCGGCAGATGCCATCATTGTTGTGACACCAGAATACAACAAAGGAATTTCCGGCGTACTCAAAAATGCACTTGATTGGATTAGCCGGGCTGACGGCAAGCCCTTAGCAGGCAAACCAACCGCGATTATGTCGGCAGCGGCGGGGCGGTCAGGTGGTGAACGCAGCCAAGAAATGCTTCGCTGGTGCTTGACCCCATTCCAGCCAAGACTTTTACCCGGCCCGGAAGTGATGGTGGCGCAGACCGGTAGCCAGTGGGATGGTCAGGGCAGATTGACAAACGAGCGCAATGCGGCAGGCCTTGATGCTTTGATGTCAAAGCTAAGGACAGACGCAGAACGTTTAAAGCTACCCTCTAATTGAGGGCCCGTTCAAGTTCTGCCCCGTATCCAAGGTTGTTTTGGTTTCTATCCGCTGAGAGACACCAAAGGACCTCAGGCCACGATCGTTGCATGGTAGACTTCGAAAGACGATAGAGGCGTCGCCGAGCGAAATATTCAAAAAACTCAGAACCCACAAAAAGATCGGCCCCACTGTCTAGGTGAGGCCGATCTGAATTCGCTAAACACGAATACCTGTTCTTATGATGCCAATGCTGCTACTGCCGCCAGAAGGAGCAGTGGCATAAGCAGACCGCCCGAAGAACCCTGAGCGCTGGATTCAGTTGTCTCAATCACAACTGTATCGTCCATTTCGGGTTCGCTTGGACCATCGGCCATAGCAGCACTGGCTGCGAATCCGGCAAAAGCGGCGGCAAGTACGATTTTCTTCATGTTGTCCTCCTAGCGTTGCCGCCATCAACATTGCGGTAGCAACTGACAATTGTTCCTATGGTGATATATCACTCATTTGTTTAAAGTTGCAAAGCCTGAGATTTGAATATCAGACGCAAGATGCACAACTTGTAGTCAAATTAGCAACACCTGTGTGCCTACTTGCACCCTAGAGAACAAGTCGGCGATATGTTCATTGTACAGGCCTATACATCCGTTTGACGAACGTCTGCCTATTTTTCGTGTGTCATGCGTGCCGTGGATACGGTAATACTGCCACGTCAAATGAAGGGCATGGGTCCCAAGGGGATTATCAGGACCGGGCCCTATAAAATCTGGCCATTCCGGATTTCTTTTCTTCATCGCAGGGGTCGGACGCCATGATGGCCCTTCGACCCGGCGCGTTACTTTGGTTCTCCCGCGGCGGGTCAGATCTTCGCTTAATGGAACCGACGATGGGTATAGGTGGTATTCCCCGTCCTCTTGCCAGAAATGCAGGGCACGTGACGTAATGTCGACAAGGATCGCCCCTTTCCTGAGGTTTGAAAAATATGGCTCCCAGTCCAAAGAGCGGAAGCTGGAGATGTTGCGGCGTGTGGTCCGCGACGGATCAGCTTCAATTTCAGTTGTTTCAGTCGCATCAAACTGAGCAAAAGCCGGGGCCGCCAGAACGGTCAGACCACCCGCAACAAGCGCCCGTCTGGTCATATTTTTGTTAGTAGACTGCACCATGCCTTTATCCCCGACTTCTTGTACACACTGGATCGATAACCTGTGACGGCCCTTGTGGCAATTCAACGTGATACCGGTGGCATCTGATTGCTGATCAGCCAATTGCACGTTTATCCCTTTTTGCGTTACATGCTACACAACTTACTAAGGCGAAAACGGCATGAACTTAAGAAAAATAGCGGCACTGAGCGGGCTTTTGACACTTGCGGCCTGTACAGCACAGGTTGGCAACGTGGGGCCAGATGGTCGACCCCTGCCACAAATTTATCGTATAGATCAAAGCGCCTCGGCCAAAATCCAATACACCGTTCTTGATTCGATAAACTCCTTGCGCTTGGCTACGGGATTAGAGCCTGTCATGCTTGACGCTAATCTGACTGCTGCGGCGGCAACCCATGCAAGAGACATGTCCGCGCAGGCGCGTCCTTGGCATTTCGGGTCTGATGGATCCTCTCCCATTGATCGTGCGCGCAGAGCCGGTTTCATTGGAAGGATGCTTGGCGAAACAATTTCAGAGACCTATGAATCCGAGGTCGAAACATTAGCAGCTTGGATGGGAGACCCGGACACGCGTAATGTTCTTATGGATCCCAAAGCCCGGCAAATCGGAATCTCTTGGTATCAGGAAACAGACGGCAAGATATGGTGGACCGTCGTTATGGGACGAATCTAGTTTCCAAAGCCGAGCCGCCGATAAAGCGCGTGACCCTGTTAGGCCTGCATCCGGCGCACTAACAAAACCACAGGGATCAGCCCAACCGCCGCAATAAACAGGCTGGGTACGGCCGCGCCTTCCAATCGCTCGTCCGCCGCCAAACGGTGTGCCTGAACAGCCAGCGTATCAAAGTTAAACGGTCGCATAATCAATGTTGCCGGCAGCTCTTTCATCACGTCAACGAACACAATCAATAATGCTGTCAGCAAACTGGGGCGTAACAAGGGCAGGTGAATACGTCGCAAAGTTCCATATGCGGATCGCCATAGGCCATCACCAGCACCCAAATAGATCCTGTCAGCATCAGGCCGGTACTGAACCCGAACTGCGCTCGCATCCATGCATCCACCGCATTATCAAACGCCGCAAACGGGACCAATAAACCAACAGCGATCACACCCCCGGGGACGGCATAGCCCAAGCGGGCAATAGATAAAAACACGGTACTGCCGGCCGTTGCGCGCACCCTGTTCAGATACCCCAGCGTCAATGCCGCAGCCACAGTGAGCACGGATGCAACAGACGCCAGCATGACCGAATTTTTTAAAAATTGCTGATAGCGTGGATCCAGAATGCTTTGTTCCGAATTTTCAGCCATAATTGCCAGCGCAGTTGCAGGCAGGACAAACCCTAAAACCACGGGTATACCACAAAGTGCCAACGCCAGCATGCGCAATGAGCGCCGTGTCAAATGAATGCGGGGCAAGGCCTCGTGCCGTTGACCGCCATGAAACCGGGCGCGTCTGCGATTAAATCGCTCCAACAATGCAAAACACAAAGCAAACGCAAGCAGACCCAGCGATAACTGAGCCGCCGCTGCCCGATCAAACAAGGAAAACCATGCCTGATAGATCCCGGTGGCAAAGGTTTGCACTCCAAAATAAGAGACTGTACCAAAATCCGCGATCGTCTCCATTATGGCGAGCAATACCCCTGCTGCCACCGCAGGACGACACAATGGCAAGACAACTTTTACATATGCCGTGACCGGGCCACATCCCAAGGTCCGGGCCGCCGTATAGGCTGCAGATGACTGGCTCAATAATGCCGCACGGGTCAGAAGATAAACATATGGATATAGAACAAGGACAAGCATAAGCGCCGCACCGCTTAGGGAGCGCACTTCGGGAAACCAATAGTCACGCGCCCCCCACCCCGTCACATCGCGCAAGGTTGTCTGCACAATTCCTGGATGGTCCAATAGATGCGTGTAGGCATACGCCAGCACATAGGACGGCATCGCAAGAGGCAGAACCAAGAGGATTTCGAACAAGCGGCGCCCCGGAAACTCTGCCAATACCACCAAGCCGGCCGTTGTTGTCCCGACAAAAAGCGTCCCCAAGGCTACAAACACCACCAGTTTCAGTGTTGTCCAGCTATAGCCAATCAAGACCGTGTCCCAAAGCATTGCGATGGTGCTGGTTCCACCGCTGAATGCAGCGATCAGGACAGCAATCATCGGCAGTAAACATCCTGCCGTTATCACCACAGCCGCCCACCATAACACACGCATCTCCCGTCGTGGGGATAAGGGGTGTCTGGTCAGTGTATCACAATTATCAGTCATCATCGCAGCGCAAGTATCACGTCGAACAGGACTTGGCATCCCCTTGCTGAAGAGCCTTTAGGTCATACAGAACCTGCAATGCCTCACGAGGAGACAGCTCATCAGGATAGATGTCCTCTAGCATATTCAGAACAGGACTTGGTGATGATACGGAAGGTACCGGCGTGGACGGCACCGCTGCAAACAAAGGCAGATCATCTATAAGCGCTTTTGGCCCCTTGCGATCTCTGTCTCCAGCTTCCAACGCATCAAGAACGGTGCGCGCCCGCGCAATCACAGATGGCGGCAGACCTGCCAGTTGCGCAACCTGAACACCATAGGATCTATCGACTGCTCCGGTTCGAACCTCGTGCAGGAATATGACCTCGCCTTCCCACTCACGCACTGCAACGTTTAAATTACCAACACCTGATAAGGTGTCTGCCAGAGCGGTCAATTCATGATAGTGTGTCGCAAACAGACCACGCAGTTTGTTCACACCATGTAAATGTTCCAACGTCGCCCAAGCAATGGACAGTCCATCATAAGTGGCTGTACCACGGCCTATCTCATCCAAAATGACCAAGGCATTTTCATCCGCCTGGTTAAGGATGGCAGCAGTTTCCACCATTTCGACCATAAATGTGGATCGCCCCCTCGCCAGATCATCTGATGCACCCACGCGGCTGAAGATCTGACTGACGAGCCCGATATGTGCACGATCCGCAGGAACATAGCTGCCCATCTGCGCAAGCACCGTGATCAACGCATTCTGGCGCAGGAATGTTGATTTACCGGCCATGTTTGGCCCGGTCAGAAGTTGAACCTGTGCTGCACCCGGTTCTGCTGACAAAAGGCAGTCATTGGCAATAAACTGCGCACCTTGGCCCAACAAGGCGGCCTCCACCACGGGATGCCGACCAGCACAAATATCAAAAGCCCGACTATTGTCTATCTGGGGGCGACACCAATTGTGTCGTCGCGCAAGATCTGCAAGACCAAATGTGATATCAAACACCGACAAGGCCTGCGCCGCCTGCGCCACCTGCGCGCTAACGCGCAAAACAGACGCACACAAACTGGCAAAATGGGTTTTTTCCAATTCCAAGGCGTGGCCAGCCGCATTTAGAATTCTTGTTTCCAAATCAGACAGTTCCAGCGTTGTAAAACGCGCCTGATTGGCGGTGGTTTGCCGATGTATAAAATTCTGATCTGCCTTCATTTTATCTGCATGAAGCGTCGTTACTTCGACGAAGTATCCCAAAACGTTATTGTGCTTTATTTTGAGACTGGAAATCCCGGTCTCAGCGGCATACCGGCCTTGTAATGCGGCAATCACACTCCGGCCTTCGTCTCTTAACCGGCGGGCTTCATCAAGCTCTTTGTCGTGACCCTCCGCGATGAACCCACCATCACGTGACAAAAGCGGTGGTTCGGCAACTAGTGCTGCATCCAGTAATGTGGTGAGCGATTCGTGTCCAAGCAACGCCTGTCGGGCCGTAGCCAATTCCATTGGCAAATCATCCGGCAGGGTATCAATCAGCAAATTGGCCTGTGCCAGTCCATTGCGAATTGCAGCCAGATCACGTGGACCACCCCGATCCAGACCCAAGCGTGACAGGGCCCGATCCAAATCAGGGACCCGACGCAGATCGATGCGATCCACGTCATCGCGATCCATAGCCCAAGTGACAGCATCCAAGCGATCTATAATCACCTGAAGGTCACGCGATGGGGACGACAGCCGCTTTTCCAACAGCCGAGCACCTCCGGCTGTGACAGTTCTGTCAATCGCCGCCAAAAGAGAGCCAGACCGCCCACCAGACAGAGCTTGTGTCAGCTCCAAATTTCGGCGTGTCGCACCATCAATTTGTAAAAGACGCGTGACCTCTTCGCGTCGCGGAGGAAGCAAAAGGGGAAGACGGCCCTTCTGGGTGATATCAAGATAGTCGACGACGGCGCCCATGGCTGCAATCTCGACCCGTGAAAACTGGCCAAATGCATCAAGAGTTTGAACCGAAAACAACGCGCCTAGGCGGCCTTGACCAGCGGTACTATCGAAACTGGCGCGCCCCAGAATGGTGGGCGAAATCCCCATATCCGCGATAACCGCGCCCACCGTGTCACTAACCGCATCAGTGACCAAAATCTCTGCTGGCGCAAGACGGGCAAGTTCTGCGCCAATGCGCGCTTGCGTCAAGGGCGTTACCTGAAAAGAACCGGTCGAGATATCGACACAGGCCAAAGCCCAATCTTCCCGCATGTTGGCAAGGGCAACCAGATAGTTGTGTTTGCGCGCTTCCAAAAGAGATTCTTCGGTCAATGTGCCCGGTGTTACCAGTCGCACAACATCCCTTTTGACAACAGATTTAGCACCTCGTTTCTTGGCTTCTGCAGGGCTTTCCAATTGTTCCCCAACCGCCACGCGAAAGCCTTTGCGGATGAGGGTCAACAGATACCCTTCTGCCGCATGGAATGGCACGCCACACATAGGAATGTCTTCACCAGAGTGTTTGCCCCGTTTGGTTAACGCAATATCCAACGCCTCCGACGCGGCCACTGCGTCATCAAAAAACAATTCGTAAAAGTCGCCCATACGGTAGAATAACAAAGCGTCAGAATACTGCGCCTTGATTTCGAGGTACTGCGCCATCATCGGCGTCACTTTGTCAGCCGTCATAGCCCCCCCAGTCCTGATTGGAAACAGAGTACAAAGCTCAGTGCAGCGGTGAAAGCCCGAAAACAATCAAGATTTTTAAAATACCCTGACTTGATGCATAGGATCAGAAATTACGGATGTTTTTGCAAATGTGTCGGAGAATTTAACACCCTTTATGACTTCATCGCAAACACTTCCCCGCATTTTATCTAGAGGTGCATCGTCCCAGTGTTCACTTTTTTTGGGGGGTCGTAGGTCTCACAAAGTGCATTTCAGGGTAGTTTCAGATTGATGCAATCGAACTTTTGGGCTGACATTTCTCAAACGGAAACGTACCCACTCCCATCAATAAAATCATCAAATACCGTTCCCATAGTTTTTTTGGCAATTTTGTTTTCACGTACGAACAGACCGAAAACCTTCCGCAAATTCAAGCCTCGTGATCTTGCGATAGGTTCTAAAAGCGCAGGCGGGTAACCTTCTATGGTTATCATGTCAATTGATATGGCTGCATTGGTTTTGCGAACGTCACAGCCAAATTTAAGAACGCGGCACTGACGCTTTTTTTACCAGTTCAAAAGACAAAGCCTTCAGGGTTTCATGCGCACCAAAGTATCCGCTCTACTCGGAGATTTTTACGCAGTTATTGGTTGGTTCAAAAGGACACCGCCGTAAACCAGCGACCTTTTGAACCGACTCAAGATCTTCAATATTTGCAAAATTGTAATACCGGATGGTGCTCCAAATTGATGCGCAAAATCATCTTAGGTTGGTTGAGAAATATGATCACAGACCGCACAAACTGGACTTTAAGACATCGCAACGCTTGACAGGCGTTCCAAAAAAGAGGTCGCTATTATCGGAAAAAGCGGCCGCCAAAAACAATACGAATATTTGCCAACGCCAAGCACCATTGGGCTCGTGCCCTTGAGCAACATATTTACTGCGGCGCATTTTTTTGAACAGTGAAAGAGTTCATCAAAATAGTAGCCTGAAATCCTTTAAACCTACTCGACTGTCAAACTCACCCCTACGCGTTGGAACATCAAGCAAAATAGGTGGCAGACTTCGTCCAATTTTTTACGGCAGATTGTCGGCGGATCTTATTCCAAGGTACTGATAAAGCGTCAAATTTATAGTTCCTTGTAATCGGCAAGACGACAATGCGCAAAAAACAAGCTATGAACGGACTACCACTTTTGAGGGGATCTGCGGAAGCCTTCACACATCTGAAGCGCACTTGGTGTCAGGTTCAAACCCGATGATATTACCCCTCCGTCTTTGCAGATCATCACAAGCCCCGCTGAGCATACCCCATTTTTGGGCACCTAAGGCATGATGTAGATCTGCTGACACATACAATGATTAAGGCCGAAATTCGTACAAAACCGCAGATATGTCATCTTCGGCTTTCGCGGTCTTGGACCTTATGTTGCACAGGCTCCAATACAAATCATCTAAGAATTCCGTTCCGGATTTATCGCTATTTGCGATGACAAGCTCCAGTAACCCTGAGCTGTCCAGAAAGCTGCCATCAGGCATCTCGGACTCGGTAAACCCGTCTGAATAAAGTAAAAGTTTATCCCCAGGCTGCAAAAGTACCTCGTGCCCTTCGAAGACTGCATCAGGCAAAAGCCCGACAGGCATACCGGAATCTCCGATAAATCGATGTTGGCCATCCTTGGCAATCAACAAAGGGGGCGGATGACCGGCCTGAACATAACGGACCCGCCCGCTGCTCATGTCTGCCGCAGCCAGAAGCATGGTCAAATACTCAGATCCAGCAGGATCAGCAGCTAGATTGGCGTTCAAATCTTTTGCGACATCCTCCGGCTTTCTGAGGGCATAAAAAGAAAACCGCTTTTCCAGTGCGATATTTTGTGCTGGAAAATCTGCAGAGAGATAGCTGGCGACACGTGCGGAAACGAGCGCAGACGTGATCCCGTGGCCTGATACGTCAATATTGTAAAAAGCCGCGCGCCTCCTGTCAGCTTGAAACATTCCGACAAGGTCGCCACCGACATGGCCACAGGGACGCAAGAGGAGGCTGATGTGACCGTGATCCATCTTCATATGTCGTTTTGGCACAAGCGCTTGCTGAATTTTTCGTGCCTGTTGGAGGTCTTTATCCAACGCTTCGTAAAGCATCAGCAACTCATTCATCTTTTCAGAGATAAGACGATTTTTATTACTTAGTTCACGCTCCATCGCGAGAATACGCACGCCAGCATTGATGCGTGCACGTAATTCATTATTGCTGACCGGCTTGGTGATGAAATCATCTGCACCTGCATCAAGACCCGAAGCAATCTCGGATTTTTCATTTTTTGACGTGAGCAAAATAAAGTACGCGTAGGAATCTTGTGATATTTCGCGGAATTTTTTACAAAAATCCAAGCCAGACATTCCCGGCATCATCCAGTCTGACAAAATCAGGTCGGGACGAAATTGGTTGCAAATATCCAAAGCCGTCTCGCCACAGTCAGCTTCTTGAATTTCGACATCCCACCTCGCAAGCATAGAGCTTATAATGCGCCGCTGAGTTCGACTATCATCTACAATCAAAATTCGCCGTACCGTGCGCGTATCAGCATGACCCTGCTGGTTAAGGGTCGCGCCCTCTGGAACGCTTTGCATAACAGAATCCTGACTTGTTGGTCGCAACCGTCTTAAGCCGAGCAACTTAAAACGGCGTAAACTTCAAAAGTTCACGTAAACGAAAATATCAACGTGTTTTTTACATAAGCGCAGTAGCAAGAGGTACGGAGGATATTTAATGATCGATTGGCAACGTGTCCAAGAATTACAAGACGAAATTGGGCCAGACGATATGCAAGAAGTCATCGAACTTTTTGTGCTGGAGGTTGAGGAAGCTCTTGTCGAGCTCAAACATACGCTAAATGCAAAAGATCTTGCCAAGGCACTCCATTTCCTCAAAGGCTGCTCGATGAATATTGGTTTTCAAGTCGTTGTGAACCTGTGTCGTCACCTTGAAGATGCCGCCGCCAACGGCGCCATACGTCCCGAGGACCTTCAAAATTTGAAGACCACATTCCAAGAATCCCGATTAAAGTTCGAAGCCGATTTCCATAAGATGATGGTCTACCATCACCGTGCCGACCATGATGTCCGAAAAGAAAGTGCTTGAGTTTTTCTAAATCAAAAACTGCGCGAGCAAATCATCATCTGTTATATCTTTATAATCCAAGCCCTCAGCTTTCAATTTTGCGAAGAGAACATCAAAATTCGAGGCAGCAGCCGTCTCTATTCCTATTAGAACCGACCCAAAATTACGGGCTGATTTCTTTAAGTACTCAAAGCGCGCTATGTCATCTTCTGGGCCCAGATAGTCCAGAAAATCTTTCAATGCCCCAGGCCTTTGCGGCATGCGAAGGATCAGATACTTCTTGATGCCAGAAAACCGTTGTGCGCGTTCCTTGACCTCGGGCAGACGTTCAAAATCAAAATTCCCTCCCGTTGCAACACAAACTACCCGTCGCCCCCGAATCGCCTGTCCCAAGTCCTTAAGCGCATCAATTGACAAAGCGCCGGCGGGTTCAAGCACCATGCCCTCTACGTTCAGCATCTCGAGCATTGTCAGACAAATACGATCTTCTGGAATAGTCAGCGTACTGGCAAGCCCAACGGAGGAAAGTCGCTCAAATGTACGTGCTCCGATCCGTGCCACGGCAGCGCCATCTGCAAATGTATCGACGCTAGGCAGGGTTACGGGTTGTCCGGCAGTCAGCGCCGCTCGAAGACAAGCCCCCCCTGATGGTTCCACAAAGTTATATTGAACACGGGTCTCAAAATAACCCAACATACCTGCCGAAAGACCCCCGCCCCCGACCGGCAACACCAGGTGGTCTGGCAAACCACCCATTTGGTCTTCTATTTCAGCAGCAACCGTTGCTTGGCCCATGATCACATCATCATCGTCAAACGGCGATAAAAAATGTCCTCCTTCCGCAGCAGCGAAAGATTGTGCCGCTTCGAGGCATTCGTCAAAATAATCTCCAATGAGCCGTATTTCGACAAAATCACCACCAAAAATGCGCGTCTTTTGAATTTTTTGCGCGGGTGTCGTGACAGGCATGAAAATCACACCGCGTTTGCCTAAGTGACCACACATGTAGGCAACTCCCTGCGCATGGTTGCCCGCACTGGCACACACGAAAAGGTCTGCATTATCTTGTCTGGTCATCGCCAAGAATGCCCCGCGCAACTTGTAGCTGCGCACAGGACTCAAATCCTCACGTTTCAGATAAATCTCTGCACCAAAGCGATTGGAGAGGTGAGCGTTGCGCATCAACGGTGTGGCAGGAAACACTCCTCGCATCTGATGTTGTGCGTCGCGTACTTGGTTTTTAAAGGTGTCCATTCCTCTTTGGTGCCGCAGTCCGAAGATTCCGTCAATCTTTCTGCGCATTTTACTCCATTTTGCCAGCTGCGACAGACCGTAGCATCGTCCATCAGCACGATGTTCTAGGGTGACGCCACCTGCTTTTTTATTTTGCGAAAAATGCGCCAAGCTCGAACCAGTCCCGGAAGCGTTAAATGTCAAAATTTACACGACGCGGCCCCCGGCGGATGACTTGCCCGACCGGACAAAAACAGATAACCCGCCGTCCATACGTTCAAAAAAGGATCTCGCCCATGTCTGCGCCCAAAAAAGTAGTTCTAGCCTATTCTGGTGGGCTTGATACTTCGATCATTCTGAAATGGTTGCAGACGGAATACGGGTGCGAAGTGGTGACTTTTACCGCAGATTTGGGACAGGGTGAAGAACTAGAGCCCGCACGCAAGAAAGCTGAATTATTGGGGATAGCTCCCGAAAATATCTACATCGAAGACGTCCGCGAAGAATTTGTACGCGACTTTGTGTTTCCCATGTTTCGGGCAAATGCGGTCTACGAAGGTCTATATTTGCTTGGAACATCAATCGCGCGCCCCTTGATCTCAAAACGTCTGGTGGAAATTGCCAAGATGACCGGGGCCGATGCAGTGGCACATGGCGCAACCGGAAAGGGCAATGATCAAGTTCGGTTTGAATTGGCGGCCTATGCCTTGAATCCTGCAATCAAGGTGATCGCCCCTTGGCGGGAATGGGATCTGTCATCACGCACGAAACTCATCAGCTTTGCCGAAGAACACCAGATTCCAATCGCCACTGACAAGCGCGGCGAAGCGCCATTCTCAGTAGACGCCAACCTGCTGCACACTTCATCCGAAGGCAAAGTTCTGGAAGATCCAGCAGTTCCAGCGCCGGATTATGTCTATCAACGCACCGTTCATCCCGAGGATGCACCAGACACGCCAGAAGAAATCGAAATTGGTTTCAAATCTGGGGATGCCGTTAGCATAAATGGCGAAGCGCTGAGCCCGGCAACACTCCTCACACGTTTAAATGAATATGGCGGTCGACATGGAATTGGGCGCCTTGATCTGGTTGAGGGCCGGTTTGTTGGGATGAAGTCGCGCGGCATTTACGAAACACCCGGCGGCACAATCCTGCTTGAGGCGCATCGCGGTATTGAACAGATTACGCTTGATCGTGGGGCAGCCCATCTCAAAGACGAAATGATGCCCCGTTATGCCGAACTTATCTATAACGGTTTTTGGTTCAGCCCCGAACGCGAGATGTTGCAAGCCTTGATCGATCGCAGCCAAGAGCATGTTACAGGCACAGTTCGGCTCAAGTTATACAAAGGCGGTGTGCGTACCATTGCCCGTTGGTCTGATCATTCCTTGTATTCCGAGGCACATGTCACCTTTGAAGACGACGCCGGTGCGTACGACCAGAAAGATGCCGCTGGATTTATTCAATTGAACGCTCTGCGCTTGAAACTTCTTGCAGCCCGAAAACAGCGGCTTGGCGACGCATAAACATCAGACCCAAGCGACAAGGATCGCACGGTGAGACATGTCAACAGATTGGAGTTACTCCTCGGGGTCACCCACCTCTGAGGGCCTGCACCTCTGCCAGATCGGGGATTACGTCGGCAGTGCCACGGCGCGTCACCATGAGTGCCGCCGCATCCGAAGCCATTGATAACGCTTGTTCCATTGGCAGACCGCGGTCCAACCCCGCAATAAGGTACCCTGTGAAGGTGTCACCGGCACCTGTTGTGTCGACAGCGTCAACTTTGCGGGCAGGAACGAGATGATCGGTTCCCAGACGGGGTTGTAGCCAGCGCGCGCCTTTTGAGCCAAGGGTAATGACAACGTCATGGATGGGCAAAGCGCGAGGTTTCAGTCCTGTACTTGCGCGTAGTTGCTCTGCCTCTACCTCGTTCATAACAAGCATATCCAATAACGGTAAAACCTGTTTCACTGCATCGATATCAAACGGTGCGGCAGCATAAACAACCCGCAACCCTTGCGCACGCGCCATGCGCGCACCTTCGACGCCACCGCTGGTTTCGTTTTGGAACAAAAAGAAATCGCCAGCTCTTGCTTCGGCAAATGCAGTTGCCAAGTGCGCTGTGCCGATGGCTTGATTGGCTCCAGGAAACAAAAGGATCAGATTTTCACCCTTTTCATCAACGGCGATCATTGCATGGCCGGTTGGGACATCGACAGAAAAAATATGACGTGTATCAACGCCATATTCCAAAAGCCGGTCTATGGCCCACTGTCCATCTGGTCCAACCGCGCCGATATGAATAGTCCGCGCTGCAGCACGCGCTGCAGCAACAGACATGTTCGCGCCTTTTCCACCCAGACCCTGAACACGCGACTGGGCAGCAAGTGTCTCTCCAGCATTTGGAAGACGCGGCACACGGTAAATCAGATCGGCATTGATAGATCCAAGATTGAAAACCGGCATAGTAATCTCCGCAAAGTGATGGCTTTGGATTAAATTACCCCAGAACCACAGGTCAAACGCACCGAGGAGTGTCTTTCAGCTTTGGCATATACGATTATCCCACCTTGCAAGACGCCAGAACAGCCATGTTCAAAATATCATTGGCCGTCATGTTCGTTGAACAAATTTGAATAGGCTTGTCCACGCCGGCCAGAATTGGACCAATAACCGTTGCGCCAGCCATCTCTTGCATCAGTTTAACCGATATCGAAGCCGAGTGCCGCGCCGGAACGACCAGGATATTGGCAGGCCCGCTTAGGCGTTGAAAAGGATAGTTTTCTTGAGCCGTGGTATTCAGGGCAACATCAACTGTCATCTCACCCTCATATTCAAAATCTACGCCACGTGCGTCCAGCACCTTGGGGGCAAGGGCCATTTTTTCCGCCCGCTCCGAGACCGGGTAGCCAAATGTCGAAAAGGAGACAAACGCTACTCGGGGCTCAAGCCCGAGGTGGCGGGCCACCTCGGATGCGCGGGTGGCGATGGTTGCCAGATCGTTTTCGTCAGGCCATTCCTGAACAAGCGTATCTGCAATCAATACAATCCGTCCCCGCAACAATAAGGCGGTCACTCCCGCCACACCATTGGCCGCATCAGCATCAAACACGTGGTTAATATTTTCGAGAACATGTGCAGATTTTCGCGTCGCGCCACTGACCAATCCGTCACCCTGACCATGGGCCAGCATCAGCGCGCTGAAAACATGCCTGTCGCGCGCTGCGAGCCGGTGAATATCATGCTGATCATATCCTCTGCGCCGCAGACGGCTGTACAAAAACTCTTTGTATGTTTCCAGATGACGCGTATTGGCGGCATTGACCACTTCCAGTTCACGCACCGCATCGCCCATGCCCGCAGCTTCCAGTTTTTCGCGCACATCGGTTTCGCGCCCAACGATCAGCGCCTTGCCAAGACCAGACCGCTGATACATGACCGCTGCACGCAGAACACGCGGATCATCGCCTTCGGCAAAAATCATCCGCGCCTGCGCTGCCCGTGCCCGGGCATTTATACCACGCAAAACCGAAGCAGACGGATCCATACGGCTTTTCAATGATTGTTCATAAGCTTCCATGTCCACGATAGGACGTCGCGCTGCACCCGTGTCCATGCCCGCGCGCGCCACGGCGGGGGGGATGCGGTGGATCAACCGTGGATCAAAAGGCGTTGGAATGATGTAGTCGCGACCAAAAGAGAGATTCTTGCCGTAAGCGAGCGCTACTTCGTCAGGAACGTCTTCACGGGCAAGTTCAGCCAGCGCCTCGGCACAAGCAATTTTCATCTCGTCATTAATCGCACGCGCATGGATGTCCAAAGCTCCGCGGAACAAATAGGGAAATCCCAGCACATTGTTCACCTGATTGGGATAATCACTGCGCCCTGTTGCAACTATGGCATCTGCGCGAACCTCGTGAGCCTCTTCTGGTGTTATCTCCGGATCCGGGTTGGCCATGGCAAAGATGACCGGGTTATCTGCCATGCTTAGGACCATGTCTTGGGTCACTGCACCTTTTGCAGAAACCCCCAAAAAAACATCCGCCTGAACCATGGCTTCTTCGAGTGATCGTGCATCTGTCTTGACCGCATGAGCAGATTTCCACTGGTTCATTCCCTCGGTACGACCTTGGTAAATCACACCTTTAGTATCACATATGATGCAGTTGTTGTGTCTTGCCCCCATCCTTTTAAGCAATTCAATACACGCAATCCCTGCCGCACCAGCGCCATTCAAAACGATCTTGACGTCTTGCATTTTTTTCCCGCTGATGTGCAGTGCATTCAACAAACCAGCAGCACAAATCACAGCTGTCCCGTGCTGATCGTCGTGAAAGACGGGGATGTCCATTTCCTCTTTCAGGCGCTGCTCGATGATGAAACATTCAGGCGCCTTAATATCTTCGAGGTTAATACCACCAAAGGTCGGACCCATCAGGCGCACAGCCTTGCAAAATTCATCAGGGTCTTCGGTATCAAGTTCGATGTCGATCGAATTCACATCGGCAAAGCGTTTAAACAGGACACTTTTACCCTCCATCACGGGTTTAGATCCTAGTGCTCCGAGGTTACCAAGCCCCAGAACAGCCGTTCCATTTGATATGACTGCAACGAGGTTTCCCTTGTTGGTGTAGTCATACGCCACTTCAGGTGTCTTTGCGATTTCCTCGCAAGGAACCGCAACCCCCGGAGAATAGGCCAGTGACAAGTCGCGCTGCGTTGTCATGGGAACGGTGGCCTGCACCTCCCATTTGCCAGGCGTGGGTTCGAGATGAAAGGCTAGTGCCTCTTCGCGGGTAAGCTTGGGCTTGGGCATCAGAATGTTCTTTTCATTGGGATATGTGTATCAAAGAGGGGCACGTAGCGGTTCATCATGTGCAAGAACGTGCAAGGCTACCGAGATCGTCTCGTCATGCTGCTGGCAATGGGTCACACCCCCGATGATTGATTACGCAATGGCTTTGGCGGCTGAACGCATGCAGTCAAAATGAACCCAGATTAATCAGATGTCTAGATGGCGATCAAAGCTACGCTGGAAGCGGCGGTAGGCTTGAACACATATCAATCTGCGCGCCGCAATAATTGATCCAAAATCGGTGTCGCCTCATTTGACTCAAAGCGTCGGCGGGTTGAGTGGCTGTTTTCGTTTTTTTTTCAGATCGAAAAAATATCCGGACCGTGCGCTAGCGCAGACGATAACTCCTTGGAAAACTCATTAATATTACAAACGATCCTGCGTGAGCCTGCTGGTCAAAGATCACCTGTTCGCGTTAGGATTGGATGACCAACCATCGAAAAAGCGGTATTGATCTGCTTAAGTGCGCGCAAGGTCTCTTGGTGGATGTTGCTGGTCTCGATACTTTCGGCGAGCCCCTCGCGAAGTCGCCCAATATGACTGCGCTGCAGTTTTTGTTCGACCTTTCTGATCGTTTCTTTGGCAGCAACCAGTTCCCGCGCTTCGGCTGGATTTTGGTTCATCATAACGTTCAAGGCCAATTGAACATTGCTTTGAACGCGGTCTGTGAAATCTCTTATTTCGGAGCGACCTTGTTGCGAAAATTGTACCTTTTGGACATCCAGCCGTCGTGCAAGATCCAGCATGATCCGCGCGATGGCGTCGGATGCAGAATCCAAACTGGACGAAATCGAGGCCAGTTCCATTGACCGTTGACTAAGCTGTTCGTCCAAGCCTTTTTGCCCCAAACGCGCGAGGTACAGTTTTATGTCAAGATGTGTTTGCTTAATCGCCCTGTCTTGTTCTTCGATCATGTTTGCGGTGGAGGCATTCCATTGATCATACAACGGATCGACTGCATTCAGCATTTTCTCGATCTTTTGCCCCATGCTCAAAAGCTCCCTCGCGGCGCAATCAATGGCTCGCTTGGGTCGATCAAGCAGGGCTGGATCAAGAAGGCTGACCTCTTCCAGCATACCGTTCGAGACCGTTTTTTCCCTCATGAAATAGGAGAAAACGGACGTAATCGGCCCCACAATTGGCACAGTTAGAACAACAAGGATTACATTAAAGGCAAGGTGTAGGTTAATCGACTGTTGCGCAGGTGCGGCCCCCAAATACAACAACAGCTCCGGCATAACAGCAATGGCCAAGGCAGCCAGAACTGCCCCACCGCCTCTTAAAATCAGATTGGCCATGACCATTTTACGTGCTGCGAGTGGCGCAGTATATGTCAGGGCGTAAGCGATCAGACCACCACCCAGATTAGCGCCCAAAATCATGGCGGCCGCTGCAGGGACCGGCAAAATGGACTGGCCTGCCAAAGTGACGAAAAGAAGGACTGCTGCCACGCTGGAGTGGACCCCCCAGGCAAAAACAGCGCCGATGACAAAAGCCGTAAACAAATCGCGACCGAGATAGGCCATGATTGCCTTGGTCCCGACATTGGACATCATAGGTTGCGTCGCATCACGGATCATATCCAAGGACACAAAGATCAGCGCAAGTCCAATTAATATACGACCAATTTGGCGCGTATTACTTCCCTCTCCACGCAGGAAAATTGTGACGCCAAACAAAAGCAGCACGGGGATCAATATAGGTTGCCGAACCATCAGTAGCTGCGTCACCAAAGCCGAGCCAACATCTGCCCCCAACAAGATGACGAGACCCGTTGCTGTCGCAAGCCCTCCTTTTGCGACGAAATTCGAAACCAGCACCGCAACAGCCGTCGCACTTTGTAGAAAAACAGCTGCACCCATACCAGTACCGACCGCGAGCAGCCTGTTTTTCGCCGAGTGTCGCAACCAGATACGCAAAGGAGCAGCAAAACCGCGTTCAACACCTGTGCGTACCAGACGTACGGCCCAAATCAACAATGCCGCTGCGCCAGCAATCTGAATTATTATTTGAATGGCGTGTGGTTCGCTCAAAGGTGGGCCTACTATCAAGGAATGAAATCAAAAGGGAAATGGACCAGATCCTGCAATAGGTCCTATACGAACTGTCTGGAAACCGGAACTCCAACGATGCAGCAGACAGCCATCTTGTTGCGTCATAAATCCGACAGAGGCATCTTCGCGGCAATCATATGCAAATGTGCTGCAAGGTGACGGCGACGTTATCGCGATATGCCCCGCCACATCTCCCACGATCATATTGTGAACATGTCCGCAAACGATGCGTAAAGTCCCGGGATATCCGCGTAGAATTTCTTGAAAAGCATCTTGATTGCTCAATCCAATACTATCCATGAACCCTATACCACAGGCAAAAGGCGGATGGTGTAATGCCAGCAATACCGGGGCGCCATCAGCTCGGGACAAAGCCGCGCGCAGGAACAACAAACTGTCCGATGATAAAGTTCCGTAACCATGACCTTCAACCAAAGTATCAAGTCCGATTAGATGAATTCCCCCAACTGTGTGATCAAAATTTAAAAACCCACTGCCCGGCATGTTTTCCTTAAACGCCGCACGCAGCGGTTCGCGCTCATCGTGATTGCCCGGGATTACGTAGATTGGCAAGTCAAGAGGTGCGATAAGTGATTTGAAGTGAGAATAGCTTTCCACGCTTCCATCGTCGCTCAAGTCGCCGGAAATAAGCAAACCCTCTATCGGTCCTATTTGATCACGTATCGACGCGATCCGCTGAACCAACTGGCTTAGGGCCATTGCGGTATCGAGCCTATCCGAAACAAGTTTACCGCTCGGAACGATATGAGTGTCCGAAATCTGTAAAATTGCCGTCATTTGATACCTGCGCGCAGGAAAGCCTGAACAAACTGACGTTGGAAAATCAGGAACGCGATAAGCAAAGGTGCAACAGACATCAAAGTCGCAGCCGATATAACACTGATATCAACACCATTTTCCGGTGCACCAAAAATTGACAGGCCAACGGTCAAGGGTCGTGTTTCGGGCGAATTGGTAACAATCAAAGGCCACAAAAAGTTGTTCCAATGCGTCGAAACAGAGACGAGCGCATATGCCAAATAAGTCGGGCGCGCCAAAGGAACGTACACGCGCCAAAGTATGCCGAGCAAACCGCATCCTTCGATACGGGCGGCTTCGTGCAATTCGATAGGGACACCTTTGAACGCCTGCCGCATCAAAAATATACCAAATGCACTGGCCATATATGGCATACCAACACCCAAAACCGTATCAAATAAACCCAACCGAGAAACCATGGCATAGTTTTCGACGATCAGCACTTCGGGTAGGATAAACAACTGCATCAGCACCAAAATAAAGACGTAATCTTTACCCGGAAATCTAAGCTGTGCGAAGGCAAATCCCGCCAACGTGGTCAACACGAATTGTCCCAGTAAAATCACCGTTACCAACAGAAACGTGTTGAGGAAATATTTCAGCCAAGGGGCACCCGCCCAAGCGACGCGGAAGTTATCGAGTGTCCAAGCCGAAAACAAATTGAGATTAACCGCATCTGATGTGGAGTGGGTCGCTGCCCAGAACGCGAACAGTAGCGGTGCAATCCAAATGATAGCCAACAAAATTGCGCCAAAACTGTCCATAAATTTGGTCAGGCTTTTCATTGATAGTGCGTCCTTCTGTCCAGATAAAAAAACTGAACTGCTGCAACAACACCCAGCACGGCAATGACCATGATCGTCATCGCTGCGGCGCTTGGTGCATCAAAGAAGGCAAACGCCATTTCCCAGATGTAATACAGGATCAGCTTTGATGCGTCAGACGGGCCACCTTTGGTCAGTATGAACAGGTGATCGATCAGCTTGACGGAATTGATAATCGCATTCACTGCGATGAAAAGCGTCGTCGGCATCAGCAAGGGCAACACGATGCGACGCGTGTAGGTCCACCGACTGGCACCTTCAATGTCGGCGGCTTCTTTCAGATCCTCTGGAATGGTTTGCAAGGCAGCAAGGTAGAAAATCATGAAAAAGCCGGCTTCCTTCCAGATTGTTACGATTATGATCGCCCACAAAGCTGTTTCGGGCTGGCCGAGCCAATTAACAGAAGGCAGGCCAAACACGCTGCCAATCTGGTCCAGAACACCAAGTCCTGGTGTATAGAAAAAGAGCCAAAGGTTCGCGGCGGCAATCATCGGCAGCACCGTCGGTGTAAAATAGGCCGTTCTTACAAAGCCGCGTGCCGAGATCTTGGAATTCGCCCAAAGCGCCATGGACAGTGCAATAAAAATCGAAACGGGGATCGTTACACCCGCATAGAGAAGATTGTTTTTAACCACGAGCCAGAAGGTCGGGTCCGCAAAAAGATCCGTGTAATTTTCCCCACCGACAAATTCAGATGGTCTGCGGCGCGTACCACGCGAAAACAGGCTAGACCAAAGCGTGGCAATGGAGGGGTAGAAGGCAAAAAGCGTAAGCAAAACAGCCGCAGGAGACAACAAGAGCCAGCCGTAGATGGCCTGCCTGCGACGTTCAAGATTGGCATGGGCTGACATACAAGCGGCTCCAGGATCTTGGAAAAATAGGCCGGCGCACTCAACGCACCGGCCTAGACTGTGTGTTATTGGTAGTCTTTAAGCAGCCGGACCGCAGCGGCTTGCGCCTCTGCCAAGGCTTCTGCAGGCTCTTGTGCTCCGGTCAACGCGGATTGGATCGCATTGTTCAGGCCACTGCGCACACGCGCTGTCTCGAAGGTCGAGAATTCTGCAACAGCATTTTCCAACTGATTACGCGCGACAAGCGCCGGCGGAAATTCAGCTGTATAGTTTTTCAACGCTTCCGTCTCATAGGCTGCGGGCGAAACGCCCATATAGCCTGTGCCGATGGACCATGCCGCTGCCTGTTCTGGCGACGTCATGAACTTTATCAGCTTCAAAGCTGCGGCACGCTCTTCGTCTGTTGTGTCTTTGAACAGATAGAAGTTACCACCACCGGTTGGTGAACCAAGACGCACGTTCGCCGGCAATTCTGCCACGCCAAAATCAAAGCTTGCGCCTTTCTTTACGGCCGTAAGGTTGCCTGTTGAGTGCCACATCATTGCTGTCTGGCCTTCAAGAAACGCTTGACGCAATGTGCCCCATTCAACCGTGCCTGTTGGCATGATCCCATGCTCGGTCGACAGGGATTTCCAGAACTCCAATGTTTCAACGACAGTAGGGTCGTCAAAATATGTCGTCAGGCCATCGTTTGACATAACTTCTTTGCCATTCTGAATCGCCAGCGCCTGGAACATCCAATATGGGTACCCAGTAGAGGGGATCATCAGGCCATATGTGCCGTCACCAGTTAAGGCCTTACCCATTTCGATCATTTCGTCCCAAGTGGTGGGCGGAGCTTCTGGATCAAGACCAGCCGCGCGAAACAGGTCTTTGTTGTAGTAAGCAACAATTGTTGAACGTTGGAATGGAATACCCCAAGTTTGGCCTTCTATCCGTCCATTTGCCATTAAAGCGGGGTAAAAGCTGTTCAGCCATTCCTGGTCCGCATCCGTGGCTGCAACATCCTCAAACGGAAGAACCAAATCTTGCTCGATGAGGTCATACGCATCAATCGAGAACATTACTGCCAGCTGTGCAGGCTCGCCCGACGCAAGCGCGGAAAGTGCCCGTACGCGTGTGTCATCGTAGTTGCCCGAGTAGATTGCATTGACCGAGATGTCAGGGTTTGCAGCCTCAAAATCTGCGACAATGCCATCGACGACCTGTGTCAATGCACCGCCAACCGCGATCGGATAGTACATTGTCAATTCGGTTTCAGCCATAGCTGGAACTGCAAGGCCTGCGGCCATGGCGGTGGCCAGACCCAAACCCGTTTTAGTACATAGCTTCATTGGTTTCTCTCCCTTGGTTGTATTCGTTGTTTACGTGCCTGCGTCGCATTCAACCAGCCAGTCGCTGGCCATCTGCATCGAAGATATGCAGGCTTTCGTCTTGGAAATCGATGTCGATTTCGGAACCCTCCGAGACCATAGCCAAGCCAGGCTTCAACACGCATAATCCCGATGCTCCGGCATGATCCAAGCCAATCAAGGTCTCGGCACCGAGAAATTCGCTTTCGGTAACCACGCACCGCAGCCTCCCCTGCCCTCTTGGCGCGATTTGGATATTTTCCGCGCGAATTCCGACAGTTGCTCCCCCCCCGATTCCCTCAAGGGCGGTCGCCTCGATAAGCGCCATAGGTGGTGCTCCGACGAACTCGGCTACAAAGGTATTGCTTGGCCTGCTGTACAGATCCTCTGGCGTTCCAATCTGCTGAATATGCCCGTCTTTCATCAAAACCACTGTATCGGCCATGCTCATAGCTTCTGTTTGGTCATGCGTGACATAGACCACAGTGATACCCAAATCGCGTTGCAACTTTTTTATGTCTTTTCTCACAGCGTTGCGGAGTTTCGCATCAAGGTTTGACAACGGCTCATCCATAAGACACAGCTTTTGTCCCGCCACAATTGCGCGCGCCAAGGCAACCCGCTGACGTTGCCCGCCAGATAGCGCCCCCGGCTTTCTGTCTTCATACCCCAGCAAGCCTGTAATTTCCAAAGCACGATGCAACTTGCCCTGTCGCTCTGCTTTTGGAACCCGGCGCACTTTGAGACCAAAGACAACGTTCTCGGCAACTGACAAATGCGGGAACAACGCATAAGACTGAAAAACCATTGATAAATTTCGGTCAGATGCAGCACTGGTCGTGACGTCCTTACCATCAATGGATATCTTCCCCTCATCAGGCAGCTCTAAACCCGCCAAAAGGCGCAGGGTCGTGGATTTCCCGCATCCAGAGGGACCCAAAAGAGCCGTAAAACTGCCCTCGGGAATATCGAGCGAGATTCCTTCGACGCCCAACTGGCCATTCCAACGCTTTGCAACGCCGTCAAGTTTCACAAAGGAGGGTGGTGTCATGTTGGGTTTCCTTCAGCCACAAGCAGGCGCTCATTGATTTCAGACATTAATGGCGCAAATCGATCATCTGGTCGGCGGTCGATTATGACTTGGTCCATTTCGGTGATGTTACTGCCAAATGCAGGAGCCTGCCGGCCAAATTTTGACCCGTCTACCACCAGCAAGGAGCGTTGTGCGTTTTCACAAATTTTCTGCCGAGCCTGAACTTCGGTGGTATGAAATTCCAGCATGCCACCATCATCGGCAATTCCAGCAGTACCAAAAACGGCAAAATCGGCACGGAACCTGCCAAAAAACTCTAAAACATCGTTCCCCAGGATATCACGGTCAGGCAGGCGCAGCTCTCCACCCGGCAGAATGATCCTGTTTGATACCTCTTCACTAAGCGCCATTGCCGCACTCAGATTATTGGTAATGACAGTTAGCCCCTTGCGATGTCGCAAGGCCTGGGCCACCTGCAAGGGAGTTGAGCCGATGGATATAAACAACGTGGACCCGTCAGGAATCAGACTGGCCGCCGCATCCCCAATAGCTCGCTTGCCCAAAAGATTGGTATCAACACGCTGATCAAACGGTGTATTCAAAAATTCTTCGCTTAGCTCGATACGCCCGTGCACCCGATGCAACATGTCACCTTCGCACAAAGCATCTACATCCCGCCGTATGGTTTGCATGGACACGTTAAATCTATCAGCCAACCAGCCAACGCTCACCGCTCCCCGCTCAAGAACAAGCGCCGTAATCGCCTCACGACGCTTATATTGTTTTGACGACATGTCAGCCCCATCCAGT
>JAYQEA010000042.1:0-1228 GCA_038138625.1 Roseivivax sp.
AGCCACTGGTCGTTGCGATACGCACTGCATCACGCCGAACCTCGTCTGTGTATCTCGTTGCCATCCCATCTCTCCTTCAAAGCGAACATTGCTCGAAAGAGACTGGAACTAAAATGGGACAAGACCAGAGTGGTACGCCAATAGAACGCCGCCTGAGCGCGAGGAAAAGGGACTGTACCTTCGCCGCAAATACCACCTCGGCCCAATGCGGATCGTTTGGTATCTGGAGCGTTACTACGGCATCAAGATGTCGGACGCGACCGTTTCCCGTATTCTTCGCCGCCATGGGCTGAACCGCCTGCTGCGCGGCACCAGGATGCGGAAGGTTCATACAAAACGATATCAAAAACAGGTCCCCGGGAATCATATCCAGATGGATGTCAAGTTCCTGACTTTCAAAGGCAAAAAGGGATAAAAGGTTCGACGTTTTCAATACACGGCAATCGATGACGCTACACATGTTCGCGCCCTGACAGTCTACGAGAAACATACGCAGGCCAATGCAATCGACTTCGTCAATCACGTCATCGAAAAGTTCCCGTTTCGTATGCTCCTGATCGAACCTATCCTCATTTACAAAATATCGATCTGCACTGCGACGGAGGTATTGTTGCTAGGATCGGTATCTGTTCCCTCTGATATGGCTCTTGCAATCAGAAATCCGTGACCGTGAGACGCCAGATCCGCATGGGACAAGCGCAAATCGTCTATTTCAACCTCACCTGCCTTTAGGTCCTGGTGGTCGATGACGCCCAAGAGGACATCGTCGAATGCGTCAAGTGTATCGTCTACGCTCCAGTACACAAAGGTTTCCACCTCTTCAGCTTCGGTTGTGCCGTCATTGTCAACCTTTGCAAAAACCTTGATGCGACCGCCCTCGTCGATGGTGTTTTGTGACGCGGTAAGCGATATCATCCGGACGTCTGCATCCTCGGGATCGACGGGATTGCCCACCAGCTCCAGTTCAACTGCGGTGGTGACGTTATTGTTTTCATTGCTTTCGCGATGTGCGTCAGCTGCGTCTATTTTTGCAAACAGAAAGCCATTTCCAAGATTTTCGAGATCATCATAAGAGACGACGAACCTCTCATTTCGATCGATTTCTCCAGCTGAAAGCTTACCATGGCCATCGGTTTGCAGAATGGTATCGATATTGGCGTCAAAAGAATTGTCCGCGCTCCAATATAGGGTCGTTTCCACCGAATGAGCGCTGATATCCCCAGAATTG
>JAYQEA010000042.1:1238-9165 GCA_038138625.1 Roseivivax sp.
CTTCAAGACTGCTGTCTTGAACGCGCAATTGGCCAAGTCGCAGATCAGACTGGTAAGGTCCGTTCTGAATATTGACCGCAACCGCCTTTGACAGATTGTTGCCTTCGTCCAGTTCATCGTGCTGGTCGGTCGCATCGATCTTGGCAAAAATGTAGCCATCACCCAAGGGCGCAAGATCGGCATATTTAATTTTGACCCGCTCGTTACCGTCCAACTCACCCGCGTCAAGCCTGCCATGGCTGTCCTTGGCCAGCTTGACTGCGGTGGAGATATCAAAGGTGTCTGTTGCGCTCCAATAGATGTGACTTTTCACTTTTGAAGCCTGCTCGTTACCGATGTTGGCCACATCCAGATTGACGATCAAATCGTCTCCGGTTTCTAAGGTGTCAGAGCCCAGATCAACACGTGCGATCAACAGATCTATGCCATCGGTATCAGGGCTTGACTGACCCGAGCTGCCAAAGTCAAAGCTCGAACGGATCAGGTTTTCACCGGCACCGTTTACGACCGTTGTTGCAGTCACCAAAATGGAGTCAATCCCGTGGTCTGTGACCGCGTGCATTTCGCCGCCCTGAACAATGGCGTCGCCATCGTCAACCCAAAGGGCCAGACCATCCAGTTCCGCGCCGCTTAGCTTGCCATCATCATTGCTGTCGAGCGTTGCCAAATTGTCATAGCCATTGGCATAAGTGCCGCCATCGTCGCCAAATAGCCGGGTGCCATTCATATCGTGCGAGGCGCGGCCGTCACGGTTGTCGACCAAAAACCCATCGCCGTCACCGGATAGCCATTCAATGCGATCCAAAGACGTATCACCGTCAATGTCGAACCAGACGGCATCTCCTAAGGTATCGTCGACGCGCACTTCGGCGGTTGAGGGTCCGGTGACGCCGATGACCCCGTCTCCGTTCAGGTCCAAAACAACGGGAGTGTTGATTTTGGTTTCATGTACACCCACGCAGACATCTACGCTGCGGATGTTGCCGTAGATGTCCATCACGGTGATCGGTGTATCAATCTCGTCCGGCAAAGCGGCAATTTCGGCCGGCGTCAGTGGCATATCCTTGGCCACAAGCTTGATGGTAATTTCCTTGTTTTTGACCTTCACTTTTTCTTTGCTAAATCCTGTTGCACCCAAGTTGGCAAAGACTGTCTCGTAGGCAGAGATATCCACGCTGTCGAAAATATAGGGCGAGTCAGGGCCAAATATCGCCTCTATCGGGATTTTTACCTCAAGCCGCAGCTTCTCACTGCCATTAAAGACGGTCCACTTGGTTTCAAAATCCGGAAGATTATTCGGATCACAAGGAACACCGTGGAAAAATACATCTTCTGACATCTGTTTGTCATCGCGCCAATCCAGATCGGACAGCATGGCGACTGCATCATTGCTGGTGCGTCCTGGTGATGCATTATCGGCGTCGGTGTCGGTGTCTTGGTCTCCCAGGTTAAAACTGGTGTAATCCCCGTCCGCGCCGCCGTTGTCACCTGTAATGTTTTCGTCATTGACGTCAAAGCCATCATTTGGATCCGCGCCCTCGAACACATCCAAAAGACCATCGCCATCGGCATCATCTAGTGTGCCGGGGGGCGTCGTTGCCTGCCCATCGCCGCGTTCGGCGATGTCGGGGTCACCGTCATTGTCGCTATCATCATCCAGCAGATCTGCTGTGCCGTCACTGTCGGTATCGACGGGTGTTAGTCCCAGACTGCCGGTGCTTGCTCCGGTATTGGCGTCATAGGCATCATCCAGCCCGTCGTTGTCGGCATCGATGCCAGAGGTTGCGCGATAACCTGGCGTGCTTTGCGCCTCGACATTGTCTGTGACGCCGTCGTTGTCGCTGTCGATGTCCAGATGATCGGCAGCACCGTCTCCATCTGAATCGATCGATTTTTCCGGCAGGGTGATATTGGAAATGGACAGAGCAAAGACTTCGGAGTTGACCGGATCGAACCCGCCCGGCGTAAAGCCGGCAAGAATCCCTTCGAGTGCAAAAGTGAAGCCGATAATCTGGAGTGGCCCGGGGCTTGGGACGTCGATTACAATGTCAAGTGGAACCCAGTGCCCCTGTTGCAGCGCGGTCAACTGGGCCAAACTGAGTGTGACCGTTGTCGGCAGGTTGCCCTGATCTGTTTTCAGCGTGACATCAAAGCTGCCAGCATAGCTGGTATTATTGCCCGCAGGCAGAAGATCGGGACGGTTTGGCCGCCCAGTGCCATCATTGGCAGCCTCATCTATGCCACCTGCGACGGCGTTGTAGTAGTTGACGGATAGGATGACCTGCTCAGCGGTGGTTTGTGTGATCGGAGAATCGAATTCATAGTCGAACCCGCCAAACCCGCCTGCTTTGTCATAGCCGTTGATATATGTTCGTCCGCTTGGCTCGGGATCTCCGCCCGAGGCAAGCACATAGTCTGTGACAGACGATATTGCGGTTTCGCCACCGACAATATTTGTAAGCGTACCGGTTGTTGGATCGAACGCAATATCATCGCTGCCCGGGCAGTAGCCTTCTTCGGTATCAAGCACCCCGTCATTGTCGTCATCGAGGTCGTCACTATTTGCAACGCCATCCCCATCTGTATCCGTCAACAATGTTACGGTGGCACTGTCACGCCCGCCTCTGCCGTCAGAAATTGTGTAGCTAAAGGTTTCTGTGCCGTCTGAATAATGCGGCTGATCCACGATTACGGGATCATGAGCGGTCGCACCAAAAGTAAGAGTTGTGCCGGACGCCAAAGTGACCGTCGCACCGGACGCAAATGGGATAGCAACACCCGGATTGGCAGGATCCTCGATCTCGACGATCTCTAGCGTGTCGCCGTCAGGGTCGCTGTCAATACCGTCGCCATTATCTGAACCAATGAGATCTAGGACTTCGACCGTACCTGGCTGTATCAGAGCCTCATCATCGGTCGCGATGGGGGGGCGTGTATTGTCGCGCCAGTCTAAATCTGAGTTTAGTACAACCGCATCATTGCTTGTTCGTCCTGGTACGGGCTCATCTGCATCCGTATCGTCATCCGCATCGCCCAAATTGAAATTTGTATAATCCCCATCCAGACCGCCATTATCGCCAAGGATGTTTTCATCATTGACGTCATAGCCGTCATCTGTGTCTGCCCCTTCAAAATCGTCGAGCAAACCGTCGCCATCTGTATCCGCCAAGCCGCCGAGGGCCGTGGGCTGACCATCATCGCGTTCCGCAACATCCAAGGTTCCATCATTGTCGCTATCGCTGTCGACTGCGTCGACAATTGTATCCCCGTCTGTGTCAACTTGGACAAGACCGGCACTGGCCACAGGGTCTGTATCGCCAATTGCCTGATCATAAGCATCATCCAGCCCGTCATTGTCTGCATCTATTCCCGAGGGTGCGATATAGCCCGTGGTAGATTGCGCCTCGATATTGTCGGCGATCCCATCGTTGTCCTTGTCTATATCAATGTGGTCGGGTGCGCCGTCTGCATCCATATCGGGCAGTGGTGGAACAAATTCTGTTAAGAGGTTGCGGGCGCCATCATTATTGCCGGAGGAGATGGTTGTGCCAATGTAGGTTGCTGTCGGATTTGCGGTGGTAAAATCGTTGATCAGAAAGATTTCACCGGTAGCATTATTGAAAGCATAAAGCTCTTGATCGCCATTGGCGTTGGTTGCCCCCCAGACAGCGCCAGAGCTGATGGCCACAGCCCCACCATTGGGGTCGGTGATGACTGTTGTGGTTTCCGACGCTGTGTTGTCTACTAAGTTGACAGTGACTTTTTGCAGCAATGACTCTTTGATGCCGTAGAGGACCCCGCCGATCAGACTGTAGTCAACCGCAGCGCTTATCGCGCCGGTTAATTCCGTCGCAGCAGCAGTGGCCAGATCGATTTTGTAGGCTTTATTGCCACTTTGAACGACGAGGTGGCCGTCCATGACATCACCGGCGACGGAACTTACATTGGTTTTTCCGACCAAAAACGTCTCGCCGTTAGCATCGATCTTGATCAGGTCTGTCGGAACAATTGCAGCCCCAAGCGCATCTACACCTGCTGACCTTGCCAAACCAAAAATAAAATCTGTATCGGTGTCATAGCCGATGGCATTGTAGGTAAAGCCGGAGTTGGTGCCGATCGGGATATATGAGGCGGCCGCGGGATCCAGAGCGAACAGCTGTCCCAGTCCGAAGGCCGTGCTGTTGATGACCTGAAAGGTAAGGTTTGTACCGCTGAAATCGTCCGCAATACCCAATGTGCCTGTGGGCAGCGTGATTTGCTGGATTGGATCGAAGCCTGCCTCGTTGATATCCGTGATACCATCGTTGTCGTCATCGATATCGTCGACATTGGCTATGCCGTCGCCGTCGCTATCGGTCTGCAATGTAACAGAACCAGTATCGGTCGCTCCGGTCCCATCACTGATGGTGTAATTGAAGACCTCGGTTCCATCCGCATATTTTGGCTGGATGATCGTCAAAGGGTCCGTGGCCAAGGCTCCGAAGGTGATTTCGGTTCCGGACATCAACACCACTGTCTGAAGCGCAACGAACGGGATCGGAACACCCGGGTTGTCCCGGTCCTCGAGCGACAGCAACGAGATCGGATCGCCGTCTGGATCGCTGTCGACCCCATTTCCGCTGTTGGCGTGGATTGGATCGATGACCATTGGTGTCAGGGGCTGGATGCGTGCGGTATCGTCCGTTGCAATGGGATCTGCCATGTGAGTTTTGCCTTTCCAACCGTACCTTTATCAGCCCAGTGGGACTGGGAGGATTTACCAAACAAGGGGTTCGCAAACGCTGCTGACTGAGACCGCGACGGGGACTGCCAAAACAGCAGTGCAGTGAATGTCCGGTAGCTTGAACGTCCCCATAAGCGGTCGCGGATACTGAGCGGAAAACGCAACCTCCATGGTTGTGGCCGGGAAAGGCGTCAGAAATTTTGTCTAAAAGTGTTTGAATTGAGGTCAGCGAGGAAATTCCAAGGCGTCTGCTCATTGCAGATCTGTGAGCAATCTTTCCAAGATGTCCTGCAGACGTCTATTTTCGAATAAAGTGTAATAATATGAGAGGAATATAGTTTATAGTTATCTTAAATATCTGGTTTGGTGCGTCTTTTTCGATGCCATGATTTTGCCAAAAAAGATCGCGTGGTGCGCAGATAAATTTGCAAACAAGTCGGTTTCTGATCCGACCGACGAATTCTGCCTGCTCAAGAAGTTGAGTTTGCAAGGAACCAGCGCGAATTGTCATCGAGGTGGTGATCTATATTGATGGTATTTTCGCTTGCGTTTTGTTTGAGAAAGTCAGGCCCCGGCTTGCGGGTGTTCCGTCCGGGGGCGCAGAAGAGCCTGCGAACGGGATTACCGTGCCCGTTAATGACGTGGCTTTGTGGTGATCTCGACATCGAGCAAGAATTGGATAGCGGATTGGTGATCCGACGATGGGACACGATCTGGGCTTAGAGATTGTGGTTTCAAGTTTTTTCAAAACTGCCAGCATTCAGCCTCAAACCCTGTGTTTGTGGAAAAAACTATAGATCATGACAGCTTTTGATCTAGGTACTGACGCACTCGTAGATGATTATTCAGGACAGACCATGTCATTGACCCGAAGATCCTTACTTATTGGCACGTTTGGTCTGGCTGCATGTGCGCGCGTGCCTGCCTCGCCCGAGGGGTCTCTTGCGCCCATTACGCTGGAGACAGCGTTTACGGGGCGCGCCACTGGAACAGGAGTGTTTCGTGTAGATCTTACCGGGTCTGAACGCCGCTTTTCTGCCCGTCTTAACGGTCGTCTTCATAATGATCGACTGACAGTTGTTGAGGATTTTTTTTATGAAGATGGTGAGCAGAACCGTCTGACGTGGGTTTTTGACCGCGCGGGCGAGGGGCGTTGGACTGGGCGCCGTGAAGATACTGTTGGGCATGCCGAAGTGATCGAAACTGGACGTGACATTCGACTGTCTTATTTGGCTGATTTTCGATCGGGTGATGAGGTCACAAGACTGGGGTTTGAGGACGTCATTTATTTTGGGCCGGCTGGTCGCGTTATAAATGATGCCATTGTAACTCGTTTGGGGATTCCGGTTGCGCGGGTGCGTTTTGAAATGCAGCCAGAATAGGGTCGCCTGTACTGCAGATGAGATCACCATCAAGATCCACAATTGGTTGAACGGTTGTTGAAATGTCTGAGGCTCCGATTGGAGAGCGAGAGGGTAACCGGGTTGCGTGCCGTATGAAGCTAGGGGGAATCGGGCTTCAAAGCATCTTTTCTGTAATACCCGTCTATGGACAGACCCAAATGCGAGAAGGCCCAAAAATCTGGATGAAACCGTTCGCCTTCACGTGCGAAGATGGTATGGCGGTTTTCGATTACTATGTGACTTTTTGCAGTTCTTGATGGGGAACAGCCTCGGTTTGTTATCCTGTCTGATCCGGCATACAAGATGTTGCAGTCTCGATATGGGGCAAACCATCAGGCGCCATGCAAAATGAATGGCTTTTTGATTGGAAAGGTCGAGATGTGGTCCCGCTCAGACCTGTTTTTAACGACACTTTATTGCGTATTTGAAGTGCGACAGGCGCACACCAGTCGTCTGACCCCGATCGCGATGTGCACTCTGCAACTTGTCAGACCGGATCCTCTATCACCCCTCTTGTGCATTTGGTGCGTTTTGGATGGTGCGAGCGAAAGCCTTATAAGCGTTGGCGTAGTATATATAACTTGGACAATCGTGCTGCGGTCTTTCATGACGCGCGTCAGGTGCCTGACCTATCCTTCAGTGCATCCTGACGCCGTTTCAACATATAGTTACCCGTGGGCATGGCAATTCAGCAGCAGCAAAAGTACCTTTTTATCTGTCACATCGGGGTGGCGGGTGCCGCTTCTGGATCGAAGCGGCACCATCTGATCGCAGAATTTTGGACATGGCATCAGATGTTGATGTGCGACAAGGTCCAGTCCGGCCAGCACAACAGTGGATTAAAAAAGCCGTCATCACCGTTTTTTCGTGTTCACAAAGCACGCGTGCGAAACATCAGGGGGTATAAGGAAGAGAAGAGTGATGCAGAACGATGCGCAATACCCCGTTTGAATCCCTTTTATAGCCAAAGCTCTTGTCTACCTTGGTCTCGTGTCCCGCCTTATTGGTAAGAATAATCCACCCCATCCACATCGCGACGTCACCCTCTATAAATTCAGCGGAGGTCACGCTATCCATTGCCCGCCAGCCCAGTAAGGCAAAGCCTCCGTCCAGCGGATATTCGTCGGAATGCCCGCAGAAGTAAGCCAGGGCACCTTCTCTGGTCGGCCGAAAGGTTTGCTCACCGCTTGCCATCGTTGGCTTGAACAGGACGGGGCCCAAGCCATAGCCGTAGTTTGCATCAATATGCGCCATCGCAACGCTACGTGCAGCCTCTAGGCCGTCCTCTTCATAAACTTTCGAGATGGCAATTTTCCGTTCACCCCACAGTGTACGCGCAGCCAATAAGTCTTGTGATGTGATCAATTGTCTTCCTCATGGATACAAGTTTCAACAAGATATACGCCCGTTTAGCGCGACAGCGGAGCGGTCTGCAACAACATGTGCGAGGGCCTAAGCCCAAAGGTCGTAAGATAACGACCAAAATATCGATTGCTCGCCCAGAAAGGCCGCGCCGTATTTCAGGGTGGTAGGTGTCTTTTCAATGGGATGGGGGGGGCGGGCTTGCCAGCCAGCCATTGTCCACCGGAACAAAACCCATAGGCATTTGAAATGCTTGCCAAGTCTGTGTTTGATTTGTTCAAGGGGGGCGCTGATGGTCGCGCGTCTGCTGACAGTTCTAAGAATAAGGGATAATTCCTGCACGGATAGGCTCCGGAAACGGTCCTGATCTCATCTTTAAGACCGCTCAGTCATTCTCTTCAAACAAGTCAATCGGATGATCATAAAGATCCTCAAATGG
>JAYQEA010000042.1:9175-12075 GCA_038138625.1 Roseivivax sp.
TTGCTACTTGCAAAAGCAGGGCTGCCGGGTCCGCCACAGGATACATCCGCGCTCCATCCGTCGCGCATTGACGGAGTGTGACCGTTCGTATTTTGGCTTTTGTTGCGCCAAGTGCAATCTGGACGGGTGCCTTTTCAGAGCGTCTTTGCGCATCCGATACCCGATTTTTCGTATCGAAGGCGGTATTTGCCCTCGGACCAGCAGCGCGTACGGATTGGTGATGTCACCTGCGAATGGCTTTGATCGCGGTTTTGCACGCGCCAGGATCAGCTTGTCGACGCGGGCTGCGTCATTCACGCCAGCTAACACCTATTCCGTACATCCTGTCTGAGCATTTCGCCAACTGTACCGGCCTGCCGGGGCACAGAAGCCTGTTCTGTCTTGCGCTGATGATCGGCAGCGGCATGCGCCTGTTTGGCAAGTCCGTGCAAGGTGGCGAGGGCGGCCGGTGTATTGAGATCGTTTTGCAGAGCTCGAAAAACTGGTGCCACATCGTCAGTTCTTGCTTGGGTAGCCGATTGCTTGTCGAAGGCAATGCGGAGACGGTCGAGTGTGGCACGCGCGGCGCGGAGTCAGAGGCTTGGTAATGCGCGCCCAAGACAGCAGGAGCGTCGTGATTGGCAGAGGTAAAGCACACAGGGGTATTGCGGCAGGTCTGCTCTGCGTTCAAGGCTGCCGCCATGATCTTGACATCCACATCCGTTACATTCGGTGCGTCAGTAAATTGGGTATAGCTCACGCAGCACCCGCGCAAGAACATTATAGACAACAGCCAGACGCACAGCGCCAATATGGGCCAAGGACGAGACGGTCAGGCCAAAGATACCCCTTCTGACCTATGCAAAAATCTTGGGGGAGAAAGTGTTTGACCCTGCAGCCCATAGAGTTGAAACGCTGCGGCTTGGTTCAAAAAGACGCTGCTGCTGGGGGAGCCATCATGCTATCGGTTAGGTGATCTTCGTCTTGTGGCTGCCTGTGGAGCATTTGCAGGCTCGCGTTCAAATCGCGCTTACTCATCTCGCGCGCAATCACCACAATACGGCTTGACCTGTCTTTGCCCGCCCACGATTTCAATGCTACCGGTGCATCAAAGATGTGTTGGACGCCATGAAATACAAAAGGCCAGTCCATATCTTCGAGAAACACGATGCCTTTGACACGTAGGATGTCGGACCCTCTGAGTGCAATCAAACTATCAAGCCAAAAGTCGAAGGCATCTGCCGAGATAGGGTCGGGCAGCTCGATTGAGGCCGAGACGATGCTGTGGTTATGATGCGCATGAGGTTGTGGTTCCGGGTGTGCCGTGTCCGCGCCTTGTTCAAGCTGTGCGGTGACAGTTGAACGGGCAGCCTTGGTTCTGGAATGTCCCAACCAGTCATCAAGACCCTGCGATGTCACTTGCTTGCGCATGGCAGAACGTCCGAACAATGCGCCCGCAGGCACCCTACCGTGGGTCGCATGTATGCGTTTAGCTGTGCTGTTGATCATCTCCAGCCGGTGTTCGAAGCCTGCTACCTGATCCGGACTGACCAGATCGGTTTTGGTGACGATGATTAAATCGGCAACAGCAGCCTGATGAACCGCTTCGTAGTGATCATCCAAGATCAAAGGTCCCGTTGCTGCATCCACTAGGGTGACAATGCCATCCATACGGTAGTACGGTCCAACAACCTGATCGACGACAAGGCTGTGCAGGATTGGTGCGGGGTCTGCTATTCCGGTTGTTTCAATGATCACACGATCAAAATGCAGATCCGCCCTGTTACGCCTCGCCATAAGCGCACCCAGTGTTTCGACAAGATCCCCGCGGATCGAACAACACAGGCATCCGGACGGCATCAGGATTGTTTCTTCGGTCGCGTCTTCGATCAGGTCGTGATCCAGTCCTATATCCCCGAATTCATTGATGATCACAGCAATGCGATCGCGCTTTGCTTCGTGGATAAGGGCGTTGAGAAGGGTGGTTTTCCCAGAGCCCAGAAATCCAGTGATTACAGTTACAGGGACCCTGTCGTCGTCTGAACATTCTGTCATGACACTTGCCTCTGAACGATTGCCATTCCACGCAAGCCTTAAGTTATGTTATAATATTACATTAAACAAGTGGGCCAGTTGATCCGATCCTTTGTCTCATAGGCAGTGATACGCGACGTCTGCCTTGCAGGATCGGACACCTTTGACAGCGGATTGTCTCTTGCCAAACCTACAAAACAGTTGCGCAAATGATTTAGATCTCGTGGATTGTGGATCGGAATGAAAAGACGCAACATGCGCCAGTCCACAAGGATCGAAATGTTCCTTGTCCAGTCCGTCACCGGCACGCTGAAAACCGCGCCGCGACAGACGTGTCATAAAAAGACAGGGCAGGGGCAGACGATGTCAGTTTGGGCGGGCCACAGATAGCCATCAGACCGGTTTCTCAGGGCGCCAAAGCGGTCGTCTGAGGGATCGCTGAGCATTTTTGCGATCATGTCGCATCGGCGTATAAACGACCAGGTCAAGGTCAGTTGTACCTGCATGGGTGAGTGCCTTCATAACTTCAAAATCTTCAGTTGCAGAAGCTTTGCGCGGCGTTCTGAATTTATCAGACAATCCCTCTCATTTGTACACATGTGGATATCTCGGGTCATAGTCAAACGCTCGAAAGAACCAGATTCCCGTCATTCAATTCGCCCCCGCAGGTCGGTTTGGAAAATTTAAAATTTCCAACTTTGAAGCCGCAAAGGATTCTCCCTTAAATTGCAATGCCTGATTATGGTTTGGAGTTGAACTAAGAAAATTAACACAAAATAACTTAAAAAAATTAGATTAATATAATGATATAGTGATCAATATATTCAAACACATATACGAAAAAAATAAATAATAACATAAAAACAATAGCTTGAATCAAGTCTACT
>JAYQEA010000042.1:12085-12782 GCA_038138625.1 Roseivivax sp.
CAACCTGAACCAAACAGAAGAGGAGAAATACAACCAGGGCAATAATGATCAACAGTCAGCCAGGCGCAAGATCCGGCTTGTCAACCGATCCCGGAGCAAACGGAAATGGCTTTCATACGGGACAACATATGACCGTCGATCACTCTCAGGCGATAGCGGATATTCTTAATGGAGCTTATGGTGCCAACACCTATCATGGTGTGTCCGATGACATGATTCTTTTGAATCACCAGGTGAATATGCGTCTTTTTCCGTTTGGGTTAAGCAGAAACGAAGCCAGCTGGAACGTTTCGAAAGACACCTACACCAATTCACCGTTTTCCATGCCACAAAATGACGTGGTGCTTCAGTTCAAATTGCGCGAATTCGATTCCAACGGAATGGAAGGATTCTGGCTTCAGATAAACAACGATATGGTGGGCGTTGATATTCTGAATGCAGATCATGGTTACGGGCAGGGAGTAACCTCCTACAACAACACCACCACGGGCTATAGCGTTCAGATTCAATCGCGCAATACAGATGCAGACCAGCTTTGGGCAGGAACTTCTGATGGCGAGCATCTTGTTACGGTCACGATCGACAAGGAAAAATTCAGTCAGTCAGCGGATCTGGATTTAGACTTCATTAATTCGCGCATTTTTAACTCGTATCAAGAGAGGTGGGGCGTTTCAGGGCTCACTATGTTCGAGGATAA
>JAYQEA010000042.1:12792-29509 GCA_038138625.1 Roseivivax sp.
CGCTTTGGAATTCTATCGAAGCTGAATTTGGTCAAACTGTCGCGACTCTTCAGGGTATGGTCGACGGAACCAAAGGAAATACGTATTTTAATGTAGGTACTGCCGCCGCGGATGATATCAGTGCCGCCGAAATCGCTGACGCCGCGTATCAGATTGCGGGATATCTTGAAAGCTTTTTCACACAGGATGGCTTTGGAACTTTGGACGATGTCGCCGAGGAAATGTGGGTGTCGGCAGCCGGTGCAGATTTTATCAGCCCGTCTGAAAATAATGTGGGCCTAGCTGGACGGATATTTCAGTATATTAATGTTGCGATCCATTTGGCGGATGCCGACAGCTGGCAAAAGCTCGCCAAAGGTGCGGTGGGCGACATATCTGGGGGGCTTCTACACATCGACTCCACGCTAAATAAAGACAGTTCGAACCAGCTGCCCGATGGTGCCACGCTCAGCGATGAATTGGTGCAAGGCATGGGCAATCTTATCAATGAGATGAAAGGCACTCTCTCTCTGCATCTTCAACGCGCCAAGTGGGAAAAGGATCAGTCCGATATCAATATGATACAAGGGGGGCTTGACGCTTTGACCGCGGCTTCTGATAGGTTTGCCGACGAATATATGGAATTGACCGCGCAGCTATCTGCCATGTCGATCCTGTTCGATATGTTCGATGGCGAATCCACAGCCCAACGCGACAACACGGCTTATTCGAGCCGAGAAAACGTGTGGGATCTGGCCGATATTCAAGCTTTCGTGAAGCTTGGATATGATGTGAACATAACGCAAGGCTCTCATGGGATTGTCGGGCAACACCGTCTTGTAGAAGTGCGCGAAGGGTCCGCTGACTACGCGAAATTCGACGGGATTGACGGTTTTGATTACAAGATCGACGATGTCCACTTCGGTGGGGGTAACAGTCGATTTACATCATCTTATGATTTTGAATTCGTTTAGAATTCCACTTTTCCACTCACGAAAACACAAGTTAGAAGAGCGACAGTGTCGCTCTTCTTTCTTTGTATAAAGACCTTGGTTTTTTGCGCTGTGTCACACAAGCTGGATGGTTGTCGTTTTATTCAATTCAATCGTTTTGGTTTGGCGCATTCGGGTCGTCCTGCCCGACGCCGCGGAACAACATCTTGAATGGTGCAGCCCAGACAATGCCCAGTACGATATAGACCAGCAATTCCACCAGAATTGATGGGCGGTCAAACAGGCTGACTGTGAACAGCGCCGCGGCGATATAAATCGGAAGCCCGACCAATAACACAACCAATGCCCATCTGCGACGGGCGGCATAACTCAAAGACATTTTTTCAGTCCGCAAAAGGGTCGCGCACGAGGATAGTGTCGTCACGCTCGGGAGAGGTAGACAATAGCGCGACGGGGCAGTCTATCAACTCTTCCACGCGACGCACATATTTAATGGCGTTGGCTGGCAGCTCGGCCCATGTGCGGGCACCTTCGGTCGATTGGCTCCACCCGGGCATGTCCTCGTATATGGGCGTGCAACGGGCTTGCTGATCTGCGGCCATGGGAAGGTAGTCCAGTCGTGTGCCATCGAGATCGTAGCCGACGCATATACGCAGCGTGTCAAAACCGTCCAATACATCAAGTTTGGTCAATGATATACCATGCACGCCCGAGGTGGCGCAGGTCTGTCGGACAAGGCACGCATCAAACCAGCCACAGCGTCGTTTGCGCCCTGTTGTGGTGCCAAACTCATGGCCTCTTTCCCCCAGACGCTGACCGTCCGCATCGTCCAGCTCTGTCGGAAAAGGACCCTCACCAACGCGGGTTGTGTAAGCTTTTACAATTCCGAGGACAAAGTTGATTGCAGATGGACCAACACCTGTTCCCGTGGCGGCCTGACCCGCAATCACGTTTGACGAGGTCACAAAGGGGTAGGTCCCAAAGTCGATATCAAGCAGGGCACCCTGCGCACCTTCAAACAGGATCCGTTTGCCTGCTTTGCGCTGTTCGTGCAGGACTTTCCAAACGGGTCCGGCAAACGGCAGGATCTGTGGGGCGATCTCGGTCAATGTCTTGATCAGGGCATCTCTGTCGATCGGGTCCATGCCAAGGCCGGAGCGCAATGCATTATGGTGCACCAATGCCCGATCCACGCGCAACGCCAGGGTCGAAGGATCCGCCAGATCCGCCACACGGATGACCCTGCGACCAACCTTGTCCTCATATGCGGGCCCTATTCCGCGCCCAGTGGTGCCAATTTTTGCCACGGCGTTTTGATTCTCGCGTGCGCGGTCCAGCTCGCCGTGAAAGGGCAAAATCAACGGGGTGTTTTCAGCGATCATAAGCGTCTCGGGCGAGATCTCGACACCTTGGGTGCGGATGGTCTCGATTTCGCGTATCAGATGCCAAGGATCTAGGACGACGCCGTTGCCGATGATGCTTAACTTGCCGCCGCGAACGACTCCCGAAGGCAAAGCGTGCAGCTTGTAGACCTCGCCATCCACGACCAGAGTATGGCCTGCATTGTGACCGCCCTGAAACCGCGCGATCACATCCGCGCGCTCACTTAGCCAATCTACGATCTTGCCTTTGCCTTCGTCGCCCCACTGTGCGCCGACCACCACCACGTTCGCCATCGCGATCCCGTTCCCTGCATGTATCAAACCGCTGCAGCTATAACGGGGCCTTTCGATGTCGAAAACAGCGAAAATGACATGAAAGTCCAAGAATGGTGCTTGGCATGGCGTTTTTTGGCTGCCATGACCTATTTCATGGCATTTTTATGGCGATGGATACAAGCGTTTACGGCTTTGGCGGCGTTGATCAATCCTTGGGGCTGGGACTATCAGACCTGGGCGTGGTCTGCGCGCACGGTTCAGCCCGAGCTGGTGATTGGTGTCGGAATCGGACTGGCCGTATTTTTTCTGTGGCAGATTTTCGGAGCCATACGCGGACTTGGGGTGCGGATCAGTTTTGTGACCGCACTTGTTTTGGGGACAACATTCGCGGTTGTGCACGTTTATGGTTTGTTGGGGCTGGATAATCCGAAACATGAACAGATTTTGGGACTTATCAGTGCGTCAGCCGTGATCGGCTTTGGACGCTGGTCCGGCTATCGGCGCAAAAGGCGTCTGGCGTTGTTGCGGGCGCGTGCCGAAATTGAAGCCGAAGCGCGGCTTCGGCATCCCGACTTGGATTGGTCGAAGCCGCTATAAACGATTTGGCTGCATGCGTGGCTTGCACCCGCGCGCTCAGTCACATACATAGCGCCAAACAAAGCCCGAAGGCCGTATCATGGAAAACGTCATTCTTATCGTTCATCTTCTCTTGGCACTTGCGCTGATTGGTATCGTTTTGATGCAGCGATCAGAGGGCGGTGGGCTTGGTATCGGCGGCGGCGGTGGCGGTCTTTCGGGCCGTGCAGCAGCCAACCCGTTGGCGCGCATCACATGGGGATTGGCAATCGCATTTATATGCACGTCGTTGACACTGACGATTCTGGCGGCACAGAACGCAGGTGGTTTATCGGTGGTTGATCGTTTGACGGGCGGTACCGCGGCTCCGGTCGAAGAAGAAGACGGCGGCGGCGATGCAGGGCTTGGGTCTTTGTTGCCGCCACCCACACAAGAGACCGACGAATCCCTGCCTCTGGTACCCCGCGGTAACTGACGCAAAACCTTGCGGGCCAGTGGGGATTGGTAACATCATCTAGCGGGTAAAATATTGGATCGGGTGGACACAGACGCCCGAATCCTATATGTGCCAAGTCCCGTGGTACTTGAAACAAAACATGCGTTTCATGGTACAAATTCGGCAGGAATTCACGGGGTTAACCTTAATGGCGCGTTTTGTTTTTATCACCGGCGGTGTGGTCTCTTCGCTTGGAAAGGGCCTGGCCTCGGCTGCGCTAGGCGCTTTATTGCAGGCGCGTGGGTACACTGTGCGCCTTCGGAAGCTTGATCCTTACCTGAATGTTGATCCTGGCACTATGTCACCGTTCGAACATGGAGAGGTTTTTGTGACTGACGACGGGGCCGAAACTGATCTGGACCTGGGTCACTACGAGCGGTTTACGGGCGTCCCTGCGCGGCAAAGCGACAGCATCAGTTCCGGCCGCATCTACATGAATGTTTTGGAAAAGGAACGCCGCGGAGATTACTTGGGCAAGACAATCCAGGTAATTCCGCATGTGACGAATGAAATCAAAGACTTCATCTCTATTGGTGAGGACGAGGTCGATTTCATGCTTTGTGAAATCGGGGGCACTGTTGGGGATATCGAAGGGCTGCCCTTCTTTGAAGCGATCCGTCAATTCAGCCAAGATAAACCGCGTGGCCAATGTTTGTTTATGCACTTGACGTTGTTGCCCTTTATCAATGCAAGCGGAGAGTTGAAAACCAAGCCCACACAGCACTCTGTCAAAGAGTTGCGTTCCATCGGTCTGCAGCCTGATATTCTTGTGTGCCGGTCAGAAAGCGGTATCCCGGCCAAAGAACGCGAAAAGCTTGCGTTGTTTTGCAATGTTCGTCCAGATGCAGTGATAGCGGCCCCGGATTTGGCATCGATCTACGAAGCACCACTGGCATATCATCATGAAGGTCTGGATCGGGCTGTGCTTGAAGCCTTTCAAATTGCGCCAGCACCACGTCCAAATCTGTCGCGGTGGAACGATGTTGCTGATCGCATCGCGAACCCGGAAGGCGAAGTCAAAGTTGCAATTGTCGGAAAGTATACCCAGCTGGAGGATGCTTACAAATCCATTGCAGAGGCGTTAACCCACGGAGGGCTGGCAAATCGGGTAAAGGTCAGGATCGAATGGGTTGATGCCGAGATCTTCGAAAGCGAGGACCCGAAAATTCATTTACAGGGATTCCATGCAATTCTGGTGCCCGGTGGGTTCGGTGAACGCGGCACAGCCGGCAAGATACGCGCCGCGGAATTCGCCCGAGAAAACAAGGTACCGTATCTGGGGATTTGTTTGGGTATGCAGATGGCCGTTATCGAAGCAGCAAGGAATGTCGCCGGGTTGCCAGATGCCGGTTCTGAAGAGTTCGATCATGAAGCCGGCCAAAAACGTTTTGAACCTGTGGTTTACCATCTCAAGGAGTGGGTGCAGGGAAATAAAAAAGTTAATCGCAGACCAGATGATGATAAAGGCGGGACCATGCGGCTTGGGGCTTATGATGCCGTATTGACCGAGGGCAGCAGGGTGGCCGAGGTGTACGGGACCCACAGTATCGACGAACGCCACCGTCATCGCTATGAGGTTGACATAAGCTATCGGTCGGCTCTTGAGGCAGCGGGCCTCGTATTTTCGGGAATGTCGCCCGACGGACGTTTGCCGGAAATCGTGGAATGGCCTGATCACCCGTGGTTTATCGGTGTTCAGTTTCATCCCGAGCTAAAGTCCAAACCATTTGATCCCCATCCTTTGTTCCGCGATTTTGTGCGCGCTGCGAAAGACATCTCGCGATTGGTCTGAAAAGTTGGTATTTCGATAGGACCTGCGCGTCTGTGCATGACAAATAGTGTAACATTGTTTGTCTCAGATTGACGGTGATGACTGTTTGCACGCATTGTGACCGAGATTTTATTGTGAGTTTATTGAACATGGGTCTCGATCGTCCCCTTTTGGGTATCTTATTTATGATCGCCTTTGCTTTGGTTGCTCCGGGGATGGACGCGATTGACATTGCTACCCCTGCTGAAATTACAGTATCTCAGATCCTTGCCGCGCGTTTTGGTATCCAGTCTTTGATCCTGATCCCAATTGCCTGTCTATTTGGCACTTGGGTATGGCCGGTCTGGCGTTCGGTCTGGCTGCATCTGGTACGGGCTGGGGCCTTGCTGCTGGCCACGGCCTTATTCTTTGCCGCTGTTCGTCAGATGTCCATTGCACTGGCAATTTCGATTTTTTTCGTCGCGCCGCTGATGGTCACCCTTGCCAGCGCGATATTTTTGAAAGAGCCCGTCGGACCGCGGCGGGTACTTGCCTGTCTGATTGGATTTTTGGGAGCAATTATTGTCGTACGACCGAATTTTGCAGATTTGGGTTGGGTAGCCGTGTTCCCGTTAGGAACTGCGGCCTTGTTTTCCACCTATTTGCTGCTCACACGCGCGATGGCACAGCGGCTGCATCCCGTTACGTTACAGGCCCAAACTGCAATTGCTGCCGCCGTTTTGGTGATACCCGCACTGGTTGTGATGGATGGTAGCGGGTTTACGCTCTTTGATCCGGTCTGGCCAACCGGGATCGCGGTCTGGACACTGGCTGGGGTCGGTTTGATCGCTACGGTTTCTCATCTGTTTCTGAGCTTCAGCTTGCGATATGCCCCGGCAGCCGTGGTTGCGCCCCTGCAATATTTGGAAATTTTAGGAGCGACGGTTATCGGCTATTTTGCTTTTGGCGATTTTCCGGATGGCATGACGTGGATTGGCATCAGTTTGATTGTCGGTTCAGGAATATTTGTTCTTTATCGTGAAAGACTGGTGCAAAATAAAATCTAAAGTTGCAAAGTCTCATTATTGATTTGAATGTCTTTTGAACATACGGTCCTCATATGCGAGATAATCCACTCCTTGGAATTGCGTTGATGCTGGGTTTTTGCATCGTTGCCCCTATGGGGGATGCGGTTGCAAAAATGCTTTCTGGCTCAATCGGAATTGTTCAACTTGTACTGGTACGATTTGCCGTGCAGGTCGTTCTACTAGCGCCATTTATCTGGGCGACGGGAAGTGCGTGGCGTATGCCCGGTCGCAGCTGGCATCTGATCGTTGTGCGTACCGTCCTGCATGTATTGGGAATTGGCATGATGGTGTCAGCGCTCGCACATCTTGAATTGGCCGACGCCGTCGCCATCGCATTCGTCATGCCATTCATTATGCTCTTTCTCGGAAAACTGTTTTTAAAAGAAGAGGTGGGCCTGCGTCGGGTGCTCGCGTCTGTGGTGGGATTTGCCGGTACTCTTCTTGTCATCCAGCCAGCGTTTGACGATGTTGGATACTGGGCCTTACTTCCGGTTGGGGTTGCGATCAACTTTGCTTGTTTCATGTTGATCACGCGGCAGATTGCCAAGGATGTCGATCCGATCTCTATGCAGGCGGTAAGTGGAATGATCGCGGTGTTCCTTTTGGTGCCGATTGTGATCTTTGGAAGCTTTCACGACGCTGTGTTAGGTGTTGAGCTGGGTTGGCGTGATCTGGCCACGCCGTCCTGGGGACTGCTTCTATTGCTGGGCGTTTTTGGCACTGTGGCACATTTGTTGATGACCTGGTCCTTGCGCTATGCGCCTTCCGCAACTCTGGCCCCCATGCAATATCTGGAAATTCCCTTCGCCACGGCGTTTGGTTTTTTGTTGTTTGGCGACTTTCCCAATGATACGGCGTTGCTCGGGATCGCAATGACTATCATTGCGGGGCTCTATATTCTTGTCCGTGAAGAAAAACTAAGGCGTATCAGAGCCATCCAGACACCAGCTGAGTAAGCTGTGCCTTTGGCAGAATTAAAAGCATGCCGGGCTGGTGGAACTGTAATTCTACGCGCTCTTTTACGGTTTCGTTTGATGTGCCAATCACACCTGATGGCGAAAATGAGAGCCCGTCTATCGGCCACCGTAACCCTTTACTTGTGCCGCACACAGAGGCCATGGGAAACAGGGACAGCCGGGTTCCCACGGGCAGCTCAAGCGTGATTTCACGCGGGCAGGCCAAGACAATGTCTTCCTGCCCGATTAAAATGCACGGTGTGCTGGCCATTTTTGCCAAAACAGACAATGCCGCCATTTCGTGATCCAGACGCTTTCCCAGAAATCCAAGACCCACGACCAAGGGGGCTGTTATGTTGCGCAATGCTTTGTCAAAATCCGTGCTGTCTTGTTCGCGAATATGATGGAAGACGTCTGCGGACACTGCTGATCGGGTTGCGTCAGAGACAGAGTCCATATCGCCGATGACAACATCTGGAACGATGCCATGCGCGAGTGCGGAATTCGCACCACCATCCGCAGCGACGACAGTTGTACAGAACGCCGAGGCCTCATTTAAATCGCGAGGAGTGATGCCGCCCGCGCCAATCAAGAGCACCGGTTCGAGGCTGTCGACAATCATCTGTTTTCTGCCTTTAAACAATTCTGTCTAAAACTTATCACATTGAGGCCCCAAAATGCTACGCTTGACGGTGTAGATTCGCAGGACGCAGCGTTGGTAGTCCGATCAATTATGCTGATGCAAGGCTTCAGAAGGGGTTTGAAAATGGGTGCAGATAAAAAAGTGCTTAAGGTCACATACGGGCTTTTTTCCTGTAGCCTTGAAGGATTTGACGAGCCGTTCGATACAATGCGGGCTGTGGCGCTGCTCTTGGAGGAAATTGCCCAACGCGATCCCGGGTTCGGGACACACAAAGACAAGATGTCGCCAGAATTCTTGGATGGCTTGAGCAACCCAAAATCAGGTGACGCTTCTCAGGACGAGGGCGGTAGAGCCCCCGATGCCGACAACACTCGTGAACAGATCAAGGAAGGGTCCAGCACGCCTGAAGTAATGGATCCGGACGATCTTCAGGTGGCGACAGCATCAGACGACGCACAGTCCGACTATGCTGTACCAGTGTCGCCCATCTTGGAAAATCGTCTGCCTCAACCGGCTCCTGCGCCGCAAAGCCAATCAGCAGGCTTTCAAGATCCGTTTGTAGAGGATCCGTCGGAACAGATTTTACTGGATGCGAAAGAAGAACTCGCCCGTGAACTTGCTAAGATCGAAACCGAGATCGTAGAAGAGCGCGCAAAGCAAGAGCGTTTGCGAAACGAGCCTGCGTTCAACACCCAAGAAGAGCCTTCAACGGCATCTGAAATTCCTCAAGAGCCGTCTTTGGCAGCGTTTATTGAGCAGCCTGACGAGAATGTTGCTGCTGCTGCGGCACCAACCGCTTCTGATGTTTCACCGAAAACCATGACCTCTGGGAACACGCCTGCGGATGCTCGGGACGATCGGATGCCACATGCCGATTCCGCGACATTGGAAGACACCTCGGTGTCACGAATATTGGAACACACCAATCTTGAAATGGACAAACCTGAAGGCAGCCGCAGACGTAGCGCCATTGCCCATCTACGTGCGGCCGTTGCTGCCACGCGCGCAGATCGCTTTTTGGGACAGGGTGAGGGTGAACAGGAACGCGAGGAAGCCTATCGTGAGGACCTTGAAGACGCTGTGCGCCCGCACCAGATGACCGGCACTGGTCGTGTTATGGCTCTGGGTTTGCCTGCGCAAGATCCGGGTCCGGCCCCGATGCCGCAATCAGGAACAAAAACGCGGATCACGCCCCTGAAGCTTGTGGCGGAACAACGCGTGGATCAGGGTGATACGCTCGATATCCAAGACCTGCCTCCCCCCCCTAAGGCGCTGGTCCGGATGCGTCGGGCCATGGCATCAACAGCATCTGCAAGATTCCAGCACAGGGCAGATGAAGCCGCAGCAGGCGGATTTGCAACATATGCAGCTGTCAGCGGTGCAGAGTCGCTGGATCAGCTTATGGAGGCGGCGGCGGCCTACATGACCTTCGTAGAACACCGTGATCAGTTCTCGCGTCCGCAATTGATGAACAAGATGCGCGAAGCAGAAACCCATGACACCCCCAGAGAGGATCGCTTGCGGATCTTTGCTGGCCTTTTGCGTGATGGCAAAGTGGTAAAAGTTGGTGGCGGACGGTTCATCGCAACAGACAAAATCGGATTTCAAAGCTGAACAAAAAGTTTGTGAACAAATTGTGCTCACAAATTCTTGAGTTAACTTTTGCACGGCCAGTTGAATCCTATCTTTGACTCAGCAACAAGATGACCCATCTATGGTTTGGGTCATTTGGGACCTGAAGAGGAGATCGTCTTGAAACATTACGCTCTGACCGCCGTACGTGCAGGCGCGGACCCGTTACGTCTGTTTTGGTTGACAGCATTGTCCATGGCTTTGATTGTGTCGCAGTCAATCATGGCCCAAGCAAGAGGTGCGCCGGAAAGCTTTGCCGATTTGGCCGAACAGATCAGCCCGTCTGTCGTCAATATCACCACCACCACCATGGTCGCAGGACGCGCCGGTCCTCAGGGCATTGTGCCCGAGGGGTCACCGTTCGAGGACTTTTTTCGTGAATTTCAGGACCGTGGCAATCGCGATGGACGCCCGCGCCAGTCATCGGCACTGGGGTCGGGGTTTGTGATTTCGTCTGACGGCTACATCGTGACGAACAACCACGTCATTGAAGGCGCCGATGAGATCTTAATTGAATTTTTCTCAGGCGCCGAATTGCCTGCGTCCTTGATTGGAACCGACCCGAACACGGACATAGCACTGCTCAAGGTCTCAGCCGACGAGGAGCTGCCGTTTGTATCATTTGGTGACAGCGATGTCGCCCGCGTCGGTGATTGGGTCATGGCTATGGGCAACCCGCTAGGGCAGGGGTTCTCGGTTTCGGCCGGGATCATTTCTGCGCGCAACCGTGAATTATCCGGCAGCTATGACGATTACATCCAGACAGATGCCGCGATCAACCGCGGCAACTCTGGCGGGCCTCTTTTCAATATGGACGGCGAAGTCATCGGTGTGAATACCGCCATTTTGTCCCCTAACGGAGGATCAATCGGAATTGGCTTTTCAATGGCGTCAAACGTTGTGACAGGGGTTGTCGATCAGCTTCAGGAGTTCGGAGAAACGCGTCGCGGCTGGTTGGGTGTTCGTATCCAGGATGTGACACCTGATGTGGCAGAGGCGCTTGGCCTTGCGGATGCGGCTGGCGCTTTGGTTTCGGACGTACCGCCCGGTCCTGCGCTTGAGGCTGGCTTGGAAGCCGGAGACGTCATCATGACGTTCGATGGGGTCGCAGTGGATGATACTGGCGCATTGGTGCGGCAGGTCGGTGCGACGGCCGTCGGCAAGTCGGTGGATGTTGTTGTAAACCGCGCGGGAACAGAGTTGGTCATCGCAGTGACACTTGGACGGCGTGAAAGCGCTGAAGGAGCAGTCCCTGCGGTCGTTCCCGTGCCGGCACCTGAACCAGAAGTCCTCGACCTTTTGGGTATGACCTTGCAGTTGGTCGACGAGGATCTGCGTGAACAAGCCGGATTACCTGCTGGCATCGTCGGGCTTTATATCTCTGAAATCGACGAATCCAGTCAGGCCTTTGAAAAAGGGCTTCAGGTCGGGGACGTGATCACCGAGGCAGGCCAGATCGCTGTCGCATCGGTGCAGGACTTGCAGGATCGCGTCGCAGAAGCACGGGACGCTGGCCGTAAATCAATCCTGCTGCTGGTGCGTCGTGATGGAAACCCACGCTTTGTCGCGCTTGGAATAGCCGACTAGGCTATCGCAAAAAGACACTTGAAAGGGGCGTTTCACTGAACCGCCCCTTTTTATTTATTCTCGGGTAGCGAAAGAAGATGGTCTAACATGAACGAGATATCTTCGATGGTTTCGGCCAGGACATGCGTTACACCATTTTCACGCTGTAACCGACCAGTCACACGGAGCATGCGTCCCGAAATCACGGCCCTTCGAAATTTCTCATATAGGGCGCGCCAAACAATCACGTTTACGACGCCGGTTTCATCCTCAAGTGTCAAAAAAATAACGCCTTTGGCCGTGCCGGGACGTTGTCGTAAAATAACCAGTCCCGCCACAGTGATGCGGGCACCTTGGGGCGGTTCGGACAGCCTTGTTGCGGTCAAAGCTGCTGGTGGACGTGGCCAGGAAACATGTGTTGTCATCGTTGTAAGTATAGTTTGATTTATATCTGACGCAAAGGGGCTGGCGGATGGTCCTGCGTCGCACTACGTTCCGTCCAGAACATGCCAGGCCAAAGGGTTAAAAGATGCCAAACATCACCTATATCGAGCACAATGGAACAGAACATACCGTCGAAGTCGCCAATGGCGCGTCGGTCATGGAAGGTGCGCGTGACAACAATATTCCGGGGATCGACGGGGACTGCGGTGGTGCCTGTGCGTGCTCGACCTGTCATGTCTATGTACATCCGGATTGGGTAGACAAATTGCCCGCAAAAGACGGCATGGAAGAGGATATGCTGGACTTTGCCTTTGAACCGAATCCGGAAAGATCGCGTCTGACCTGTCAGTTGCGTGTCGACGACTCCATGGACGGTTTGGTTGTTGTCATGCCAGAAAAACAACTTTGATCCTGATGATCAGGATGGTGCGTGCACGGTTGCGCCCGTGGTGGCGTTCTGCACGCAACATCTTGATCTGTGCTTTGTTGACTGTTGCAGGGGGCAGCATCGCCATCGCGGATGTGGTCCGTGCTGAGTTTCGTGAGGCAACCAATCGCTACGGTCACGGGGTGCTGGGTGAGACGCCCGAATGGGGCGTTCTACATCTGTGGGTGACGGACGGTACCAACGTGTCCTTGCGCCTGCCACAAGATCGGGTGTTCGAAGATCTTGCCCCGCGTCTGGTCGATGTGACGGGTGATGGACAAAACGAGGTCGTGGTTGTTGAAAGCCACCTAGAGCAGGGGGCGCGGCTATCTGTTTACGGGCGTCACGGTCTGATCACTGCGACGCCCTACATCGGGCGGAAATTTCGTTGGCTGGCGCCTGTGGCACTTGCGGATCTCGATGGGGATGGCGCTGTCGAACTGGCCTACATCGATCGTCCGCATCTGGCCCAAATTCTGCGTGTTTGGCGATATAGAGACGGACACTTGCGCGAGGTGACCCATGCTCTTGGTTTGACCAATCACCGTATCGGATGGGCCTTTATCATAGGTGGGTTGCGATCGTGCGATAGGGGGCCGGAAATGGTCCTTGCCACTGGCGATTGGCGGGACATTGTGGCCCTCAGACTCGTCAACAACCGGCTTGATACCCGCGTGCTTGGACCATGGCTCGGACCTGCCAGCATGACCTCCGCGCTTCGATGCGAAGGCTAAGCCCAAGCGCACAGCGCTGCGCTTCACGGTAAACATCCGTCAAGATCACCACCTTGTTTATAGAGGGACTGTTTGTGAGGTGGTCCAGCGCGGCGCTTTGTTGCTTGCCTTCCGGTCAGAGCGCGCGCCATCCGATATCGCGACGAAAAAAGCCGTCGGGCCAGTCCACCGTGTTGGCCAAATCATAAGCCATGTCGCGCGCATCGCGCAGCGTTTCAGCGCGGGCTGTTGCATTCAGAACGCGTCCTCCACTTGCGCATAAATCCCCGTTTATCCGGCTGGTGCCGGCATGGAACATAACCCGTCGGCTGGTATCACTTTGCGCCTCCAGGCCGCTGATCTTGGTGCCCTTTTCATATCCTCCGGGATATCCTTTGGCAGCCAGAACAACTGTCATGGCATGATCGTCTGCCCAATTTACCTTGGCATCGCTCAGACGGCCCTCGGCACAGGCTTGGATCAAATCCAATGCCTGACCGCCCAGACGCAGCATCAAAACCTGGCATTCCGGATCACCAAATCGGACGTTGTATTCAACCAATCGGGCGGCGCCGTTTTTGATCATCAAACCGGCATAAAGCACACCTTGGTAAGGCGTGCCGCGTCGGGCCATCTCTGCCACTGTCGGTTTTATGATGTCTTCAAGAGCGCGGTTTGCAATCGCATCCGTCAGAATGGGGGCAGGGGAGTATGCCCCCATGCCACCTGTATTCGGACCTGTGTCGCCTTCGCCGACGCATTTGTGATCTTGCGCGGTTCCTATGGCCAGAACATCCTGACCGTCACAGAGTACGAAAAACGACGCTTCTTCCCCGGTCATGAATTCCTCGATGACGACCTCTGCCCCGGCTTGTCCAAACGCCCCTCCCAGCATGTCGTCCACTGCGGCGCAGGCGGTTTCCTCATCAGGGGCCACCACGACGCCTTTGCCCGCAGCCAATCCGTCGGCTTTGACAACGATGGGGGCGCCGTGTGCGCGGATATGAGCCTTGGCCGCATCTGCATCGGTAAAGGCAGCATATCCGGCAGTCGGCGCATCGGCGGCTGCACATATTTCTTTGGTAAACCGTTTTGAGGATTCAAGCCGTGTGGCCGCGGCCGACGGGCCAAAGACCGTGATACCTGCCGCGCGCAGGTCGTCAGCGACGCCTGCAGCCAGAGGCGCCTCTGGTCCGATAATCACCAGATCAATCGTTTCGGCCAGTGCGAATTGAACCACCGCCGAGCCGTCTTCTATATCAAGAGAGATACAGGTTGCGATTTGTGCAATTCCGGCATTGCCGGGGGCGACGAACAGTCTGTCACATTTGGGATTTTGCAGGGTGGCCCATGCCAGACTGTGTTCGCGGCCGCCGCCGCCAAGGATCAAAATATTCATTGCGGGGCGCTCCTGCTTGGCCTAGTGCTGCGCGCGTTCTAAGGTCCCTGCACACGAAGGGCAAGCGAGGCGGAGATGGAACTTTTTGAAGATGAGATGTCTGGAGGCAATACACCAGAACTGACCGTCAGCGAACTGGCGGGCGATATCAAGCGCACGGTCGAGGGTGCCTTTGGCCATGTGCGTGTGCGCGGTGAACTTGGCCGCGTTTCCCGTCCGAAGTCCGGTCATGTCTACCTCGACTTAAAAGATGATCGTGCGGTCATTTCGGGCGTTATTTGGAAGGGTGTTGCATCACGTTTGGATACCCCGCCCGAAGAAGGCATGGAAGTTGTCGCCACCGGACGTCTGACCACCTTTCCGGGGCAATCGCGATACCAGATCGTCATAGAAGACCTGCGCCCTGCGGGGATGGGCGCGCTGATGGCCATGTTGGACAAACGTCGCAAGATGCTGGCCGCCGAGGGTCTTTTTGATGCAGACCGGAAAAAGCCTCTTCCGCGTCTGCCCGAGGTTATTGGCGTTGTCACCTCTCCATCGGGGGCCGTTATTCGCGACATCCTGCATCGGTTGCGGGACCGGTTCCCAAGAAAGGTGCTGATCTGGCCTGTCTCTGTGCAGGGTAAAGGCAGCGCACAGCAAGTGGCGGATGGCATTTCGGGGTTCAACGCGTTTACGCCGGGCGGGGCCTTGCCACGCCCGGACGTTTTGATCGTGGCGCGGGGCGGTGGCTCTGTCGAAGATCTCTGGGGGTTTAACGAAGAAATTGTTGTGCGCGCAGCAGCAGCGTCTGACATTCCGCTGATTTCGGCAGTCGGACATGAGACAGACACGACGCTGATCGATTTTGCATCCGACCTGCGGGCACCGACACCAACAGCGGCCGCCGAACATGCGGTGCCCGTCCGCTCCGAGCTTTTGGCTTGGTTGGCGGACCGCTCTGCCCGGATGAGCCGGGCGCAGGTCGAAAGATTGACGCATCGGGGGCAACGTCTGCGCGATGTCTCAAGGGCCTTGCCCAAGCCGGAACGTCTTTTGGATCCGGGACGGCAAAGACTGGATCTGGCGGCCGAACGCTTGCCGCGTGGACTGTTGCAAGCAACAGAGCAACGTCGGCTGGCACAAACGCGGCTCAGTGCCGCTTTGCGTCCGGTCGTGCTATCGCAAAGGTTAGCGCAGTTATCGCAAAGGCTGGACAGTGCCGGCAGCCGTCTGGTTCCGGCGCTTGTGCGGAGTAATGATCAGAAAAGACGCGCTTTGGGGCAAACAGTTGCGCGTCTTGGCGCCACGTCTTTGCATCAGCAGCGCAGCGCGGCCACGGATCGGCTTGCGGATCTTACGCGCCGCTTGATCGACGCAAATAGACTACGGATCAATACCTTGCGCGAACAGATGACCGCGCTTGACCGTGTGCGGGAAACATTGGGATACCGCGCGACGCTGGCGCGTGGCTATGCGGTGGTGCGGGGTGAAGGTGACGTAGTGACCACCCGTGCCGATGCCGAATCCAAAGGCATAACAGAGATTGAATTTGTAGATGGTCGTCTTCGGTTGTCCGGGGCTCGCCGGTCACGATCTTCGGGCGCGCCCAATACAGAGCAAGGTTCGCTTTTTTAAGTTTGTGAGAGCGCCTGCATAGCCTGTCTTTTGGGAACGGTCAGACACCGATCTCGGGGCCGAGGCATATCATCTCTGACGCGCGTTGCGTTGTCTCGTAAAGTTCGATCGGTGAAGTTTCTGACATGAATTCGGCCCGAAGCCCCGTCGCGGTCATAAAGAATTTCCAACAACTCGGACCGGCGCTGTTTTCATAGAGAAAACAGATCTGATCGTTCTGCCCGTACCAGGTGCCATCTTGGCATTCGCCATCCAGAAAAGACCACGTTACACGACGGTTTTCACGGTAGATTTCGGCGCCATAGATTTCTCCGTCCGAGGCATAGTTCAGCGTTTTTCCGCGCGTGTAATCATCGAATGCCTCGGGCGACAGGGCCTGTTGTGCCTGTGCGCAGCAGGCCGTCATACCGAGTCCGAATGCAAAAGCGGCTTTGGCCAATACCTTCATGTCTCAGTCCTTTGCGAAATGTGCGGCTATCTTGCGTTGGTGCGGTGCGGTTCGATGTTCGACCAGATATAATCCCTGCCATGTCCCCAAACGCATCAGGCCGCGTTGAACGGGTATTTGTAGACTGACCGGCAGCACAGCCGCTTTGAGATGCGCAGGCATGTCATCTGGACCTTCCTGAGTGTGCCGCAAATAGTTCATTCTGGGATCGTTGGATGGGGGAATGCTACGTTCCAGCCAGGCTATCAAATCTGTTTGCACATCCGGATCGGCGTTTTCCTGAATCAGCAGCGATGCAGACGTGTGGCGGACCATCAGCGTAAGCAGTCCGTCATCGCAGGCCTGTACCCAACGGGCCGCGAGACGGGTGAA
>JAYQEA010000043.1:0-29028 GCA_038138625.1 Roseivivax sp.
AGACAGCTCCATGTGCCAATCAGATTCGTCAGCCAGCATGTTCTGGGTGAATTCCGCACCAAGCGTTGCCAGACGCGCCTTAATTTCCGCCATCCGTTTTGCAGCATCCCCCGTCAGCATTGCCCCAGCCCGCACGAACTGTCGATGGGTCAACATCAACACACGTGTTTCTTCGGCTGAAAGATTCAAGGTTGCATGCTGATCCCAAAGAGCCCTGATCCGATCAAATAAATCCTTATTTGCATAGATTGCTGTCGCATGATCCGCAAACCTGCCTGCATAATCGCGATGGATTGCCTGACGCGTCTCGTTGGTATCTGCACCCACGAGGTTGAAAAAAACCGATGCCGCCTGCTCCAACTGCGCGCCTGCACCTTCAAGCGCCTCGATTGTATTTGCAAACGTTGGTGCGGCAGGGTTTTGCGCGATTGCTGCGACTTCTGCGAGATCGTCTATCATGGCAGCGTCAAAGGCCGCCGCAAAATCGGTATCGTCAATATCAGCAAATGGTGGCAACCCAAAGGGCGTGTCCCATGCGCGCAGCAATGGATTGGTCATTTGAAATCTCCTTACTCGGAAGAGCTAGAAAGTGTTGATGTCTGAGACAAGCCCGTTGATCCGCAAACCCGACAATCAGGGCGACGCTTCAGAGTTATTTTGCGCGTGTCCCCCCATAATGCATCATAAATGAGCATCTCGTTATGAAGTGGTTGTCCGGCGTCACATATCAATTTCACCGTTTCAACCGCCATCATGGAACCAATGACACCGGGCAGGGGCCCCAAAACACCTGCCGCAGCACATGACGGGGCAAGGCCGGGCGACGGTGGATCTGGAAAGATACAGGCATAACAGGGCGTACTGCGGGCTGGGTCAAAGACACTCAGTTGCCCCTCCCACTGGCTGAGCGCGCCCGACACCAGGGGCTTTTTGCATGCCACGGCGATACGGTTCACCAAATATCGCGTGTCAAAATTGTCTGAACCGTCAAGGATGACGTCATATTCCGCTACCAGCTCTGATGCGATGTCTTCTGTAAAGCGGCGTTTATAAGGTCGCACGTCAACATGGGGATTAAGGGCTTCCAATGTAAGTTGCGCCGAACGGACTTTGTCCATACCGGTGCGATCGTCGGTATGAATGATCTGTCGTTGCAGATTTGTCAGATCGACCGTGTCATCATCGATAATACCGATAGTCCCTACGCCTGCTGCTGCAAGATATTGCAGAGCCGGAGCCCCCAAGCCTCCCGCTCCAACCACCAAAACGCGTGCCTTGGACAGGTTTTTTTGCCCCGATCCTCCAATTTCACGCAAAACGATGTGGCGGGCATAGCGTTGCAACTCAAATTCATTCAGCGTGGCGGTCTGTGCAAGTGGTTGGTTCTCTTCTGGCCCTGCCTTGGATCGCAAACGATCCAGCCAACGAAAGTAGGTACCAACTGCTGCCCCCAGAATTCCTATTGACATCCATTGGACCAAACTGGACCCGGCAAAGATCTGGTTCGGAGATGCAAAAGTAATACCGAGAACGACAATGTAGCCGCCGAAAATAACGGCCATTCGAACCGGAAGCGTCAACATGGCCCTGCGACCGAAGCGTTTGCCGAGCCAAGGGCCCGTCAGCACCCAGAAGATGAACGCCAATAAGAGGATGCGTGCCATTGTTTGCCTTTCACGTCGCTCTAACCACGTAGCCCGCTATGGCGCGAAACCCAATAAGAAAGCGTCGATTTGCAATGGGACGATCAGCTGCGTCCCGTTGATCCAAACCCACCCTCACCGCGTGTTGTCTCGCTCAGATCGGACGTTTGTTCTATATTGGGACGCAAAACCGCGGCGATCACCGCTTGGGCAATGCGATCCCCGTGCGAGATTGTAAAAGCCTCAGTGCCAGCGTTTAGCAACGCGACCTTGATTTCGCCGCGGTAGTCTTGATCAACTGTTCCCGGGCTATTGGGCACCAATATTGCATGGCGTACCGCCATTCCCGATCTTGGCCGTATCTGCATTTCGGTGGAGGGCGGCAGTTCGACCGCAAACCCGGTAGGAATTACGGCGATTTTGCTGGGAAGAATAACAACAACGTCATCGGGGAGACACGCCCTCAGGTCCATTCCAGCCGCCCCGGCTGTGGCATAAGCCGGCAAAGGAAGGTTCAAATTTTGCGGCAATCGTTTGAATTTTAGGGCATGCATGTAAGACTACTCTGACAACGTATCTGCAATACGCTGCGCAAGGGCCTGCGCAACTGCGGTTTTGGACATCCGAGGCCAGCTTTCTGCACCAGATGCTGTGATCAGTGTCACGGCATTTTCTGTGCCCCCCATAATGCCGGTATCCGGACGCACATCGTTGGCCACAATCCAGTCGCACCCTTTGCGGCTTCGCTTGGCCGTTGCATGTGCGATCACATCATCCGTTTCCGCCGCAAATCCTACGACAAGACCGGGACGGCCATCCCGCAATTGTGCAATCCCTGCTAGAATATCGGGGTTTAGTGCAAATTCGAGGTGCGGAGCTGTGTCACCGTCTTTCTTAATTTTGCTTGCGGTTGGCTGTGCTACCCTAAAATCGGAAACCGCTGCAGCGAATATGGCGGCATCTGCGGGTAATGCTTCTTTTACTGCCACCTGCATTTCGAAAGCTGTTTGAACAGGCACCACATGTACTCCCTGCGGGGGTGCAACATCGGCAGGGCCGGTCACAAAGGTGACATCTGCCCCTAAGTCCCTGAGGGCAACCGCTAGAGCTGTTCCTTGGGCCCCAGAGGAGCGGTTGGCAATATATCGAACTGGATCAATCGGTTCATGGGTTGGACCCGACGTCACGACGACCTTTTTGCCTGTTAAGGGTCCATGCGTCAGACGGGCCAGGACTGCTTGATAAATTTCAGATGGTTCTGCCATTCGGCCAGATCCGTATTCTCCGCAGGCCATAGAACCCTTGTTCGGACCCACAAATTGCACACCATCTCTGACAAGCTGTTCATAATTGCGCTGTGTGGCAGGATGATCCCACATGCGAACGTTCATCGCTGGCGCCATAAGCACGGGTGTGTCGGTCGCAAGCAATACCGTTGTTGCAAGATCGTCGGCCTGTCCCTGCGCAGCACGCGCCATAAGGTGGGCCGTTGCAGGGGCGACCACAATCAAATCTGCGACCCGGCTTAGTTGGATATGGCCCATCTCGGCTTCGTCTGTCAGGTCAAAAAGGTCCGTGTAGATCTTTTCGCCACTCAATGCCGACACAGATAAGGGAGTCACGAACTCCGCTGCAGAGGGCGTTATCACAGGCACCACAACGATGCCTGCATCTTTCAGCCGCCGGATCAATTCGAGTGACTTATAAGCCGCAATACCGCCGGAAATAATTAAAAGGACCCGTTTGCCCGTTGTCATGAGTTTGCCCCCGTCGCGAAGTACCATTGTCTGGCCAAACGCAACGGGATTTATTTTTCAAGTCCGACTGCGCGTTATTGAAGAAATGTTTGAACCTCAGAAGACTGTTTTTCAAGTGACTTCCGCATCTTTGTGAAGGCTGCAGCCTCAAGCTGACGCACACGTTCCTTTGACAGGCCAAGTTCCTGTCCAAGGCTCTCCAGCGTCCGCACCTCGTCCCGGAGTTTCCGTTCGCGGATTATAAACCGCTCACGCTCATTCAACGCGTTCATCGCTTGTAACAACCACTCGCGTAACTGTTCGGTGTCTAGCTCCGTCTCAACAGTTTCGGACGCCTGAGCACTTTCATCTTCGAGTGCGTCAATCCATTCACGGCCCTCGTCCTCGACTGACTGGGTTGCGTTGAGTGAAAAATCGGACCCAGACAGGCGGCCTTCCATCATTTCAACGTCGTGAAGAGGCACGCCGATCTCTTCCGCGATCATGCCTCGCAAAGCGTGCTTGTCCAGCGTCTCTCCACGCGACGATGCCTCCCGCTCCAATCGGGCTTGCACACGACGCATGTTGAAAAATAGAGATTTTTGGCTTGAGGTTGAGCCGGTTCGCACCATAGACCAGTTGCGCATGACATAGTCTTGGATCGACGCACGGATCCACCATACTGCGTAAGTGGAAAACCTTACGCCGCGATCTGGATCAAATTTGTCAGCTGCTTTCATAAGCCCCAATCCAGCTTCTTGGATTAGGTCATTCATCGGCGCGCCATATCTGCGGAATTTCGATGCCATGGAGATCGCAAGACGCATGTATGCTGTAATCAAACGGTGAAGAGCTGCCTCATCACGTTCGTCGCGCCATGCATACGCCAAACGCAATTCGGTCTCTGCGTCCAACAGTTCGGCCTTCATCGCTTTGCGCGACATTGTTTGATCATTCGTGCCATCAAACGCCATAATCCGTTTCCTCGCTGTCTTTGTTTTATTCTGATACGGAAGAAACTCGGAGTTGGTTCACAATTTGCGCCAAATTTACACAATCGGGAGCTGCCAGCAAAACAGAGGAAATGCCATATACCGATACAAATTATTGATAATATTTCATTTTTCCCTGAATTTTTCTAAAAACTATTATTAAATAATTAATTCCTCTCAAGAGATGGAAACCAGACATATTCCTCGTTGCAAAATGTATCGTTCTTTGTTTTCCGAGCACACTAAAAAGGGATCTGCATAATCTGGCGTAACTCAACAAAAATGCAGAACACTGAAATGGCTCTGAACAGTCTTTTCTTCAGGGTCTGAGGACAATCATCTCGATGCGATGTGCGTTGTGACGAAGTTCCAGTTTCCGACGCAAAGCCAATCGGTTTTGTCCCCACGTTTAGCTGTGTCTCTGTGTCTGTATCGCTTTACGACATAGTGTTTGACGAGATGCCGCCATCTGAGTGCATCGATGTCAAAGGCTCGCTAGTGTTTGTGGTTCGATTTGCGGGATTATAGCGGTCGTACTCTGCTCCTCCAGCCATTCGATTAGCCTAGTGGGCGTCAAATGCAGGGTCAGCCAACAGTGCTTGAACAGGCATGATCCAGATTAGTGGCGCTCTTCATGTTATGTGCCTGACCGCGCAAAAGCAGGAAACGTATCAGACGGCCGCGCATCGACCAGCGCCACAACCTTGGTTGTCTGCCCGCAGCGCACCGGCTTAATCGTCCGAGATCGAGCCTTGATTGCATCCCACGTTGTCTGGTCAGCCGTGACGAAGGTGTCGTCAATGAGCGCACATTCAGGGTCGGGGTCATCGCTATAGCGTTGAAAAGTCGCTCATTCGTCTTTTCTTTTTGTTGGAAGCGCCGTAACTGCCTGCTTTAATCACCAACAGCGCACGTCAGGTCGCGCCGCGCCAATTCGGTAGGTGCCCGTTAGAACACCGCTTGCCATAGACAGATAAGTGTTTTTGCCGCGTTCGACATCTCGGTCCTTGCCTGCCATATGTGCCTCAAGCTGGAGCCACACCCGGCCCTACTCTACAAAAAACGGCTCGTTCAGTCACAACTCCATTTTAGAAACTTGAAACAGAAACCAGATCGAATGGATCGCTTGATTGCCCAGAGACCCCATCAGATAGAACGGCATACAATAGCTACCCATAGAAGGCGAAAGCTATAACGCTATCACTAAATGGCCGCCACTCAGACATTTTGAATGTTTAATTCAAAAACCAAGTTTACCGAGACGAGCATCTACATACGCTGCCACTTTTTCTGGAGGAACTGGTAATCCCGCCTCACCGGTATCAATCGACATTGCTATTTTCAAAAATGAAATATCGTCACCATTTTCAGTAACATATCGCAGCATTTCGGGATATGCTTTGTTGAATGCTTCCGGATATTTCAACCGTCCCTCACGTGTAAGAGTTAAGGCACCGTCAAAATCACCCGACACCAAATGAAGACGCAAATCTGCCTGCCACAGATCAGGTGCCCATGATGTTTTTTGAAACTCATAGGAAAACGTCGGTATCATCGCAGCTTGCTGTGGCGTTGCGGCTCTAGCCCCTTCAAATGTTTCAAATTGCTCCAAAACATCTTTCAAAATGGAAATCTCGTCAATTTGTTTTGGAAGTGGTACGGCCCGCCCGTCAACTAGGATGAGGTGGCCAGATTGAGCTTGTGTTCTTTCCCTGAAGGCTTGAATGGCTACCCGAGCTTGTTCAAAACCATTAGCCGACAAATATGAAAGTAGTTCCGGTTCGAATAACGCTTGTAGAGGCCGCGACAATCCTCGGTATGCAATAACAATCGTATCGTCATCATAAAATACGGGAGACTTTTTTCGCTGGCGTGAAAGCCTGATAATTTCCCATATCTCAAGACCGGCGCAAAACTGAAAAGCGTCATCCGCAACCTGTCTTGGCCGATCTAAAAGCTGGGCCATTGACTGAACAAGACCTGCTTCCTCGGACGACGCATTTCGAAGCAGATCCAACGCCTCTATTCCAACGCCGTTAGAAACCAAAAATCGGGCGAGTTCTAGGCGCGCGCCGGCGTTTTCGCGCCCAGCCATATTATATAATTTTTGTCTAAATACCGATAGTTTATTGGTAAACAAGCCATCGCCCCGCCAGCTGCGGGTTATTTCATTAAGCCCGACGGGACAATAACCATACTCCATTTCCAATTCATCAGTTTTGGGCTCCTCTGGATCCGCAATAATAGCCAGCGGTAAATTACTGCGGTCCACCCGGATCTGCTCTTCCGCGGGGATAAGCCCAGAGATTGTAGCCGAATTAAATTCGCTCTGCATCATTCGTACGATCAGCTCTGTGGAAACCACCGATGTTCGTAGCGGCAGCGTTATTGTGGGCTTGATCGACGGTTTTACAGGCTCAAAATTTGGAACAAAATTTGCTGGCTCAAACTCCAAAACCGCAGTCATGGGAATTGTTTCGTTCTCTCGACGGGCCCGGATATCGACAACTAACAAGCGCCCGCGCAACAAAAATGTTTCCACAACACAATCACACGCCAGATCCAACCGTGCGGTATCTGTTGTTTCTTCTGTAAATGAGCGAAGCCGGGTTCGACCAATCCTGTCGAAAAGCTGAGCTGATTGAAATCCCTTAGATGCGCCATCGATAAAAACGTTCACAGAAAAACCATCCTGCGTCACGCGCCAAACTCTGAAATCATTCAAATAAAATACCACGCGGGTAAAGCCGTCATGCTCACCTGAACGCACGAGAATTGGCAAAGCGAAGGGCAAACTGGGCCAGATCGTAAATACGATCAGGATCAGTATGCGAAAAATCATATACCTGACTTCACCTCTCGCAAGGCGGCCTCAAGGGTTTCGTAAGTTGGCCGGTAGTGAGATGGTGCACTTTGCCGGCCCACTTCTATGCAGATATTCACTCCGTGATTAAACAATGACGCGATAATCACGTCTCTTATAATATTGTAAAAGGCGGCTTCATCCTCTGTTACGGCTTTAAGCTTGGACGCAAAAGGGCCAACCAAGCCGTAGGCGAGGAATACACCAAGAAAGGTTCCAACCAATGCGCCGCCGATTAATCTTCCCAGAACCTCGGGGGGTTGGTCGATGGAGCCCATCGTTTTTATGACACCCAAAACGGCCGCGACGATACCAAGAGCAGGAAGGCCATCCGCGACAGTTTGTAAAGCATGACTAGAATGCATTGAGTGGTGCAAGTTGGATTCCAGTCTCTTTTCTAAAACTTCTTCAACCTGATGCGGGTCGTCATAATTCATCGACGCGGACCGGAGAGTGTCACAGATCAACTCTACTGAATTTTGGTCCTTCAATATTTTGGGATATTTTTTGAAAATCGCGCTTTCTTTGGGGTTTTCAATGTGTTCTTCAAGCACGACAGGACTGGACTTGGCGACCTTGAGCAATTCGAACAACAGACACAAAAGGTTTTGATAATCAGGACCCTTCCATTTCGGGCCTTTGAACACTTTTCCAATGTCTACGACGGTGTGTTTAGCCGCAGCTCCGTCGTTTGAAATGATAAAAGCACCCACCGCGGCGCCACCTATCATCATCATCTCAAACGGAAGCGATTTGAGGATGATACCCATTTTCCCGCCGGCTGCGAGGTAGCCACCAAAAACCATCACCACAACCAATGCGATGCCAATCAGTCCGAGCACTCGTACCTCCATCCGCTAGCCGATGGCAGATTTGGCACAAAAGGCTTAACGAATGGTGCGTAACAGGCGTTTAGACCGAAATTCCGACGCCAAAACCAAAAATGATTCCGATCCCAGCCAACGCCAACCATAAAAGCCACGGGCGCTTGGTTCTACCTGACGGTTCAGCCTGCTGGATGAGTGCAGATTCGACCAATCCGGGCAGCCGCGGTCCGAAACGCGTCAGCACCTGAACTGTGCGTCCGAGATCGCGTAACACAGCTTGTGGCCCGATAGAATTCTTGATGTAGCCTTCAACGATCGGTTGGGCCACGGTCCAGATGTTGATATGGGGGTTCAGTGATCGTGCCACCCCCTCGACCACAACCATAGTACGTTGCAGCAAAATTAATTCTGTTCGGGTCTGCATTCCAAATCGTTCAGTGACATCAAACAAATAATTTAACAAACGCCCCATGGATATCTGACTGGCGTCCATTCCGAATATGGGCTCGCCAACAGCGCGGAGTGCACGCGCAAATTCTTCGACATCGTGATCGGCAGACACATAGCCCGCCTCAAAGTGTACTTCTGCAACGCGTCTGTAGTCCCGACGTATGAACCCGAACAGGATCTGCGCATAAACCCTGCGTGTGTATTCATCGATATGACCCATAATACCAAAATCATAGGCAATGATATCGCCAGACGCGGATACTTTCAGATTGCCTTGATGCATATCTGCATGAAAAAAGCCGTCGCGCAAAGCGTGCCGCAAAAACAACTGTAGAACGCGTTCTGATAAAGCCACGCGATCATGCCCGGCTGAATCCAAAGCGTCATTATCGCCAAGCGGCACCCCTTCAGCCCATTCCATCGTCATAACGCGTCGGCCGGACAGACCCCATTTGACCTGCGGCAAGGTAAAGCCTGCATCACTTTCTGTATTGGCAGCAAACTGACTGGCTGATGCGGCTTCTAGCCGCAAGTCTAGTTCACCGTGCACCACGCCTTCGAAATGTTCGATAACCTCCATCGGGCGAAGGCGACGTGCGCTTGGTGCAAACGTCTGAACAAAACGGGCTATGAAATAAAATCCGTCCACCTCTTTTCGAAAGGCACGTTCGATACCGGGACGCAGCACCTTGATTGCAACGGTTTCATTCGTATCCACCAACTTGGCCTGATGGACCTGTGCGATTGATGCTGCCGCTACCGGATCACTGAATTCTGTAAATACAGTCTCTACATCGACTTCCAGGTCAGCAGATATCGAAGCTTTTGCTTCGTCCACAGAAAATGGTGGGAGCTTGTCCTGCAAAAGCCGCAGTTGTTTTGTGAGATCAGGACCAACCACATCCGGACGTGTAGAAAGAACCTGCCCGAACTTTATGTATGCGGGGCCCATGGCCTGAATGGCGCGGGCGACTGGTGGTAACTTTGGATCGCCCGCGCGGCCCATCCATCTGAAAGGCCCAGCCAACGCCTTGGTGGCTATTGTTAAAGATCGTGGCGCTTTGAACGCATCAAGCAGTTGGTCCAATGCACCCGTTCGATCCAAAGTCGCAGCTGTCCGCAAAAGCGAAACAATATTGTGCGGTCCGCGCACCTCAGAGTTTCCAACCAGAGTGGAGACATGCCACGCCCATTGTCAAATTGCGATATTTTGTATTCTCGAAACCTGCTTTCTGAACCATTTTTAAAAAGCTTTCTTGGTCTGGGAAATTACGTATAGATTCAACCAGATATTGGTAGCTGTCGCGATCGCCAGCAATTACCTGCCCCATCCGTGGAATAACATTGAAGCTGTAAAGATCGTACGCGCGTTGCATCAGATCGTTTGGAATATGACTGAATTCAAGAACCATTAGCCGCCCCCCGGGTCGCAGGACGCGGTAGGCCTCGTCCAGCGCCTCCTGCGGTCGCGTTACATTCCGGATGCCGAAAGAAATTGTATACGTATCAAAACTATTGTCGGCAAAAGGAAGCCGCATTGCGTCGCCGACGATCCAATCAAGACTGTCGGACAACGCCTCTGCCTCGGCCCGTTTACGACCTTCGATCAACATCGGTTCGGTCAGGTCCAGAACAACTGCCTCGGCCTGTCCCGCGCGCTTGAGATAGCGAAATGCGATATCGCCGGTACCCCCCGCAACATCCAGCAAACGCGTCCCCGGCCTTGGTGCCAGCCAATCCATCATGGAGTCTTTCCAGATGCGATGGATGCCAAAAGACATGGCATCGTTCATAACATCGTATTTGCTGGCGACAGAGTTGAAAACACCCTGGACCCGTCCGGCCTTTTCAGCTTCGGGCACTTTGGCAAAGCCGAAATGTGTTGTTTGTTCAAAGTCATCTTTCATGACGGGCGCCCTGTGCAATTTGTGTATCTAGATATAGACAGTCCAGATGCGAAACAAATGGCCAAAACCGCGCGGAACAGGTGAAAATGGCCGTCAAAGCGATGTGGACCCAAGATAAAAGATGCTTTCATCGCAAAAAGTCTCGCGACAGTGGGCACACCCTCTTTGATTTCTTCGGACTAAATGGTGCCCGCATCATTCTGATCAGCCGCTTCGATTCGAACGGTACTCAAAGTAGTAAAGATCACACAAAACTTAGACCAACCATTGGCATCTTGACAGTAAGAGCCAATTTTGAAGGCATGCTATCTTGCTCAGACGTCTCTTGATAAACCGGATTTGTTGTCAGAAAGCATCGCGACGTCCACCCTGTCCGAAAAGGGACCAAATATGCCAGAACTCCCAGAGGTTGAAACTGTGCGCAGAGGACTTGCCCCCGTGATGGAGGGCGAGGTCATCTCTGAGGCGCAGATCAATCGCCCCGATTTACGTTGGCCTTTTCCCGATCGCATGGCAGAAAGGCTGACCGGACAACACATCCTGCGACTGTGGCGACGATCAAAATATATGCTTGCAGACATGGAATCGGGTGAGTCGCTTTTGATTCACCTTGGCATGTCGGGTCGAATGGTCGTATCGGGCGACCCCTTGGGAAGATTTGTGCACAATCATCCAGCACCCGAAAAACATGATCATGTTGTTCTGACAATGGGGTCGGGTGCCCGTATCACGTTTAATGATCCACGCAGGTTCGGCGCCATGGATCTGCTGAATACATCCGCCGCAAATGCGCATCCATTATTGGCAAAAATCGGGCCAGAGCCTTTGGGAAACTCCTTTCACGCAGAGTATCTGTTCAAAACATTACGTGGGCGAAAATCTGCGATCAAGGCAGCTCTTTTAGACCAAAGAATTGTTGCAGGCCTCGGAAATATCTATGTTTGTGAAAGCCTTTACCGTGCTGGCATACATCCTGCCCGTGCCGCAGGGCGCATTGGAGCTGCTCGGATTTCACGCCTGACAAACCACATCCGTGACGTGTTGACCGAGGCCATCGCAGCCGGTGGATCATCACTGCGCGATTATCGACGCGCCGATGGTGAACTTGGGTATTTCCAGCATGCATTCGATGTCTACGGGCGCGAAGGTGACGCCTGTCGCAATCACAACTGTTCAGAACCTGTTCGCCGCATAGTGCAATCAGGACGGTCATCATTCTATTGCCCTTTGTGTCAAAGATAGCTTGAACCGTCCCGATAACTTGGTAATCACTAATATCTGATAGAAACGGACCGGAGCCGGATGTATGGCCTACGAGACGCTTATAGTCGACATTGCCGACGGCATCGCGACCATCAAACTGAATCGCCCCGAGGCTTTAAACGCGCTGAATGCGGAGCTTTTGACTGAACTTGGGCAAGCCCTGCGCGCCGCAGATACAAACGACAAGGTCCGGTGTATCGTTATAGCGGGATCCACAAAGGCCTTTGCTGCAGGCGCTGACATCAAAGAGATGTCTGAAAAAAGCTTCGTAGAGGTGTTCCTGTCGGATTATTTCGGTGACCATCACGCCGCAATTACCGGTACGCGGAAACCGGTGATAGCTGCGGTGTCGGGGTATGCCTTGGGCGGTGGCTGTGAGCTGGCAATGATGTGTGATTTCATCATCGCCTCGGATACAGCAAAGTTTGGCCAACCAGAAATCAACTTGGGTGTGATAGCAGGTTTGGGGGGCACACAACGTCTCACAAAGTTTGTTGGTAAATCAAAATCAATGGATATGCACCTGACCGGTCGCTTCATGGATGCAGAGGAAGCCGAACGCGCCGGACTCGTCAGTCGCGTCGTGCCTGCCAAGCAGCTGATGGACGAAGCCCATTCTGCCGCAGCAAAGATTGCTGAAAAATCTATGATCGCCGCGATTGCCGCGAAAGAGGCCGTCAACAGATCCTACGAGACAACGCTGAGCGAGGGTATTTTGTACGAGCGGCGCTTGTTCCAATCGCTGTTTGCAACAGAAGACCAAACCGAGGGCATGGCAGCCTTTCAGGAAAAACGTAGCGCACAGTTTCGAGATCGATAAGAAACACTTTGCACCTACCCAATGATTCTGTTATCGCGCATCCAAACGCGCGTGTTGCCCGCTTGGCATGAGGTTGGTCCGATCGGTTTCGGTCAAGTGGCATTGCGCTTTACTGCTTACACAAAGGGACACCTCGAATGGCAAATTCACCTCAGGCAAAAAAACGTGCACGTCAGAATGAAAACCGTCTGGCAGTCAACAAGGCGCGTCGTTCCCGAATCAGAACCTTTCTGCGCAAGGTAGAAGAGGCAATTGCATCCGGCGATCAAACAGCAGCAGCAGCAGCACTGCGCGAAGCACAGCCAGAACTCATGCGTGGCGTCACAAAAGGCGTCTTTCACAAAAACACAGCCTCACGCAAAATGTCCCGTCTGGCTGCGCGGGTTAAAGCTCTCGGTTAAAAAATCTACATCTTGTGGTACAACGCCAGAGGGGGGCATCATGTTGCATGATGTCCCTTTTTAATTTCAAATAAAAGTTTTTTTGTTTTCTACCAAGGGCTTCAGAGATTCTTTACGTTTCTGAACAGAGTCAAGGTCGAAGTTTCATTGCCGCCATACCATCCAACTTGCTAGGAACGAATTGCGAGTCACTTAGCCTTGGGGGAAACTAGGCATCGAAGTTTGTTAGGGGTACCGGCCGGCGATGGAAACCATGCGCTTGGCCACGTAGCTTTGACAAGGTGGGGATATGACACCGGGTCACCCGGCGGACTGATCCACACGATACGTTTCTGAAAAGAGCCTTAATCGACGATTGCCGCGACTGGTTGGGGTCTGTCGTATCGCGCGTCGATATCAGCGCCTGCACTTGGTGCTGGTTCCCGTAGCCTGATTCTAGGCACGGGATAGGGAACTGCGTTCAGGTGGTAAGTCGCTAAAAAACAGTGCGACCTAAGGTCGTTAAACAATTTTTGGGTGGGACCAAAATGGCAAAGGGACATTCGGGGATGACAGACGCAGGCTGGCAGGCTCTCAAAGCTGATATACGGAGCTCGGTTGGTGAAAATAATTACAAGGCCTGGATAGACCCTTTGCACTTTGCCCGCGTAGAGGACGAGGTTGCCGTTATAACAACCAAGACGGCGTTTTCGGGGAATTATGTGGCAAAAACCTATGGAGACATACTGCTGACGAGGCTTGCAAAAATAAATCCCGGCCTGCGTCGGCTAAAATTTGAAGTTGCGGCTGATGACAAAAATATGGTCCGACATGTCGCGGCAACGCCAAAATCCGAGGCATCGGAAACACTTGTCAGTGCACCGCTGGACGCGCGCTTTACTTTCGAGACCTTTGTAGTTGGAAAACCCAATGCGCTTGCGCATGCTGCCGCGCGCCGCGTTGCCGAAGGTGGGCCGGCAACCTTTAACCCATTGTTTCTCTATGGTGGCGTCGGTTTGGGGAAAACGCATCTTATGCATGCTATCAGTTGGGAATTACGTGCCCAACAGCCCAACCTGAATGTACTGTACCTGTCAGCCGAACAGTTCATGTATCGCTTCGTACAGGCCTTGCGGGATCGCAAGATGATGGACTTCAAGGAATTGTTTCGCGCAGTTGACGTCCTAATGGTAGATGACGTCCAGTTTATCGCAGGTAAAGAAAGCACCCAAGAAGAGTTCTTTCATACATTCAACGCCCTAGTCGAGCAAAATAAACAAATCATCATTTCTGCTGACCGTGCCCCCGATGAGATCAAAGACCTGGAAAATAGAATTCGCAGCAGACTACAGTGTGGTCTTGTCGTGGATTTGCATCCGACCGATTACGAACTTCGTCTGGGTGTTTTGCAATCCAAAGTCCAAGCACAACGAGCATTGTATCCCGATCTCGAGGTGGAAACAGGCATCCTCGAGTTTCTCGCACATCGAATATCGTCCAATGTACGCGTGCTTGAAGGGGCTTTAAACCGGTTGTTCGCTTTTGCCTCGCTTGTTGGCAAGCCCATTGGCATGGAGCTTACACAGGATTGCCTGGCAGATGTGTTGCGTAGTTCACAACAAAAGATTTCGATAGATGAAATTCAGCGAAAGGTGGCCGACCACTACAACATCAGGATTAGTGACCTTGTTGGACCAAGGCGCCTGCGCAGTCTTGCAAGGCCGAGGCAAGTTGCGATGTGGCTGTGCAAATCAATGACCTCGCGATCATTACCAGAGATAGGACGTCGCTTTGGGGGACGTGACCATACCACTGTGATGCACGGTGTCCGGAGGATCGACGAGCTTCGCAAGCAGGACGCTTTGATCGCAGAAGACCTTGAAATGCTGCGTCGGGCACTCGAAAGCTGACCATCGAGCAACAACCTGCATTTGAGAAGAACGCCAGATCTTGACCCTGCCGGAAATAGTGTAAACAAACCTGACAAAGGCGCGTGGCGCGTTTGCGGTGACCGTAGGGCATTTGGGGAAGGACATTGCGATGAAGTTCAGCATGGAAAGAGCGGTTTTGCTGAAAGCCGTTGCCCAAGCGCAGTCCGTAGTGGAACGGCGCAACACTATTCCGATTCTTGCAAATGTGTTGATCGAAGCCGAAGGCGCAACGGTGCAGTTCCGAGCGACTGATTTAGACATCGAGGTTGTGGATCGGGCTGCTGCAATGGTGGAACGTGCCGGCGCGACAACAGTCAGTGCCGTTACTTTGCATGATATTGTGCGGAAACTTCCAGACGGTGCGCTGGTCACATTGACGGATGACATGACCACCGGCCGATTGACCGTAAACGCAGGTCGCTCGAATTTCTCTCTTGCGACTTTACCGCGCGAAGATTTTCCAGTGATGGCTTCTTCGGAATATGCGTCAAACTTTTCGTGTAAGGCAGCCATTTTGCGCCGATTGTTTGATAAATCCAAATTCGCGATCTCAACCGAAGAAACACGCTACTACCTGAACGGGGTGTACATGCATGTAGCGGATATCGATGGCGGTCAAACGCTTCGCTGCGTGGCAACAGATGGACATCGGCTTGCGCGGATCGATGCCGAACTTCCCGCAGGGTGCGATACCATGCCGGGCGTGATCGTTCCCCGAAAAACCGTGGGTGAGTTGCGAAAGCTTTTGGACGAAGACGATATGGATATCGCAGTCAGCGTTTCCGAGACAAAGATCCGGTTCGCAACTCCGGATATAACTCTGACATCCAAGGTCATTGACGGAACCTTTCCAGACTATTCGCGCGTGATACCTGTTGGCAATACGCGCCGCCTTGAAGTTGATGCAGCTGATTTTGCAAAAGCGGTTGACCGCGTCGCCACGGTAAGTTCGGAACGATCGAGGGCTGTCAAGCTGACACTGGACGAAGACCAGTTGGTGTTATCGGTCAATGCGCCCGACAGCGGTGCTGCCGAAGAGGAACTGGCCGTGGCCTATGGTGACGAGCGGCTCGAGATAGGCTTTAACGCGAAATATCTGCTCGAGATTGCAAGCCAAGTAGACCGCGAAAATGCTGTCTTCCTGTTCAATTCGGCCGGCGACCCCACACTGATGCGCGAAGGCAACGACACAACGGCCGTCTATGTGGTCATGCCGATGCGCGTCTGATTGCGCGACGCTATGCTAGTTAGGCTGTGACGCATCATTTGGCCTCAATACGCCTCGCGCGATTTCGGTCCCACTCAGCTCTGAGCTTGTCTGCTCGGCCAGGTCCGATTGCAATATTTGGACCCAATGGCGTTGGTAAGACCAATCTTTTAGAAGCTGTGTCTCTCTTTTCACCCGGCCGCGGGATGCGCAGGGCCTCTGCTGCGGACATGACACAACACAAGGCAGAGGGATGGTCCGTTTCGGGTCTTTTATATGGTAAAGATCGGCCAAGAGATATTTCCATGCGCTCTCGTGACGGCGCCGCACGCAGTTTACGGATCGATGAAAAGCCTGCCACCCAGTCAGATCTGGGTCGCGTGTCACGCGTGCTTTGGTTGGTACCCTCGATGGATCGACTATGGATCGAAGGCGCAGATGGGCGGCGCAGATTTCTGGACAGGCTGACACTCAGTTTTCATCCAACTCATGGCGAGGCTGTCCTAAGCTATGAAAAAGCTATGCGTGAACGTAATCGATTACTTCGCGATGGTCAGCGTGATGCTGGATGGTATCAGGCTCTTGAGGCGCAGATGGCCAGAGCCGGGGCGAAGATCACTGAAAATCGTGCCGCGGCACTCACCAAACTGATCTCGGCACAGAATTCGGCTGAAACTCAATTCCCCAAAGCCGGGCTGACACTGACCCACCCTGACATCTCACTGCCGGTCACAGAGGTTGATCTGAAAGACGCTCTTGCCGATGCTCGCCCAAAAGACATGGCCGCCGGTCGCAGCCGCATTGGACCGCATCGCGTGGATCTTTATGGTCACTATCAGGCTAAGGATTGTCCGGCATATGATTGCTCTACCGGAGAACAAAAAGCATTGTTGATCTCGCTCATTCTTGCAAACGGGCGGGCCCTTGTTGCAGATACAGGAGCCCCTCCGATCCTGTTATTGGACGAGGTTGCAGCGCATCTGGATCCGGACCGCAGAGCCGCTCTTTTCGATGAAATTTGTGCCCTTGGCAGTCAGGCATGGATGACTGGAACCGAGCAAAGTCTGTTTGATGCCCTTGGTACGCGTGGTCAGTATTTATGCGTAGATCAAGACACCGTCACAGCCGTTAGCTGATAAAACGCAGATGGGACTATTGAAAAGTTCACACCCTAGTCCTGATATTGTGACACAATATCGCGGATATTGAACATTCGCAGAGGCAACTCCGCATTGGTGTCAAAGATGTCCAGCAGAACAAGGGTTTCCCCCCCTGTTTCATCGCGAATACGCCACTGCTGTAATCTCAGAGGATCTGTCCCAAAGACCAGATCCATTGATCCAATCTCGGGCATCTTGGGATCCTGCGCAGTAACAACGGTAAGACCATCAGCCTCATAGTGGTCAACCACAGCGTCTGTGTCCGTTAGATCTACACGCCGTTCTAACAAGAGCTTTAGCGGCGTTCGCCGCAAGGCGTATTGATTTGATGTCCCCAATGCTTTGTCCACGACTGCGATGGTGCCTGCCCCCGCGACAATCAGGGCCTCATCTGGTGGGTCATATTCAAAACGCATGCGTCCCGGACGGCGCAATTGAAATACCCCTGTTGATACTGAACCATCCCCATTAATCTGGGTAAATGTGGTTTGCACGGATCCAAGGCCGGTCAAATAGTCTGACAGCGTTTCCAGATCCACCGGTTGCGCCGTCGCAACCTGCGCACCAAGGCTTATCCAAACAAATATTAAAGATGCCAAAAAGCGCATGCGTTCCTCCGGTCGGGCGATTGATCTCAACAATGTTCAGAACAGCCTTATGCCCTGACTGGTGCCAGATCCGTGGATGATATGCGATAGCAATGTATGCCATGCGCGGTCTGTCGCCAACAAAGCAGGTTCAAGTCTGTTCAGGGACCAGGATCTCGCGTTTTCCGACATGGTTGGACGCGCTCACAACGCCTTCGTCTTCCATCTGCTCAACCAGACGTGCTGCCTTGTTGTAACCGATCCCCAATTTACGCTGAATATAGCTTGTCGAACATTTGCGATCCCGCAGAACAATCCCCACGGCCTGATCATAAAGCGCGTCCTCACCACCGGTATTGCTACCTGTATTCAGACCTAAAACCGCATCGATATCTGCACTTTTTTCTTCATTCGGACCGTCAACAACGCCACTGACGTAATCAGGTGATCCAAAGGCCTTCAGATGTGTGACCACCTCTTCCACTTCTTCGTCACTGACAAAAGGACCATGGCACCTCGTGATCTTTGCACCGTTGCCCATGTAAAGCATGTCGCCCATGCCCAAAAGCTGCTCTGCGCCCATTTCGCCAAGAATGGTACGACTATCGATTTTCGAGGTGACCTGAAAACTGATCCTGGTGGGAAAGTTGGCTTTGATCGTGCCTGTGATCACATCGACCGACGGTCGTTGCGTGGCCATAATCAGGTGAATTCCAGAGGCCCGCGCCATCTGAGCCAGACGTTGGATGCAGGCTTCGATCTCTTTGCCTGCAACCATCATCAAATCGGCCATTTCATCGACGACAACAACAATGAAGGGAAGTTTCTTTGGCTCAAATTCTTCCGTTTCAAAAACGGGATCACCGGTTTCGTCATCAAAACCCGTTTGCATCGTACGACTGAACATTTCGCCCCGACTCAGGGCATCCTCGACGCGGCTGTTGTAGCCATCTATGTTGCGGACGCCCATTTTGGACATCTTGGTATAGCGGTCCTCCATCTCGGCCACGACCCATTTCAGTGCGACAACCGCCTTTTTCGGGTCTGTCACAACTGGGCTCAAAAGATGCGGGATCCCGTCATAGACGCTCAGTTCGAGCATCTTTGGGTCAATCATAATCATCCGGCAATCTGAGGGAGGCAGTTTGTACAACAGCGACAGGATCATCGTGTTGATCGCAACTGACTTACCCGAACCGGTTGTGCCAGCAATCAGCAAATGCGGCATCTTTGCAAGATTGGCCACTACTGGATCGCCACCGATATCCTTGCCCAGAGCCAGGGGAAGCTTGTGTTTGCCGTCCCCATAGTCACGTGCCGCAAGGATTTCGCGAAAACTGACCATTTCACGTTTGTCGTTTGGAAGTTCAATGCCGATAACACTGCGTCCGGGTAGGGTGCTTACGCGCGCGGATAGGGCCGACATCGAGCGTGCAATGTCATCCGCCAATCCAATAACACGGCTGGCTTTTAAACCCGGTGCGGGCTCAAGTTCGTACATGGTCACAACCGGGCCGGGGCGGATGCTTACGATCTCGCCTTTCACGCCGTAGTCATCCAGAACCGCCTCGAGCATACGCGCGTTTTGTTCTAGCGCGTCATCGGACAGCACATAGCGTTCGATCTGATCTGGGTTCATCAACAAACTCAGGGGCGGCAATTCAAAACCGTCCTGTTGGCTGCCGTTGGCGAAAAGATCCGGTTGCGCCTCGGCCTGCGCCTGACGTGACAACGGAGCTCGCTTTGGAACGGGTTGAACCAGCTTTCGCGGCAGTGCCGGATCCGCGATCAGAGGCTCGAACGTCGCCGTCAAGAGGCTGTCACCTTCATATGCCTGCTCGCCGTCTGTGGCGAGGTCGGAACCCATTGGGCCCAAGCTGGGTTCTTGGCGCCCATCGGTATCAACAACCAAAGGGTCCGGACCTGATGGAATGTCGTGTCCTGATTTACCCATGCGTACAGGATGGCTTCTGATGGCTTCTCCGATACGGCTCGCGATCCGGTCCGGAGCAGGCGCGGACACCTGCAAATCAGACCTGTCGACAGTGACCAGTTCAGATGGAGCGCCATCTACAGCCGGATGCATACGCCTGAGACGCGTCATAAATGGAACGCGCTTGGCAATCAATGGAGGCTCGGTCATCTCGGGCGCTTCTTCGACGACCCTCTCACCAGATGTCGCCGGTGACGCAACTCGCGCAGGTGGTCTGTAGAACCCTACGAGACGCAGAAACGTGACACAGATCAACAGCAAGCTGGCGCCGAGAAAACGCACACCCCGCCACAAGTCGCCGATTGTGAAGCCCAAAACAAAGCTGCCCAACAAAAATAATAAGATACCAAGTCCGATTTGTATAACTGTCAGGCTTAGACCAACAGAAAGCGGGACGAGGCTGAGTAGGGGGCCCATGATGATATCACCCAAAAATCCCCCCGGCCCAAAACCATACGTCCAGCCGGCAGGTGGCGGATGACCGGCCGCATAAACCGCTGCAACAACAATCCAAACAGGGCCAAAGACCAAGGCATTTGGCAGGCGTCCATCCCCTCGGTGCAACCCAAGTCGCACACCCCACACAATCAGTAAAACAGGGATGGCCCATCCCCCCCATCCGACCATCATCATTATCAACGCAGCCACATAGGCCCCAAGGTCTCCAACCCAGTTTTGTGTCGCCTGAGACGTGGCCGAAAACGGACTAGGATCGGCAGGATGATAAGACACCAGCATGGCAACCAGCAAACACCCCACAAGCCCAAGAGCAAGGCCAAGCAGTTCGCGACCGCGGCGCTCTAATACGGCTTGAGTGCTGCGATCTACCAAAGTCTGTTGTTCGCCGATATGCAATGCCATCGTGTCGTTCCCTCGTAACCGTTCAGTCGCCAAATAGTGTGCTACGGATCATCTGTAGCCCCTGAACGCAGTCTTTTTCGTAATCTACCATTGCGACGCGAATTCTGTCGCTGCCCGGGGTGTCGGTATCGGTTTGATGTGCGAGGTACGCTCCAGGAAGCACACGCACACCTGTTTCGGTCCAAAGCCGCACTGCCGCGGTCTCGCCATTTTCAACAGGAAGCCACAGGAAAAACCCAGCTTGCGGCGGTGAATACCCTGTGACTCCGTCAAAAATCTCGTCGGCACGACGGTATTTTGACTGATATAATGCCCGGTTTTCCTGAACGTGATCTTCGTCTTGCCATGCGGCAGTGGCCACGCGTTGCAAGGGCAGTGGCAAAGGCGCACCAGAATAAGCGCGCAGCTGTCTTGCACGAGCGATAGTTTCCGGCCCACCCGCCATGAACCCCGATCGCAGACCCGGCAAATTCGAACGCTTGCTCAATGAGTGAAAAACCACCACCCGTTCAGGGTCCGCGCCTAACGCCTGGGCGCGAGACAGTGCGCCAACAGGCGGCACATCGCGGTAAATCTCGGAATAACATTCATCTGCAAAAATCTGGAAATCATACTTTTCGGCCAATTGGATTAATGTATCCAGGTACCCACTACTTGCCACAGCGCCCTGTGGGTTGGATGGCGAACAAATATAAGCTGCAGCGGTTCTATTCAAAATCTCAGGCGAAAGACTGGCGTAATCCGGCAAATATCCAGTCGCTTCGGTCGCAGACACAAAGACCGGCTCTGCCGCAACCGACATGGCTGCGATCATATAGACCTGATAGAACGGGTTTGGCATCAGCACCACTGAACGCATTCCGGCGGTCTGGTCGGAAACCAACGCCATACCGGCATTGTATAGCCCTTCTCGCGTTCCATTCAGCGCCATCACCTGGCGATCCGCGTCCAACGTAATGCCAAAGCGACGCGTCAACCACTTGCCAATGGCTTCCAGCAATTCTGGTGCCCCTTCATTGGGAGGGTAGCGGTTAAACTCGTGGACATGTTGCGTCAGGACGGTTCCCACAAAATCAGGAAAAGCGTGTCGCGGTTCGCCAATGGTCATGTGCCGGGCGGGTCCGCCTGGTGCGTGGTGGTCCAACAGCGCCCGCAATCGCGGAAACGCGTAGGCCGGTAGGTCCGAAAACCGGTCTGGAAACATCTGTTCTGCCTCGAATTGCGGGATCTTTTGCCCCGCCTTTCCAGTAATACTAGGCAAAATAGCAGCTTGGGTCCAGATAAAGCATGTCCGCTATGCTGCTTGCGGCTAAAAAGCCACGCGGGTTTACGCCAGTGCGGCCTCTGCGGCATGTCCCAATCGCAACAAACGGGCCTCTTGCAGAGGGCTACCGATCAGCTGTAGCCCACAACTTGGCACGCCTGTAGGCAAGGTCAAAGCACATGTTCCCATCAAGTTGCCAACGCGGGTATTCCGCAGCGCCAGCAAATTTTCAGTAACGTAATAGCGACTGTCTTGCATCAGCCGATCCGCTTTTGGGGGCAGTATCGGAGCGGTGGGACAAATAACAGCGTCATAACCAGCGGTCCGTGTAGTCCAGATGTCTCTGGCCTCTTCCACGCAGCGCCATGCCTTAACATACTCAGAGGCCTTGAATTGGGCGCCTGATGCAAACCGGTCGAGAATGGGGCCAAACATGGCATCCGGATTTGCCATAATGGTTTGTCCCCAAATTCCCCATGCCTCGGCGGTATACAGCAAGGCAGATTGCGCCATAGGGGATTCAAGCTCTGGTGCGTCAATCGGCTCGATCTCAGCGCCGGCAGCAGCCAGCCTTTCTACAGCAGAGGCATAGGCCGCGCGTGGCGCATCCCGTATATCGTCCATGACCAAGGTTTGCAGGCTGGCCAGACGTACTCCGCGAAGATCTGCGCCTTTGAGGTCTATGTCAGCTGTTCCAGTCAATGCAGCATACATGGCAGCTGCATCTGCAACCGTGCGCGTCAATGGCCCGACGGTGTCAAATTTCTCGCACAGTGGAACCACACCGGTCAAAGGGATCACGCCTGTGGTCGTTTTTAACCCGACAAGATCATTCCATGCCGCCGGAATACGGACAGATCCCCCCGTGTCCGACCCGACCGCCGCCGCTGCCAATCCAAAGGCTACCGATGCGGCAGCTCCGGATGACGACCCACCCGACACGGCCTCTGTATCGTGGATACAAGGCGCTGTAGCCGTCATCGGGTTCAGACCCAAGCCCGAGAACGCCAGTTCAGACATATGCGTTTTGCCCAAGCACACCAGTCCCAAAGCCGTTGCAGTGCCAAGAACACCGGCGTCACGGTCTGGGATTCGGCCTGTTAAAAGCGCAGAACCTGCCTCTGTTGCAATCCCGGCTGTATCAAACAGGTCTTTCCAGCTGACCGGCACGCCGTCCAACATGGATTTGCGTCGTCCATCCCGTGCCCGCTGTGCCGCGGAGCGGGCTTCGGACATCGCACGTTCCGGCGTTAAGCGCGCGTAGATACGATCGCGCAGAGGGTGCTGCGTGATTTTATTGAGATAGGCAAGCGTTACAGCCTCGGGGTCAGCCTCGCCCCGATCAATGGCTGCACCGAGCTGGGTTGCGCTTATAGAAGTCCAATCGGTCATGGTTGCGGTCTCCTCGTGGTGATCTTTACGCTAGCGGCAGCCGGGCGCATGGACAATGCCGCACAAGCATCCATATTGAGCGTATGAGTTTGAATACAGATATTGCAATCGTGGGTGGGGGCCTTGTCGGCCCAATGCTGGCCTTGGCCTGCGCTGGGGCGGGCCTGAAATGCATTGTCGTGGATGCGCAATCGACAGACACCCGCACCGATGCGAACTTTGACGGGCGCGCCTATGCGCTCGCCCTTGCCTCCCGACGTATGTTAACCGCCCTGGGCATCTGGCAACATGTGGCCGAATACGCGCAAAATATGAATGACATCAAAGTCACGGATGGCCGTCAGGGCGATGGTGCGGCGTTTCTTGGGCTGCACTTCTCGTCTGATGAAATCGAAGACGGCCCGATGGGCAGCATGCTTGAGGACCGTTACCTGCGTCGCACAATGATGCAGATGATCGACAAACAACCGGGTATCACCCATCTCTCTGGTACCAGCGTTGTGTCCCAAACCAGCACGTCTCAGGGCGCCAGCCTGATGCTCGATGATGGCTCTGTTGTGACCACACGCCTGATTGTGGGAGCAGATGGTCGCCAAAGCAGCACAGCGGCCCGCGCAGGGATCACACGCATGGGCTGGGATTACAAGCAAACCGCCTTGGTATGCGCAATCGCACATGAAGCCCCCCATAACGGGATCGCACATCAGTTTTTTATGCCCTCCGGTCCGCTGGCGATCCTGCCTCTTCCTGGTAATCGCAGTTCGATTGTATGGACGGAAAAACGGGACCTTGCCAATGATATTAATCAGTTATCAGATGCCGACTACCTTCAGGTGCTGCGCCCCCGATTTGGCGATTTTCTCGGTGCTATCGAACTTTGTGGGCCGCGGCATATGTATCCTTTGAACCTGACGATCGCGCGATCGTTTACGGGGCCCCGTGTTGCTTTGGCAGGTGATGCAGCCCACGGTGTGCATCCCATCGCCGGACAGGGACTGAATGCTGGTCTGCGCGATGTCGCTGCTCTTAGTGAAGTGCTGATCACGGCGCATCAGCATGGCGAAGACATTGCATCACCAGCCGTATTGAGCCGCTACGCACAATGGCGCAGTTTTGATACAGCCGCACTTGCCACGGCGACCGATTTGTTCAACCGGCTCTTTTCTAATGACAATGCCTTTTTGCGCATGGGACGTGATATTGGTATGGGATTGGTAAATGCGCTTCCTTCAGTACGACGTACTGCAATCCGCGAAGCAGCTGGTTTGAACGGAGACCTTCCCAAGCTCATGCAATAGCGTCCCGTTGCACAGGAACATCATACCGCCGCACAGAAAATGGGGACAAGTCAATAGAGACGCAAAAAGCAAATGTATACGCGCGTTCATGAAAGCGGCGGCCTGTCTTGGGGAAAGGTGCTAGACAAGCCAAAGTCTATCTGATTACTCCGAAAACCTGAACGTGGCTTTTTGTATAGCGGCTATTGACCTATGACCTATGACCTTGTCCTCGCCCTTTTGGGCTTTGCTCTTGTTTCGGTAGGTACGCCAGGGCCAAACAATATGATGTTACTGGCATCGGGGGCAAATTTTGGACTGAAACGGAGCCTGCCGCACATGGCAGGTGTCGGCATGGGTGTGCCGGTTATGATCATGATCCTTGGACAAGGCGCGCTTGCGCTATTTGACAAATACCCTTGGCTGGAAACAACGCTTATGGTCGCGTCGGTTGCGTATTTGCTTTGGCTGGCTTGGAAAATTGCAAATGCCGCTGCACCGTCAGATCAAAAGGTGGGCGGTCGGCCAATGACTTTTCTGCAAGCCCTTGCGTTTCAATGGGTCAATCCCAAGGCATGGACAATGTCAGTAGGCGCAATCACGATTTATGCACCGGATCAGACGCAACTTGCGCTTTTGGGCGTGGCGTCGGCATTTCTGGCCATGGCGTTTATTTCAACCACGACATGGGTTACTTTGGGTCAGAAGTTAAGAACCTTTCTCACCAGTTCCGCGCGTTTGCGCGCATTTAACTGGACAATGGCGGGCCTCATGATTGTGTCGATGGGCTACGCGCTTGTGACAACATAGCCTCCAGCTTGGCTCCCCTGTTTCCAGTGTCCAGTTAGGTGCCATTAAAGATGGTCGATAAACCATGGGCTGTGCCGTTTGACATCCCCGTGCTACGCGCCCTTGCACTCTGGGCCTTGATGTTTTCTTGCATCCGCACGCAGGGCACGCCATATGGGTAGTCAAACGCAGGACTGGGCAGGTTTGGACCGGCATTATGAATTACCTCGACTTTGAAAAACCGCTGGCGGACATAGAAGGCAAGGCGGAAGAGTTGCGCGCCATGGCAGCTGGCAATGACGACGTTGACATTGAAGCGGAAGCCGCAGCGTTGGATCGCAAAGCGGCAGACATGCTGGTTGACCTGTACAAATCCCTGACGCCCTGGCGCAAATGCAAGGTGGCACGTCATCCAGACAGACCGCACTGCAAAGATTATATCGAACATCTTTTTACCGACTACATGCCCTTGGCAGGGGATCGTGGCTTTGCTGACGATCACGCTGTGATGGGGGGCTTGGCACGGTTTAATGATCAGCCCGTCGTTGTGATCGGACATGAAAAAGGGCACGACACCAAAACACGTCTGGACCACAACTTTGGCATGGCCCGCCCTGAAGGCTACCGCAAAGCAGTGCGCCTGATGGACATGGCAGATAGGTTCAATTTACCAGTCATCACTCTTGTGGATACGCCCGGCGCCTACCCCGGTAAGGGTGCAGAGGAGCGTGGACAGTCAGAGGCAATCGCGCGTGCAACTGAAAAATGTCTGCAAATCGGTGTACCTTTGATCACTGTCATAATAGGCGAGGGTGGATCAGGCGGCGCGGTTGCCTTCGCCACTGCCAACCGTGTGGCGATGTTGGAACATTCCGTTTATTCGGTCATCTCACCCGAGGGCTGTGCATCCATCTTGTGGAAAGATGCCGAGAAAACGCGCGAGGCCGCCGAAGCTTTGCGACTGACTGCCGAAGACCTTTATCAATTGAAGGTGGTCGACAAAATCGTGCCCGAGCCTTTGGGTGGTGCCCATCGCGACCCTGCCGCATCAACAGAGGCCGTGAGGACCTGCATCGCGGATATGCTGGCCTCAATGAGAAACGTCAGCAGAGATGAATTGGTGCGCAATAGACGGGCAAAGTTCCTTGCGATGGGATCAACGGGTCTGGCGGCGTAAATTCTGCCATTACCCGATGGCGTACAAACAATGATCTGACCGCATCGTGTCAGTTTCGATAGCACAGCGGCGCAACCGCGATCTTACGTCAAGCGACCAGCATACGTAACCCCTGAGTCACATCCGAGCGTACGGCCAGCCGCAATCCAGGCTCATCGCCTGCTCTTAGGGCTGCTATGATCAGCTTATGATACTGCGGCGCCTCCGTGCGACCTAAACGGCCATAAAGCGCCCGCATTGTCGGCCCCAATTGCAGCCAGACCGTTTCGGCCATTGCAAGCATTGCTGGCGCTTGCGCACGCAGGTAAAGCGTCCGGTGAAATTCGAGGTTGGCCCGAATGTAACCGACGGCATCGCGATTGGAAATGACGTCACCGATTGCACCATTGATCGTCTGCAATCGTTCAATCAAGGCCATGTGCGCCCTTGGCAGGGCACGGCTTGCCAGCTCTACCTCGATCAAAGCACGCAGAGCCGCGAGTTCCTCGATCCGCTCGGCTGTCAACTCGGGTGTGGCGACACGCCCGGATGTGCTGAGCGACAAGGCCCCTTCTGCAACCAATCGCCTGACAGCTTCGCGAGCAGGTGTCATCGACACACCAAACTCTAGCCCTATTCCGCGCAGGGTTAGGGCTTGGCCCGGGGGAAGTTGGCCCAGCATAATCCGGGACCGAAGGCCACGATATACCTGGTCATGAGCCGATGTCGCCGCATCCGGCGTTGTACGAAGTGGTTTCATCCCTTATTTGTGATCACAAATAAACATATGGTCAATTCTCGAATCGGTAACGGTGCAGATCTGCGCCATTTTTGCGCAACCACTGACGTTGAAAAGCAGGGTCGCCATAGATTTGATGCACGCTGTCCCAATACTGCGCTGAATGATTCATATGTGCCAAATGCGCAACTTCATGCGCTGCAACATATTCAAACACATCCCTTGGTGCGAGAATCAACCGCCAAGACAACATCAAACGTCCGTCTGCCGTGCAGGACCCCCATCGTGATCGCGTATCCCGAAGCGTTAAATGCGAATAAGAACGACCGAGTCGATCTGCATAAAAATCACAAGCCCTGATAAAATGGTCCCGCGCCAATGTCTTGAGCCACATTTTTACCTTGATGGGGACCCTTTCCAAAGGACCCGGAACCGCAAGTACCCCTTGCTCATCAAACATAATTTGACGTTCCTGCGTTGGTTTAAGTCTATGTAATGTACCGAGGATAGGTATGGTCTGTCCCCAGGTCACGCGTATAAAATCAGGTTGTTTGGAAAGATGTTTGCGTAACCAAACTGCCTTTTGATGTACGAAGTCCTCGGCCCGGGTAGGGGGCGTGCCGCGCGGAACCGACAAAGTTACGCGACCGTCAAGTTGTGATATGCGAAGGCTCAAGCGTTTGGCTCGAGCAGATTCTCGCATTTGTATTGTGACCGGGGGGTTGCCGGGCAGCGTAAACACCTGCATATGGGTCCCTTACAGTTTTGAGCGCCTAAGGCTTTGACACGCTCTGCGCGTTATGGCAGGGGACCGCGACCAGCAGCAAGACCACAAACCCAAGGGATTTAAGATGGCCAAGGAAGAATGGGGTGTCAAACGCTTGTGCCCCGAAACGGGCAAGCGTTTCTACGACCTTAATCGCGATCCAATCGTCAGCCCCTATACTGGCGAAGTCGTTGTCGTTGACAACACCAAGTCGCGCATGATTGCAGCTGATGCAGCAGACGCCGCATCGGTCAAGGCAAAAGAAAAAGATTCAGACCCCAGTGATGACGTCCTTGATGATGATGACGTTACAGTCGATCTGGATGACGACTTGCTGGATGACGAAGAAGATGAAAACGTGTCGCTTGACGAGTTGGCGGATGTTCCAGCCGACGATGATGAGAGCTAAAAATCATACGGACGCGGGATTTTCGACTTGATCCCGCGACCCGCAATGCGTAAGCCAACGCACAGACAGGGGCCTTAGCTCAGCTGGGAGAGCGCTACAATGGCATTGTAGAGGTCAGGGGTTCGATCCCCCTAGGCTCCACCAAACCCTTTTGTCCAATAGTTCTTTGACTTAACACACTGAACAGGCGGATAAAATTCGGTGTTCGAACACCCCTCTTCTCGAAAGTATTTTAGGCGTTCCGAAATTGCCGGACGCAGGACCGCCTGCTTGCAATCAGACCCATGATTTTCCAAATTTTACGGGTATTTGAGACGTTATACAACGCCGGTTCGAACTTTTTGCTAAAGTCCTCTTTGCGCTCCGGTGCCTCAGTCAAAACAAGACATCTCTGCTGGATTGAGAAGACACGCGTCTCATATGCGTCTATGACTGCGGGATTATTTGTCTTCACAATCCTGTTCGAAAAGCTTTCTTCTTCTTTTTGCAATGATCTGATTTCCGACCTGATTCTGGCTCGCTGCTCTCGTCCGTTGGCCACTCTCTGAGCCCAAATATCTTTGGACATTTTGCGGATTTGTTCTGCTCTTTTGACTTTGTATTTTACCGTCAAAGG
>JAYQEA010000044.1:0-17341 GCA_038138625.1 Roseivivax sp.
AATCATTCGCAAGGAGCGGCCCCACTTTACGTTGCCACCCGTGGTTTCGGATGCGAGGGAAGATCATCTCAAGATTGGGGGTGTGTTTTGCAAAATATGCGACCATCTCATATCTCATATCTCATATCTCATATCTCATATCTCATATCTCATATCTCGGATCGCTGGTCGTGGAGAGCTATGCCTCTGGGTGCCGGTGCTAGGTCGATGTGGCCAAGGCGCAGGCGGTATGGACGGCGGGTGTCATTCGAGATGAGATTTTGTAAATTGAAACAAGATAACCCTTCGCTGAATTACAAGACACAACGCTGATGTAACGCCTCTTTAAGAGACGGGCGCGAAGAGGGGGTGTCAAGGCAAGTCTGGCGGCTGATAGGTAACGCGAAATCACATCTGAACGAAACCGGACTGTGCAAAATGGCGGTCGGTTTTTAATTTTCTCCCCTCGTTGCATGCAAGCCGATATTATGATGCGATCATTCCTGTCGATGCAATGGCACGGCAAACAGTGGCGATTGTCATCAAAACGAGATTACAAGAATTTGGTTTGGGTGATGATAGAAAACTATCCGCGCGCTGAGCAAATGACGGTGCATGTGGAGGCGCAAAAATATGGTGGCGGATCAAGGGGAATGATTGACCACCCCAGTATTGGATCAACCGGTTGCAAACGAAGACCCTATAGCTTGCTGGCGGGGATTGGATCTGATCTTGTAGGTACCATTCCAGTCTTAGGCGCATCTGCCCAGCTGAATACAAGGTCCAAAAGACCTTTGAAACGGGTCGCTTATGTCCAAAGGCTGATAAGACCTGCCTGCGCGGCGACAACCGCGGGCATGCCCAGCAAAATTCATCATTCAGAAGATTTAAAGCGTCGAAGTCTGCATGTAGCCGGCGCCTGTCTTCTTTGGAATTGGGTAACTGGCGGCTATTGCATATGATTTTAGATTATCAGCCGCCTTGGTCGTGTCAGATAAGGGCCCCCATGGTGACCGCCGTGTCCGACATCCTGTTGGAGAAGCCCCATTCATTGTCATACCAGCTCAGAATGCGGACCATACGGCCATCCAGAACCTTGGTTTGATCAGTGGCAAAAATTGATGAGTGTGGATCATGGTTAAAGTCCATTGAAACCAGTTTTTTATCCGTCACACCCAGGATACCTTTCAACGGTCCCGCGGCTGCCGCGTGCATTGCGGCGTTGATCTGGTCGGCGGTGACATCTGATGGAACTTCAACGGTGAGGTCAACAACAGACACATTTGGCGTAGGAACGCGGATCGCAACGCCGTCGAGTTTGCCAGACAGCTCTGGCAGTACCAAGCCCACAGCTTTTGCGGCACCGGTCGATGTTGGTATCATGCTCGTTGCTGCGGCGCGTGCGCGGTAAAGATCTGAATGCATGGTATCCAGGGTTGGCTGGTCGCCGGTATAGCTGTGGACCGTGGTCATAAACCCGCGTACGATGCCAAAGTTTTCATTGAGAACCTTGGCGACCGGAGCAAGGCAATTGGTTGTGCAGGACGCGTTTGACACGACCACATCGTCTGACGTGAGGTCCTGATGGTTCACGCCGTGTACAACCGTGCGGTCCACACCAGCACCCGGTGCCGAGATCAAAACCCGCTTGGCGCCGTTTTTCAGATGCAGGGCAGCCTTTTCGCGGGACGTGAAAATCCCGGTGCATTCCAGAACGATATCGACATCTGCCCAAGGCAAAGCGGCTGGATCACGCTCGGCGGTGACATGGACACGCCCGCGACCAACATCGATCCAGTTTTCTCCCGAGGCCACCTCGACAGGGAAACGACCATGCACGCTGTCATACTGTAACAAATGGGCATTGGTTTCCACGGGGCCAAGGTCATTGATGGCCACGACCTCTATATCTGTGCGACCGCTTTCAATTATGGCGCGCAGTATGTTACGGCCGATGCGGCCAAAACCATTGATCGCTACTTTGACAGTCATTCAGAAGTCCTTCGCATCGTTAAGCCGTCAGATCACAGTCCAAACGGCGCGTTATCGCTAACAATTGGTGACGGTAACAACCACTGAAACCAATTACAGTCAAGAGACAACTTCTAGGTTGGGCTTGTTTGCAACGCGGACATGCACCAGTGTCAAGGAAATCGTCGATGTGATCGGTATACGTTTCGCCGCCTTACGAGGGGCGACCAGTCTTAGCCTGTCGATCGGTCGAGGTTGCGATCAAATGGGCGTGTCGCTCTGCGAATAGACGGGCCAACCGATGATGCCATTGCCAATGCCGTCGCAGTGTATGGTCGCCTCATCTTGCCAGGGTGCGCCTTGACGCTCGGATGAGATGTCAATGCAGAAGACGACCCATGGCCGATGCAACATCCGCCATACGGGCAGAAAACCCCCACTCGTTATCATACCATGCGAGCACGCGCACCAAACGTTGACCTGTGACCTTAGTTTGATCGGGCGCAAAGATCGAACTGGCCGTGGTGTGATTGAAATCGATGGAAACCTTCGGTTCGGGATCATATTCCATCACCATTCCCATATGACCTTCGACCGCGTCTTGAACCACTTCATTTACGTCTTTGGCTGTCACGTTGCGTTTGGCAAGAAAGGTCAGGTCAACGGCTGACACGTTTGGTGTGGGAACGCGCATCGCAGTGCCGTCCAACTTGCCGCGCAAGCCGGGCAGCACCTCTCCCAGTGCTTTTGCAGCGCCCGTCGATGTTGGTATCATCGCCATGGCCGAGGCTCTGGCGCGGTACAAATCGCTATGACGGCGATCCAGCGTCGGTTGGTCACCGGTGTAGCTGTGGATCGTGGTCATCAAGCCGCTTTCGATGCCGATGCCGTCGTCCAATACTTTGGCCAGAGGGGCCAAGCAGTTCGTCGTACACGATCCATTCGAAATCATCGTGTCGCCCTTGGTTAGATCCCGATGATTCACGCCATAAACAATCGTTTTTTGAACATTTTTCGCTGGCGCAGAGATCAGGACCGATTTCGCCCCTTGGTCTAGATGGGACGACGCTTCCAATCCGTCGTTGAAGTTTCCGGTGCATTCCAGAACCACGTCGCATCCTGACCAATCAAGTTCGGTCATATCATAGGTCGACATCACCTCCATCGGGCCTCGACCAAGATCCATGCTGGTGCCCGACACCTTGATATCACCTGGAAAGCGACCGTGTATGCTATCGTAGCGTAACAAATGTGCTGCGGTTTCAATCGGACCAGTTGCATTGATCTTGACCACTTGAACGTCGTTGCGCGCACTTTCAGAGATATGGGACAAGGTGCAGCGACCTATACGACCAAAGCCATTGATACCAAGTGTGACAGTCATATCGAAAACTCCGCGTGAACCTGCGCATTTGATAGAATGTTGGTTCAGCAGGGAAAAGTAAAAAAATCATATTTGCCAGTATGTTAGCGTTAAACTTTCCAGAAAAAAAATGGTGGCGTTAACACTTTTTGAAATGCGCTTCACGTTTGCGATAACATCGTGCATTTGACAGACAGCCAAAGGTAGGATGACAGACCGGCATTGCTCTACCACACGCCTATTGAAAAAACCTGATCGCTGCGAGGGCGGTGTGTTTTTTCGCCAAACTGGTCTGTGGGGTTGATTCCAGCAGTGCGTCGGGTCTTAGTTGAGCCAGCGTCGGCTGGTGGTCGATCGAAGCGGAATGGAGATCTGACATGAGCGGCTTGCTTGCACTTTTGGATGACGTGGCCGGTATTGCAAAAGTGGCTGCAGCCTCGGTTGATGATGTTCTGGGGCAGGCTGTCAAAGCCAGTTCAAAGGCTGCGGGTGCCGTAATTGATGACGCTGCTGTCACGCCAAAGTATGTGCATGGCTTCGCTGCGAGCCGTGAATTACCCATCATTTGGCGAATTGCCCGTGGGTCTTTGATCAACAAACTTGTGTTTTTAACGCCGGTGGGACTGGCTTTGTCGGCATTTGCCCCTTGGGCGATTGCGCCCTTGCTGATGCTGGGTGGGGCGTATTTGTGTTTTGAAGGGGCCGAAAAAATTCTTCATGCATTTCAATCGCATGATACAGGGCACGATCCGGCACACGAACCCGGTGCAAAAGAGGCGCCACTGCATCTGGAAGAAGCAAAAATCAAGGGTGCCATTAAGACGGATTTCATTCTCTCTGCCGAGATCATGACAATTTCGCTCGCTGCCATCCCCGAAAGCACGTTTTGGATGGAAGCGGCCACCCTGGCGACCGTAGCGGTAATCATCACAGCAGCAGTCTACGGAGCCGTCGCCGTCATCGTGAAAATGGATGATGCCGGGTTGCATTTGGCTAAGGAAAGCGGCTCGGCTTTAATACGCGGACTTGGACGAACAATCGTCAAAGCAATGCCGGGGGTGATGAAAGCCCTTACCATAATTGGAACTGCGGCGATGTTGTGGGTTGGGGGCGAAATTATTGTACACGGACTGGCAGGACTTGGCTGGCACGGGCCCGAGGACCTCATCAAGGCAATTGCTTATAAAGTGGCCGGTTTGGCACCTGATGGATCCGGGGGTTTTATTGGTTGGATGACCAAGGCCGTCTTGAATGGTCTTTTGGGGTTGTGCCTTGGATCTGCCCTTGTCCCTTTGGGAACGCGTCTCATCGGTCCCCTCTGGGCCCGTTTGCCGAAGCGTTAATGTCAGGGTATTCTTTGCTCTTTCTCAAGACGTCGGTTCAAACCACAAACCGGCCCTTGATTGTATAAAACGGGCCAAGGCATCGGACGCAGGATAGAAGGCATCTGTGATGCCTATGAGCGTTGCGGGCTACCAGATCTGATTGGGAAACGCGGTCTCTCTTTCTTGCCCGTGCCTGTTGGCCAATTTTGCCCGAGCCTCGATGCCTGAACTGAGCGTTACAATAAGCTCCAAACCGTTCAATAGCTCGACAGAACTGAAATAATCCAGCAGACGGGAGGCCGCACGGGCATCACCCTTTTCGAGCAAAGCACAGGCCGCCGTAAGCATTACGTCAGTGAGATGAGCTAATGTGTCTTCGCGGTTTTCAAAACATCGCGCGGCGTCTGGTAGATGTCGCTCCGGATCAAGAAGCATCAGATACAAAAGCCTTTTGCCTTCTGCCACGGCACACCGGAATGCTTCTGTGGTTAGCGTGACCTTTGACAATGCGTCGGTGTCGCCGGAAACGGCTTTGCGAGGGTCAACAAAGCGATGTGCTTCGCCAGCTGTCAGATAGCGATGCATCCGGAATTCTTCTGGAATTTGGTGCTGACCCATGAAAACAGGCGCAAACGGGGCTGCGATTGCACCGATGGGGGCATGCCACAGCATCCTCAACGCATCATGGGATGGTCTATTTAATGGGACTATCTGGCCATATCCGGCGGTATCACCCGTCAAAGTCGGGGTCCGAATTGCCCATATCATGTCCTGGAAACCGATTTTCTCGGGGCGGTTTGCCCGTGTGAGCATCTCGGCTTCGATCCATTTCACGCCATCCCAACGTCCCTTGCCGTCGCCCAGTACGGCGTTCACATCGAAATGACCGCCAGAATACCAGCCTTGTTCTCGCGCAAAGTGGACCAAATTCGCGGAGTAGAGAAAGTCTGGATGATCTGGCGTGTCGATCGGTATCGTGGTGATGTAGCCCGGGCGCGACACGCGGATACTGTCGGGGCCCAGGCGTTCCGCAGCCCATAAACCCTGCCCACCGGCAAACTGGATCACGACCCATGCCTCGTCCGCGTCGGCAATCAAATGCGAGTTGCCGCCGTATGTGCTTTCGCCATAGGCGGCAATCAGGCTGGTGATAATTTCAACACCGTCTCTTGCGGTTTTGGCTCTTTCCAAAACCATACGGGCCAAATCGCTGTAGTTGGGTCCGCTTTGGGTTTCGGGCGTCATTGCAATCAGGGCGTCTCGCGACGTTGACCAGACATCACGCACGGCGACGCCATATTCATTTAACCCGCCGTTGGTGAGTGGAGCAGGCGCTCCTTTGTAGTACGAATAGTCGACGCGAATGTTTCTGGCGGTTTCTGAAGCTTGGGGGATCTGTGTCAAACGCCCGGGCAAATCAGCAGTTTCCTCGACCCCGACACTGATCTGCGTACCGGCCGGATGCTGTTTCCGCGGGTATATTTCCAACCAATGGCTGGATGGTTCATCACCATATCCGGCAAGCCATGCATGGCCTGATGCTGAATGATTTTTACCGATGTAGAGTGCGTAGCTCATTTAACTGCCGCTTTCAAACATGCCGCTCGGAGGCAATACCCCTACTTCTATTGCGACGTTTATGTGGGAGACAAAATATGTATGACACGGTCGGCCAGCATGTCCTTGGTTTGCGCTGAATAGGCTTTCATATGTGGTGATACCGCATGAGCGCCCAGGGCTGACAGGCTTTCCCATTTTTCCACAACCACAAATGTATCGGGCCCGAATTCAGCTTGCATGGGTCCCGCATTTTCGGTGTCAACCGTTGCCTCATAAGCAAGACAACCCTCTTCTGCCAAGACGGCAGGAACATTGGCATGAAACAGTGCAAGAACGGCGTCGCGTTGACCTGGTTTCGTCGTGATGATTGCGATGACGTGAACGATGGACATGACTGTTTCCCCAAGAACATGGCACTAGAACACTGACGCTAACCTGAGCATTGAGTGTCTGCAAGAACGCAGAGGCGTTCGTCGTTTCATGTAAGGTTTAGACGTCGCTCCGAACAGGGGTGCTGAATGCTGTTCTAGGCTTGGATGTCTCTTCGTTGGACGTGTCAAATCCTTCTGCTCACACCCAAGGAAAACTGGTGAAATTACAGTGTTAACAGATATTTTTCGCATCTTTTCGGAGGGGTCTGATACACACACGGCACAGCGAGCTTTCGATTGAGGATCACATCATGCAGCCCTTACACTTTATCCAAGCCGGAGGAACGATAGATAAGGATTATCTGACTGACGATAATAACCGGGCTTATAACTTCGTAATTGGCGCGCCGGCATTTGGATCGATCACGGATCGCGCTGAAATCACGGGTCCTGTGATATTTTCGACAGCCTGTCAGAAAGACAGCTCTGATATGGATGATAAAGATCGCGATGAAATAAAAAGGGTGTCCACCGAGACATCCGCTGACAAGATTATTGTAACGCATGGCACCGACACGTTGCATCTAACAGCCAGACATCTGTCCGATATCAAGGGCAAGGTGATTATTTTAACGGGCGCATTGAAACCCGAGCGTCTGCGAGATTCAGATGCGGATTTTAACCTCGGGATGGCTGTAGGCGCTGTTCAGTGTCTTCCTGACGGCGTTTATATCGCGTTATGTGGTCAGGTGACGCCTTGGGATGCTTTTGTGCCTCGATAAGCAGTAGTTCGAAAAACTGTCTCTCGGGAACTGGAAATCAAAAAGCCCCCGGTTTGGGGCATATGGCCTGCAAAAATTGCGAGATCACACGCCACCCTACAGACGGCAAGCGACTTTAGTGCGTGTTCAAGACCAACCCAATCTGGTGATGCCTGTTTCTGCGTTTCGCATATAGTGCGAACTGCGGCCTGCTTGGCTTTGGGAGTTGACGAGGGCGTCATTGGCGCCGGTTTTTTCTGGCACCAGAAATTGCGTTGCCGGCGATTGCAGCCAGCAAGAAAAAACCGCCAATAAGGGTATAGGGCGGTACGGTTTCATTCAAAAACAGCCAGACCCACAATGGGGCCCAAAGAACCTCTGCAAGCGACAGTAATGTAAGCTCGGCTGCCGGCAAAGTTCGCGATCCAAGGGTGTAAAGTATAAGCCCTGCGCCAACTTGAAAGACCCCCATTCCCATGGAAATGCCGGCATCGTTCGGGGACAAGACCAAATTCAGACCAGTGCCCAAGCAGATCATAAACGTGATTGGGATTGCAAATAATCCAGATAAGAACACGGACGGGAGCATTTCGCCTGATCGGCCCCAACGCAGCGTAACGGTAAAGATGGCAAATCCTAACGCGGAACCAAGCGCTGCAAGACTGCCCGAGAGAGCGACGCCGCCAGATTTATCTGAAACCATGATGGCAATGCCGAATACAGCAACAACAATAGCAATCCATGTTGCTTTTCGAACCGGTTCGCGCAGAAATATCCAACCAAGTATTGCAGCTAAAAACGGCGCCGATGCAAACAAAAGCATAGCATTCGCGACCGAGGTGGTTTGGATGGCATAGATCCCACCCGCATAGGCCAGAACGAGCGACAAGCCTCCAACTGCAACGGGTCGTCCTGCGCGTTTTACCTGTTTGAAGGGATTTTCATTCGAGCGTAACAGAATGAGAAAAAACAAAAATAGGCTTAGGCTTATGGAGCGATAGAACAGGATTTGCCAGACTTCTGCGTCTTGGATCAGGCGAATGCCTAAGCCCACAGTCGACCACAATACGCCAGCGGCGAAAACGAAGGCCAAGCCTCGTCTATGACCTGCGCTGCCGCGTGCCGTCTGTGTTGCGCTTATCATGTGATTGCCCCGCAATGCCCTCTGGGCCGTTGTGTATGATGGATGCAGTGACAGTGCCTTTCGATTTGCGACACGGATTGTCGTAAAAAAATTTACATCTGGCACTTGGGTGATGGACCGACCGCATTATAATACGACAGCCTCAAAAAAGAGGGTCGTCGCGTTGCCGTTTTCCAAAGGCTGCCCGGCTCCAAGCACTTAACCACATGATTTTCGTGGACGGTCGAGGACCCCGAAAACTCTTGTCCGAACGCTTTGGTCAAGGGCCGCAAAACTGTGGGCTCAAAAAACCGGTCGATCAAGGCAACATGCTTGCAACTGTTTTGGATGTCTTTGGTTCAAAAGACCGAATGCGTTCCCAAGTCTACCTTCGCCTGTCCTGCAGCAAGATCACGATAAAACTGGAACAGGGTGTCTTTGCCAAATTCATCTGTCATGTCCGGGCAATATCTTCCGGTTTCGGGGTTGTAGACCAGCATGGACTGAGTGGCGTAGTAGCGGCCGATACGGGCAAGCTCCAGTGCGTCGCGGGCTTTTGCGCTAAAGACCCCGGCCACGCGCAATCCACCAATAATCAGATCGAGAAATGCCACGGGAACATGTCGAAAGCGGCATGGTTGACCGAGGGCTTCGAAAAGAGCGTGCCCCTGTTCCAAAGGGGTGACGGCCGGTCCCGGTCCGCCGATTGGCAGAATTGCGCCCTGTCTGTTCGGGGTATTTAGACTGTCGACAATAAAGCGGGCCAAATCACGATCGCTGATAGGTTTGCACGATGTCAGCTGACCGTCACCAAATACCAAAAAGGGTTTTCCCTTTTTCAGGCGATCCACCTGGCCGGAAAGCGATTTGAAAAATGCTGTCGGACGGATGATGGTCCATGCTACGCCGGACTGTTTTAGGTCAGCCTCAATGGCGAGTTTGGCTTTTTGAAATTCCAACAAAGGCTTCTGAACGCAGATTGCCGACAACAGGACAAATTGCTTTAGCCCCCTGCCTTTTGCTGCATCAAGAAAGGCTTTATTGACCCCATAATCCACAGCCCATGCGTCTTTTTTTGTGCCTGTCCGGGATGCGATACAGCTGATCAGCGCGCTTTTGACGGTATCGGGGAAAAGGTGTTGTCTGATCCATCCCGGATCAGACAGATCTCCAATGCAAATCTCTACTTTTGGATGGTCGTACAAATGCCCAAGTGATTTGCAAGGGCGGCTCCGTAGAAAACATCTGACGAAGTACCCACGTGAGATCAAACTGCTCAACGTTGCCTGACCGATTGTTCCCGTAGCTCCAAGCAGGATTACAGCGGGCGTGTCTGGGTTAGTATGCGTGGATACATCAAATTCATTTTTTTTGGTCGGGGTCATTTTGTCAGGTCATGCTCCCGGTGTTGACAAAGGGGGCGCGTTTTTTGCGGCTCCAGAGTATATGAGGGCCCGTTTCGGTTCTCACGATACATGCTGGTTGGATTGAAAATCTGCGCGCGTGAGATACCAATGTCAATTGTGAGCCGATCCAATTCGGTTTTGCAATTTTCATCCATCGTTATGCCTGCATTTCAAAAACCGGCACAGGACCGGGTCCTTGACAGGTTGGTTCGTTGACCGAGTAGGGCAATGATGGCGTGTCAGAGGGTGGCTGGCAGCTACATAACAGAAGCTTTCTGAAAGATTAATTACCTTTCAAAAGTGCTCATTCAGGGTGCAGCATGCTCGATTGCGATTAAAAATCCGGCAAAAATGTTGAATTCCTCGGCCGCTGGTGTGTCTCGGGTAATCCTGAGGCCTTCTCATCCCGTTACATCGTCTTCGTAGAATCTCGCATCGGCACCGTCCGGGTAGGGGAACACGTTGGGCATCGAAGTTATACACGAAGTGGAAAAAGAACGTCTTGTCGGGACGAAAGGAGGGGAAGGCGATCGCGACATCCCCGTGATCGACTTTTCTGACTTCGGAAACAGAAAAGACGAGATTACAAATGCACTGTGGGCAGCCGCCACAACCACAGGCTTTTTCCAGATCGTAGGCCACATGATCCCGAGTGATCTGATTGATGCTGCCTTTGATCAGGCTGTTCAGTATTTTGAGCAAAGCCACGAGGCAAAGGCATATAACCTGATGGCTCCCGGCACAAATGCCGGATGGGAATATAAATCCCAGATACGCCCGTCGACCGGAACTGCCGATCAAAAAGAAAGCTACCAGATCACGATGCCCAGAATGGCTGGTCTGTGGCCGCAGAACTTGCCCGAGTTCAAGGCAACCATGCTGGCGTTCGAACGGATGAACTGGATGGTTGCCATGCAGACCCTGTCGTGCCTTGCGGCGAAATTGTCTTTTGAGCCAGAGATGTTTCTTGACGGACACGATCCGCTCCGGCCGGAATATCAGTCGACCTTGCGTTTGCTGCATTATCTTCCCCTGAAAAACGCAACTCCAGAAGATTTAAATGCCTGGCGCGCGGGTGCACATACCGATTTTGACTGCCTGACCTTGTTGCATCAGCGACAGGGGCAGTCGGGTTTGCAGGTTTGTCCGGGGCAGGACGCAGAGGGATCTGATCCGACATGGACAGATGTGCCCGCTGAGGATCATGTAATCACCTGCAATATTGGCGATATGCTGATGCGTTGGTCGGACGACCGGCTGATATCCAATCTGCATCGTGTGCGGATGCCGCGGTTGGACGAAGGCCTGGCTGCCCGCCACTCTATCGCGTTTTTCGCCCAAGCCAACCAAGACACACTGCTTGCGGGACCCTTGGGGCGGTACGAGCCTGTGACAGCCCACGAATATATCCAGATGCGGCTAGGGGCCAATTTCAAAAAATGATGTATTGTGGGATATTTACGAGCATTAGCTCAGACATCTGGTCCTGTGGCTATCACTTCGATTTCCACGACAAATTCAGGACGGGTAAACCCGCTGACGATCATCAGTGTCGACGCGGGCAAATGGGGCACATCCATCATCCAGCGGTCCCGCGCCACCATATATCCAGCCATATGACGGCGATCGGTGACAAAGGCACTCACTTTCAGTGTATTTTCCTTCGTGGTGCCCGCATCCCGCAGAATAAGGTCGATGTTGGAAAAAATCAGATCAGCCTGCGCCTCTGCTCCCTCGGGAATGCTGCCGTCGGTGGCCAGCGCCAATTGTCCAGAGGTCAAAACCAGCCCCCCCCACGACACACCATGCGAGTATCTGGCGAAAGGTGGGGCCATGCCCTGCGGAATACTGCTTTTGATCATCTCGTTGGTCCACCTTTTGTGCCGGGCGACACGCCCACGCAATGCAAACCCGAAACGAAACCCTTGGCAAGAAGGATCATGCAATGACTTTAAAACTTTCATCTCTCGCTCTGGCAGCAACGCTGCCCGCCACCTCGGCACTAGCTGGCGGGCATCTGACAGAGGTTACCTTTGGATCGAACTGGCTCGCGCAGGCAGAACATGGTGGATTTTATCAATCCTCCGTCGATGGAACCTACGAGGCCTGTGGATTAAAGGTCTCCATTATCCCCGGTGGGCCACAGGTCAACAACCGCGCCTTGTTGCTGGCAGGCCGCATCGACTATCATATGGGTGGCGATCTTTTGCAGGCCTTTAACGCGGTCAGAGAAGGCATTCCGGTCGTCGCCGTTGCAGCGAGTTTTCAAAAACACCCTCAGGTCATTCTGGCGCACCCCGGACAAGCTGAAACGTTCGAAGACCTCAAGGATCTAGACCTTCTGATCGGCGACAACGGGTATCAATCATACTATCAGTGGATGATGGCCGCTTATGGCTTCAAGGCGGAAAAGCGCCAGCCCTACACCTTTAACCCGGCACCGTTTTTGGCTGATACCGGCAAGGGGATGCAGGGATATCTGTCGTCTGAGCCCTACCTTGTCGAGAAAGTGGGTGGTTTCACACCATCGGTATTTCTGATCGCTGACGCCGGATATTCGACTTATGCGACCACGATTGAAACCATGGCGGCAACGATTGAAAACAAACCCGATGAGGTGAAGTGTTTCGTGGAAGGCTCCATCTTGGGATGGTATAACTTCCTTTATGGTGACAACTCCGAAGCCCGCGCGAAAATCAAGTCGGACAATCCTGAAATGACGGACGACAAGATTGATTATGCAATCGCGAAAATGACCGAAAACGGGATCGTTATTTCAGGCGATGCCGAGGAATTAGGCATCGGTGTTATCACTGATGCGAAAGTCGGAGATTTCTACAACAAGATGGTTGAGGCTGGCGTGGTCGAGGCGGATCTCGATTGGAAATCGGCCTATACCACCGAATTCGTAGGCAAAGGCCTTGGTATGGAATTGGCGAAGTAAATGGGGCACGGGGCCGACGTGATCGGTCCCGGCCCTCCATGGGAGACGATGCAATGCAGAGCGCACTCAAAAAGGAACGACCCGGGCTTTTGCGGATTTCTCACATTGAAAAGACGTTTCGCGGTGATATCGTGGCGCTTCGGAATTTAAATCTCACGGTTAACCAAGGTGATTTTCTATCTCTTCTTGGTCCCTCCGGGTGCGGAAAATCAACGGCTTTGCGTTTGATCGCCGGATTGATCACTCCAACATCGGGTAGCATCGACTGGCAGGGCGGCAAAAGCGATAACGATCTTGGGATCGTCTTCCAAGAGCCCACGCTGATGCCATGGGCAAAAGTCAAAGACAACGTATGGCTTCCTTTTCGCTTGCGCGGCAAAAGCTATGGCAGTGTCAAAGACGATGTGAGGCAGGCGCTGCGGCTGGTTGGACTTGAAGAGTTTCAGAATGCCTATCCGCGCGAACTATCGGGGGGCATGAAAATGCGCGTGTCTATCGCGCGCGCCCTGGTGACGCGCCCGCGGCTGATCTTGATGGATGAGCCGTTCGCTGCGCTGGACGAGATCACGCGCCACAAGCTTAACAAAGACTTATTGGCGCTAAGGGAAGCCATCGGGTGCACTGTTATTTTTGTGACGCATTCGGTTTTTGAGTCCGTATTTTTGTCAGACCGGATCGTCGTGATGGCGGCGCGACCCGGTCGTATTATTGGCGAGGTCAACGTGGATGCGCCCTATCCGCGCGCAGACAGCTTTCGAACATCGCCCGATTATGCTGCCTCTGCGGCAGAGGCATCAAAAATGCTGACCCGAGCGATGGAGGATGCGGCATGACAGTGCAGGATATCGAGCAGCCCGTTGTGGATACGGAAGAAGAGCAACGCGCGCGGCAAAAGCAAATAACAAAGATCGCCAGATGGACGCTGCCGTCTTTGGTTTTGTTGGTGGTGATTGGCGGCTGGCAGGCCTATGTCACTCTTGCCGAGGTTCCACATTACATCCTGCCATCGCCTTGGTTGATTGCAAAAACTCTGGTCACGGACTGGGACGTTTTGTGGCCTGCTTTGGTGGTCACTGGACGGTTAACGAGCATTGCGTTGATCCTTGCGGTCCTCGGAGGACTGGCTATCGCGGTGGCGTTTACGCAATCCAAATGGATTGAGCTTGCGATGTTTCCCTATGCGGTCATCTTGCAGGTGACTCCGGTGGTGGCGGTTGCGCCGCTGTTGCAGATCTATGTCGATAGCGCGTTTCTGGCGGCTTTGCTCTGCGCTTGGATCGTGGCCTTTTTTCCAATTTTGTCGAACACGACAATTGGGCTGAAGTCTGCGGACCATAACCTTCAAGACCTCTTCAAGATTTATGGCGCCAGTAAATGGCAAACGCTGCGCTATCTGGCGGCACCCTCCGCGTTGCCTTTCTTTTTGGGCGGGCTCAAAATTGCGGGCGGTTTGGCCCTGATCGGCTCGGTCGTGGCCGAGTTCGTTATCGGACGTGCAGGGACCGGCCTTGGACTTGCGTCCACATTGCTTGAATCGTCCTACAGGTTTAAATTTTGGCGTTTGTATTCTTAGCTCATACTGATTTCGGTAATTGGCGTGGCAATTTTCGGATTGATGAGCTTGATCAGTCATTTATGTCTGTTCCGCTGGCATGAAAGCGCCTTGAAGAGGGAAGACTAATGGATTTCATAACCCTTCCCGTGGACGATTATACGCTTCAAAATGTGACGGTCCCCGCATCGGTTTTGGGGCAACCGGGCGATTTGGTTCAGACAGATATTGGTATCAAGAATGGCCGGATTACCGACCCGACCGGGCAAAGGATAGAAATGGGCGGCGCGTTGGTTTTACCTGCCTTTGTGGATTGCCACACGCATCTCGACAAAGGTCACATCCTTCCAAGGGCGCAGAACCCCGACGGCAGCTTTATCGGGGCGTTGAGCAACGTGCGCGCAGATCATACAAACTGGACACACGAAGATGTTCGCGCCCGTGCCGACTTTTCTATCCGGTCTGCCTATGCGCATGGAACGCGGGCCATCCGCACCCATTTGGATTCCATGAACGAGCAACATGGCATCAGTTGGCCTGTTCTGGACGAGTTGAAACAAAAATGGGCGGGCAAAATCGAGCTACAGATGGTCAGCCTGATTTCCTGCGAAGGCTACGCACTTCCTGAATATGCGGACATCTCCCGAACCGTCGCAGATCACAACGGCGTTCTTGGAATGGTGTCTTACCCTGTTCCCGATCTGAAAAAGATATTGCTTGGCCATATTGAGACGGCCGCGCAGTACGGGCTGTCTTTGGATTTTCACACGGATGAAACCTTGGACCCGACGTCCGAGACCCTCAGACTGATCGCGCAATGCGTCTTGGAGACGGGGTTCGATGCGCCTGTTCTTGTAGGGCATTGCTGTTCACTGGCGTCGCAGGACGAAGCACGTGCTCTGGACACACTTGATTTGGTGGCAAAGGCGGGTCTGAATGTGGTGAGTTTGCCAATGTGCAACCTATATCTTCAGGATCGCCATGCGAACCGCACGCCTCGCACCCGCGGCGTGACTTTGGTGCATGAAATGAAGGCCCGGGGCATTAACGTCGGCTTTGCTTCGGATAATACGCGCGACCCGTTCTATGCTTATGGCGATATGGACATGGTCGAAGTCATGCGTATGGCCACTCGCATTGCGCATCTTGATCACTCTGACCCGGATTGGGTGGACAGCTTTGCCTCTACGCCCGCTATGATTTGCGGATTTGATCCTGCGGGATTGAGTGTCGGTGATCCAGCGGATCTGCTGATTTTCACCGCGAGGAACTGGAACGAGTTTTTCTCTCGTCCCCAGTCAGACCGTGTCGTCTTGCGTAATGGTCAGGCCATTGATCGCACATTGCCGAAGTATTCGGAACTTGACCACTTGTTCGAGGGAACGCCATGAATTTACAATCTAACGTCGCCGCGGCAAAGGCGGCTTTGTCACATCTTGATATAGAGGCTAATGAAAAGGCAATTCTCAGCGCGTCGCGGGATTTCTTTTGGTATTCGCCGGTACTCAAGGCCCGGATGGATCATCTGGTTGCAGATTTCGTTGTCCGACCAAAGACCGAGGCAGAGGTCATCGAAATTTTAAAAACCTGCTATGCCCACGACGTACCGGTGACGACCCGTGGTGCGGGAACCGGCAATTATGGTCAAGCCATGCCTATGCGGGGAGGCTGTGTGATGCACCTCAAGCATATGAACCAAGTCACCCACTGTGAGCCGGGACGGGTGGTTGTGCAGCCAGGGTGTCTGCTCAAGGATGTCGATGCACATTGCATTGCAGAATGTGGCCATGAACTGCGGATGTTCTCTTCGACATGGGCAACGGCCACGGTTGGCGGGTTCATTGCTGGCGGATCCGGGGGCGTGGGGTCTGTGACATGGGGATCTCTTCGCGAGTTGGGCAACATCCTGCGCTTGCGCGTGGTCACTATGGAGGAACAGCCGCAAGTTTTGGAATTTACCGGCGAAGAACTGGCGCGTGTCAGCCACGCCTATGGCACCAACGGAATAATAACGGAGCTCGAACTGCCTCTTGCGCCAGCCTATCAATGGGTCGATTGTTTTGTGACGGCCAAGGACTGGGATCGCGCGATGGCCTGCGCGGATGGTTTGGCAAATGAAAACGGTATTTTGCTCAAGATTGCATCCGTCTACGAGGCACCTACCGCCAAAGCATATTTTCAGCGCGTGGCCCCATACGTGGAAGAGGACGACCATCTGATTGGCCTTATGGTCGCGCCGCACTCCATGGCCGGGTTCTTGACGTGGATGGGCCGGAATGAGGATCTGAAACTGATCTATCGGTCAGATGATCACAGCTGGACCAAAGGTCCGGGATTGGTTTTTGAATATGGCTGGAACCATACCACATTGCGCGCTTTGAAAGTCGATCCCAGTATCACGTATTTGCAGGTACGTTACGGGTTTCCCGACCACTTTGATCTGGTCAATAAAATGCGGGCAGATTTTCCCGATGAACTGATCCAGCACCTTGAAGCCATTCGAATGGACGGTGGTCAGGTTGGATTTGCGGGCCTGACCTTGGTGAAATTTACGTCCGAAGAACGCCTTGACGAGATCGTAAAAGCACATGAGGAGGCCGGTGCCCTGATTTTCAATCCACATCGGTACACCTTGGAAGAGGGGGGGCGGCAGCACGCGGACCCCACTCAATTATCCTTTAAAAAAGAGGCCGACCCCAAGGGACTGCTCAATCCCGGCAAGATGATCACTTGGGATGATCCAGAGTGGAATTACGAGCAAATGTATGCCTATCCCCAAATGACCAAAGTTCAAGATAGCGCGTGATATGAAAACTCTTGTCCTTTATGCCCATCCCTGTCCCGACAGCTTTAATGCGGCCGTACATGAAACGGTGGTGCAGACGCTGTTGGCTCGGGGGTGGGATGTGGACGACTGTGATCTCAATGCTGAAAACTTTGCTCCTGTGCTGACAGAGCCAGAGCGGCGGAGCTATCATGATGTTCC
>JAYQEA010000044.1:17351-29014 GCA_038138625.1 Roseivivax sp.
CCTGCGAATATTGCGCCGGTGCAGGGCTATGTGGACCGGCTGCAGGCTGCCGAGGCTTTGGTGATGGTGTTTCCGGTTTGGAACTTTGGCTATCCTGCCATCCTGAAGGGGTTTCTTGACCGCGTGTTTTTACCGGATGTGAGCTTTAAGCTTCACAATGGAGGGGTACGCCCGGGCCTGACGAATATTAAACGTCTGGCTGCCTGTACCACCTATGGCGGCACCCGGTTTCGGGCGTGGATGAATGGCGATCCGCCGCGGAAATGTGTAACGCGCGCCGTTCGTTACGCCTGTGGCTGGCCAAAAACCAGCTATCTGGCGCTTTATGATATGAACAACAACGGGTCTGACACGCTGGGCCAGCATCTGTCGCGGGTGAAACGCGCGATGCAGGACCTGTGATGCGCGTCCTGATTGTTTATGCCCATCCCAGTGCCGAAAGCTTTAATGCAGCTATTTTGGATGTGGTCAGGCGTCAGGCCGAAAAATCCGGCGCGCAGCTGCGCGTGATTGACCTGTATCAAGAGGGGTTTTCGGCAGTTATGACTGCGCGGGAATGGGTGCAATACGAAGATTGTGCCGTCAATCGGTCAGGCATCGAACGATATTGTGAGGACGTCTCGTGGTGTGACACACTGATTTTCGTTTATCCCACTTGGTGGTATGGATTGCCCGCAATTCTTAAAGGTTGGCTGGACCGCGTCTTGGTTCCGGGTCTGGCCTTTGATTTGCCCCAAAACGAAGGTGACAACATTGCACCGGGACTTTCACATATCAAACGTCTGGCGGTTTTTACCACATGCGGCGCCAGCTGGTGGTTGACGTTGTTTGTCGGCGCGCCGGGCAAGCGGACGCTTTTGAGAGGCATCCGGTTGCTGTGTGCCAAAGGCTGCAAGACGGCCTTTGGTGCCCACTATTCCATGGATAGTTCGACCCCTGCCAGCCGTGCCAATCACTTGCAAAAGGTGGCCCGAAAGACAGATGCATTTCTGAAAGGATGACCATGATACCCCTGCTGGATTGGACCGAATTTGTCCAAAACCCGATAGACTTTTCGGCACATGTCGGTCGTGCCTGCCGTACGCATGGGTTTTTCTTGCTTAAAAACCATCCGGTTCCTCCTACGCTGATCCATAAAACCTTTGAACATGCGGATAATTTTTTTGCCCTTCCGGATGCGGAAAAGCAAAAACTGGCAATTGCATCCAACCCCCATAACCGGGGTTGGGCGGCAACCGGAACAGAAAGCCTTGATGAAACGTCGGGCCTTGTCGATCAAAAACAGGCGTTCAATGTCGGCCTTGATTTGGCGCCGAACGATCCTTCGGTCCTGCGGGGAGACCCCTTTCGTGGCGTGAACCTGTGGCCAGACTTGGTCGGGTTTCGGGACACAATCCTCACTTTTTTTGACGCCGCATGGGATCTTGGTGTGGCACTTCACACCAGTTTTGCCCGCGATATGGGGTTGGAACCGGACTATTTTGATGATCAGTTTGATGCGCCGATGGCGATCTTGCGTTTGTTGTCCTATCCGGCGGCTCGCGGTGTTGAAAACGAGATCGGCGCTGGCGCGCATACTGATTACGGCTCGATCACACTTTTGATGACGGATGGTGTTGCGGGCTTGCAAATCCAGACAAAAGAGCAGGGATGGCTGTCTGTTCCGCATGTTCAAGACGCGTTCATCGTGAACATCGGGGATTGTCTGATGCGTTGGACAAATAACCTTTATGTCTCAACGCCGCATAGGGTTCTGCCGCCTCCACGTCCACGCAGATCGCTTGCCTTTTTTCTTGATCCCAATCCCGACAGTCTGATTAAGGCGCTACCGGGCACGGGATCGCCTGTTTATCCCCCCGTTCTTGCGTCAGATTATCTGCGATCGCGGTTGGACGTGACATACAAAGGACTTCAATGACATGAGACGACTGGATTGGGCATTGCGCCGTGAACCTGAATTCGAAAACGTGGATCCAAAGACGTCTATTGCCATCTTACCGACGGCAGCGATTGAACAGCACGGGCCCCATCTGCCAACTGGCACCGATACTTTGATCATGGACGGTATGTTGAGCGTGTTGCGCAAACAGTGTCCTGAGGATCTGGACCCATGGATTTTACCGATCCAAACAGTTGGGAAGTCAAACGAACATCTGTGGGCGCAGGGAACGTTGACATTAACGGCCAGAACAGCGCTCGCCGCTTGGACTGAAATCGGTTTGTCCGTGGCGCGCGCAGGTTTTAAAAAGATCATTATTATCAACAGTCACGGTGGCAACCTTGATCTTATTTCAATTCTTTCAAGGGAATTACGCGTCGAGGCAGGAATGTTGGCTGTAAAATGCCAGTGGGGCAGCTTTGGCCATCCCGACGGGATGTTCAGCGACCATGAAAAGGCCTTTGGAATTCATGGTGGGGATGTTGAAACATCGCTTATGCTTGATTTTGCACCGGATGCTGTGGACATGTCGCGCGCGATGAATTTTGTTTCTGCCGCCCAGAGCGATGTGGTGCCCCCAATTGGACCTATCAGTCGCGGGTGGATCGCGTCGGACCTGAATCCCGCAGGAACCGTCGGAGATGCCAGTGCCGCAACGGCAGCCAAAGGACGGGCGACAGCCAATCATCAAGTGGCGGGTTTCATCGAGCTTTTGTACAAGGTCGTCTCGATGCCTATTCCAGGGTGATGTAGCCATCGCGATAACGCATACAGTGTTGGATTGCGTAATTGCGATCTCCCTTTCGGTCAGAGGACGGAGCCGGGACGCTGACCTGTAAGCTGGACTTTATGCCGACCATTCGTCGTAAGCCCTGGAAAAAGGCGTGCTGTGGCCATCTTGCCTAAATCCTGACAGGTGGGCGAATTTAGTAACAACTGCCACGTTGCACCATTTCGCAGATGCGGTAGTCTGATTTCACGAATAACAGGGGAACAACATGAAACGCGTTAATTTGCTTAAAACCCATATTGGTCGGCGGGGCCTTATTGCCGGGGCAGGCGCTGCTGCTGGTCTGGCGACCTTGCCGACACGTTTGCTGGCGCAAGAACCGATAAGTGTCGCTGGCATTTATACTGTACCGGTCGAACAACAATGGGTCAGCCGTATTCATATCGCTGCTGAGGCTGCGCAGGCTGCCGGCCAGATCAATTACACCTTTACGGAAAACACGGCGAATACGGATTATACGCGTGTCATGCGCGAATATGCCGAAGGCGGCGCCAAGCTGATTGTCGGTGAAATATTCGGAGTTGAGGCCGAAGCGAGAGAGGTCGTTCTTGATTATCCTGAGACCGCGTTTTTGTTGGGCTCCTCATTTCTGGATGATCCTGCGTACCCAAATCTGTCGGTGTTTGACAATTACATTCAGGACGCGGCCTATCTGACAGGGATTATCGCAGGGGCAATGAGCCAATCCGGAAACATCGGTATGGTCGGCGGCTTTCCGATCCCCGAGGTGAACCGTCTGATGCATGCCTTTATGGCGGGTGTGCGGGAAATGAAACCTGATGCAACCTTCCAGGTGTCCTTTATTGGATCGTGGTTTGATCCGCCAAAAGCCAAAGAAACAGCGTTTGCCATGATCGAGAATGGCGCAGACATGATGTATGCCGAGCGGTTTGGCGTGTCTGATGCGGCGCAGGAACGGGGTGTTCTGGCTATCGGGAATGTGATCGATACGCAGGCCGACTATCCCGACACCGTCGTGGCATCTGCGATCTGGCATTTCGAGGCGACGATGCAGGCCGCCCTTTCGGCAGTAAACGCTGGTAGCTTTAGCGCGGCCAACTATGGAACATATTCCTACATGAAAGAGGGCGGCTGTTCTCTTGCGCCACTTGGAACCTTCGAAGGAAAAGTTCCCGCGGAAGCATTGGCACTGGTTGCCGAACGCGAAGCTGCAATCCGCGCGGGTACTTTTGTGGTCGCGGTTGATGATTCAGAGCCCACGTCCTCGTGATGACAAACAAGACAGAGGCGCAGGACATTGTTCTGCGTCTCAATGGTATTACAAAAACATTCGGTGATTTGATCGCGAATGACGCGATCAGTTTCAATTTGCGTCGGGGTGAGGTCATCGCGCTTTTGGGCGAAAACGGCGCGGGTAAAACGACGCTGATGAATATCCTGTTTGGCCATTATACCGCTGACGCAGGCACCATCGAAGCTTTTGGCACAGCATTGCCTGCGGGTGCGACCGGGGCTGCGTTAAAGGCGGGTTTGGGCATGGTGCACCAGCATTTTACGCTGGTTAACAATCTGACCGTCATGGATAATATCGTCTTGGGGACAGCGCCGCTTTGGTCGCTGGGAATTGGCCGTCAATCAGCCCGGACACGGATCAAGCAGCTTTCTGATGATTTTGGTTTGGCGGTGGATCCAAATGCTAGGGTGGGATCATTGTCCGTCGGCGAACGTCAAAGGGTTGAAATTTTAAAGGCTCTTTACCGGGATGCACGTATTCTTATTCTGGATGAGCCCACGGCGGTGTTAACGCCGCAGGAATCCGACGCTCTCTTTGACACCCTGCAAAAGGCTGTCCAACTCGGATTATCCGTGATTTTCATCTCTCATAAACTGCATGAGGTCATGGCGATCTCGGATCGTGTGATTGTCTTGCGTCATGGCAGGATCGTGGGACAGGCGTCTACATCCGAAACGTCCGCGCATGAATTGGCAGAACTTATGGTCGGACAGGAAATAGTAAAACCCGTGCCCTCAGACGCGAGCCCAGGCGAGACGTTGTTCAGTATGCACGGTGTTTTTGCCCACCCCAAAGGTCAAAGAACAGGTGTAAAGAATATAAACCTAGACCTGCGGGCAGGGCAGATTTTGGGCCTTGCGGGTGTATCGGGGAACGGGCAGGGGGTCCTTGCAGACCTTTTGTCAGGGGAAACCGTTCCGGATCGGGGGGACATGCGGCTTGGCGAAAAGGGCGTCTCGTCCTGGTCCCCGCGCGCCGCGCTGGCGGCTGACATTGGACGCATTCCCGAGGATCGCCACACAACGGGAAGCATTGCAGAATTCTCTCTTACCGAAAACGTAATCCTCGAACGATACCGCGATCCGGAAATCAGCAAAGCAGGCTGGATGCGCTGGTCCGCCGCCGAAAGCCTGGCCAAAGACGTCATAGACCGATTTGATGTTCGGTGTCCGGGCCCAGACGCGCGGATCCGGCTGTTGTCCGGTGGCAATATGCAAAAGCTTATTCTAGGCCGCGCGCTTGAAGGCGGTCCGCGGATTATCTTGGCAAACCAACCCGTGCGAGGACTGGATATCGGGGCAGTGACCTATGTTCAGAATAGGTTGATTGCCGCGCGCGATGCTGGTGCCGCGATTTTGTTGATTTCAGAGGATCTGGATGAAATCCTGAGTTTGGCAGATGTCATACGCGTGATGTCCGACGGCCGGTTGTCGCCAGAGTTTGCGCGCGGCTCAATCACGCCCATAGAGTTGGGAAAATGGATGGCGGGTGAAGGGTTTGAACATGCGGCTTGAACCTGTGGCCAATCCCAGCATCGCGCGCTCATTAGGGTTTCCGGCGGCGGCCCTTTTGCTGTCTGTAGTTGTGGCGTCGGGGCTGGTTCTGTTGGCGGGGGCGAACCCTTTTGCGACCCTTGGCCTGATCCTTAAAGGGGCTGTCGGGTCAAAGTTTGCAGCGTTGGAGACGTTGAACCGTGCCACGCCTCTCATCTTTACGGGACTGGCGGTTGCCGTCGCTTTTCGGGCAAAGCTTTGGAACATCGGGGCAGAGGCACAGTTCTACATCGGGGCATTGATGACCGTGGTCTTTGGGACATCGGCTTTGGGTCTGCCCGGGCCGCAGCCGCTGGTCGTCATCGGGTTTGCAGCCATTGTTGGGGGCGCTGTCATGCTGCTTGGCCCGGTTATTTTAAAGACGCGGTTCGGAGTAGACGAAGTTGTCACAACACTTCTTCTCAACTTTATAGTTCTGTTGTTCATCTCGCTGCTGTTAGAGGGCCCTTTAAAGGATCCAATGGGCATGGGCTGGCCAAAATCACCTCGGTTGGATCCAGACGCGCGCTTGCCACGGATTGTCACGGGACTTCGACTGCATTGGGGGTTTGCGCTGGCATTAATATGTGCGGGCGCCGTTTGGGTGATCGAAAAACGGACCACCCTTGGATATGAAATTCGCGCTGTCGGGCAAAACCCGCGCGCCGCACGGTTTGCCGGTATTCCTGTTAATTTTGTTTTGGTGAAAACCGCGCTGTTATCGGGCGGACTGGCGGCGCTGGCCGGCTTTTCCGAGGTTGCGGGCCTGAAGGGGTCGCTCACGCTCGATCTGAGTCCGGGCTTTGGGTACACTGGGATTATTGTGGCAATGCTGGCCTTGTTGCATCCTGTTGGTGTGGTGGTTTCTGCCATCTTTGTCGCGGGTATTTTTGTTGGCGCAGACAGTATGAGCAGGGCTGCAAATGTGCCCACGTATATTGCAGACATCTTGCTGGCGACCGCCTTGCTTTTGATGGTTTTTGCTATTCTTTTGACGCGCTACCGGATTGTGAAGGGCTGATGGACATCGTTGATATCCTGCTTTCGGCAAGCTTTTGGGCCGCTGCGGTCCGGATTGCCTCGCCCTTGATTTTTGCAACCATGGGAGAGCTGATCTGCGAACGCGCCGGTATTTTGAACCTGGGGATCGAGGGAATTATGGTCATAGGGGCCTTTGCGGGCTGGATGACCGTCTACATAGGCTTTGGGCTATGGGCAGGGGTCTGTGTCGCAATGGCATCTGGGATGCTGTTTGGCTTGCTGCATGGAACGCTTACCGTGCCATTCGGGTTATCCCAGCACGTCGTTGGTTTGGGGATCACCTTGCTGGCAACATCGTCGGCGTATTATATCTATCGCCTTGCGCTGCCGGCTGTCTCCAGCCCCCCCCGTATCGTTCCGTTCAAACCCTTTGAAATACCGGTTTTGTCCCAAATCCCGATATTCGGGCAGGCGATTTTCAACCAGACACCGCTGACCTATCTGGCCTTTGGGGTCGTCGCAATCACGGCCTTTGTTCTTTATCGTACACCGCTTGGTCTTGCGCTTAGATCGGCAGGAGACAACCCTGCCGCGGTCGAGGCCCAGGGTCTGTCGGTGACTGCGCTGAGAATGGGCGCCGTCATCGTTGGATCGGGGTTGATGGCTGTTGGGGGGGCATTTTTGACGATGTCCGCCTTTGACAGCTTCTTTTTCGAAATGGTGAACGGGCGCGGTTGGATCTGCATTGCGCTTGTGGTGTTTGGCGCCTGGCGCCCCGGCAAAGCTCTCTTAGGGGCGCTTTTGTTTGCAGCATTTGATGCCTTGCAAATTCGTTTGCAGCAGACAGAGCTGGGCGCGTTGGTTCCCTATCAGGTCTTTTTGATGATCCCGTATGTCTTGTCCATCTTGGCCCTGATCCTGATGTCGCGCCGTGCAGAGGTGCCAGCAGCCCTTATGATCCCCTACAATCGCGGAGAACGTTGATGCCAAGCTTTGATATTCTTGTAAAAGGCGGAACGCTTCCAAGTGGATCACAAGCAGATGTTGGCATTATCGGCGACAGAATTGCGGCCGTTGGTCAGCTGAACGGGGCAGAGGCCCGTACTGTGATTGATGCCACCGGAGATTTGGTATCACCCCCGTTCGTCGATCCACATTTTCATATGGACGCAACCCTGAGCTATGGAACCCCGCGCATCAACGCGTCGGGCACCTTGCTCGAAGGGATCGGACTTTGGGGCGAGCTCAAGCAAATTACGACACTCGATCAGATGGTGGATCGTGCGCTGCGCTATTGTGACTGGGCGGTCTCCATGGGGCTGCTGGCAATCCGTACGCATGTAGATACCTGTGACGACAGTCTAAAGGGTGTCGAGGCCATGATCCATGTCCGCGAAACGGTGCGTCCCTATCTGGATCTACAACTGGTTGCGTTTCCGCAAGATGGTCTGTTGCGGGACCCAACTGCCCATGTGAACACAGTTCGGGCGTTGGACATGGGGGTCGATGTCGTGGGTGGCATTCCCCATTTCGAACGCACCATGGCCGAAGGTGCGCAGTCGGTTCGTATGCTGTGTGAAATCGCTGCGGACCGCGGCCTTCCGGTGGATATGCACTGCGATGAAACGGATGACCCGCATTCGCGGCATATTGAAAGCCTTGCGTTTGAAACAACGCGTTTGGGGCTACAAGGTCGGGTTGCGGGGTCGCATCTGACCTCAATGCATTCCATGGACAATTACTATGTCTCAAAGCTGATACCTCTTATCGCGGAGGCTGAAATCAGTGCGATCCCCAATCCTCTGATCAACATCATGTTGCAGGGTCGGCACGATACATTCCCCAAACGAAGGGGTCTGACGCGTGTCAAAGAAATGCAAGCGGCTGGCATCCGCGTCGGCTGGGGGCAGGATTGCGTGCGGGATCCCTGGTACTCTCTGGGTACGGCTGACATGTTGGACGTTGCCTTTATGGGATTGCATGTGGCGCAAATGTCGTCACCAGAAGATATGCGGCGCTGCTTTGATATGGTAACCGTGGACAATGCAGCGATCATCGAACAGGCCGACTTCGGCATCTATAAGGGCGCTTTGGCCTCTTTGGTTGTCTTGGACGCTGGTGATCCCATTGAAGCCATCAGATTGAGACCCGATCGATTGGTTGTCATTTCAAAGGGGAACATTGTTTCGCAAAAGCGTCGCAATGACAGCCAGTTGGCACTGCCGGACCGACCTACGTCTGTCAGGCGGCGACACCGCGTTGGAACGGATTGATCCTCGATTTAGGCAAGAATAAATCGCAGGAATACAGTGCGCTAGAATGGTTCCGTCTTTTCTGGTGGGCCACCCCGTCTTTGACCAGAGCATAGATATTCTTGGTGTGTGAGGATATCTTTTGAAGGGCCGGACTTGTGAGCGGTCTTGGCCGTCGCTATCTTTTCACAAGGGGGTCCTTCGGCTCCTCGCCAACACGCAAAAGCCAAAGGTGTATTTCAAGGGTGAGCAAAACGACCGAAACCTTTGATGAACTGCCCGTCATCTGGATGCTTGGCAAGACGGGTGCCGGAAAATCTTCTGTCGTTCAGGCGCTGACCGGGGAAAGTCGGGCAGAGGTAGGCAACGGGTTTCGCCCCTGCACGCGTACAACCGATATGTTTGATTTTCCTCAGGATGCCCCGGTTGTGAGATTTCTGGACACACGCGGTTTGGGAGAGGCGCACTATGACGCGACAGAAGATCTGAATGCCTTAACAGGATCCAGTCATGTGGTGCTTGTGGTGTGCAGGTTGGATGATCCTGAACAATCATCGGTTGTGTCGGCCTTGCGGGATTTGTCCAAGATGCCGGTTGTCTTGGTTTTGACCGGCCGTGATTTGATGGATGCAGGTGATGCTGACCGGGCCGCAGAGAATCTGCGACAAAGTTTGCCGCTCCATGGCAAGACGCCAGTAGTGTCACTTTCGTTGCCATCAGATAACCTGACCGGCGATCCGGCGCTGGATCGATTGCGGGACAATTTGGCGGAGGTTCTGCCCAACGTCGTTGCGGGTCTTAGACGTGAACAACAGATGCAGGCTGAACGGTCAGCTTTTAGGCAAGTCCGTCCAAAAGTGTTGCGGTATGCGCGGGTTGCCGGCGGCTCGGATCTGTTACCAGTTGTGGGGCTGGTATCAGTTCCCGCAACGCAGGCTTTGATGCTGCGTGATCTCGGGCGTCACTACAGCGTGTCCTGGGACATGGCAACCGGGGCAGGGTTCGGCTCTGCTTTGGGGTTGACGGTCGGTGCGCGCTATGGTGCTGGACTTGCGTTGCGACAGTTGGGCAAGCTGATCCCGGTTTATGGGCAAACTCTGGGAACGGCAGCAGCGGGCGCACTCAGTTTTGCATCAACCTTCGCGTTAGGCCGAAGCGCAGGTTTTTACTTGCACCGCCGCGTCGCAGGTGTGCCAGTTGATCCTGATGAATTGCGCAATCTCTTCCAATCAGCATTTCGGCGGGGGTCTGATGGGGTGGTCTAGCAGATTGCTTCGGTGGCAGCTTGTGCTGGCGGGACTGGCACTGTGTTTGCCTTTGGTGGCGGGCTTTGCCCTTGGGATGGTCTATCTGTGGCAGTTGGGGCTCATGTGGGTTTTTGCGTCAGGGTCTCTGGTGCTGGTGGTTTTGGCCGCTCTGATGCGTTGGATCTTGCAACGCCGCTTGCAAACAGAGCCTGTGTCGCAGACCTCGTTACCGGCTGATCCCGGATGGACCGAGGCCGAAGCCAGGGCCTACGAGGTTGCACAGACAATCATTGCGCGGGAATTGGCTGAACCTGTCGCGTGGGAGGCTTTGCCGGGGATCATCGAAACCTTGGTTGCTGGAATCGCAGCAGAGTCCGGCAAACAAGGCAAGGGGGTATGGGACTTTACGCTGCCCGAAGCCCTATTGCTGATCAATCGGGTTTCAGAACGATTGCGCGATGATATGCGTCGTCTTGTGCCCTTTTCAGATACGGTGTCGGTGCGCAATCTGATATGGGTTTGGCGAAATCGACAAGGGCTGCAAAAAGCCGCGACAATCGGACAAATGGTGTGGCGCGCACAACGGTTCCTCGTCAATCCCCCGGCTGCCATTCTGCGCGAGATGGAGCAGCAAGTTGCGGGGCATAATACCAAACTCTTGACCGATGAAGGCATACGCGCGCTGCAAAAACTCATGCTGGAGGAGGTCTCGCAGGTCGCGATCGATCTATATTCGGGACGCTTGCGATTTAGCGATGCAGAACTTGCCCAAACACAGGATCACCTGAACGAACCCGTGCCGGATCGTCCGCTTAGAATTGCTGTCGCGGGCCAGGTCAATTCCGGAAAGTCTATGTTGGTCAGTGCACTGTCGTTTGGAACCGTGACCGAAACCGATATATTACCGACCACGCAGAGCTCACATTCTTATCCTGTCCAGTTAAATGGACACACCGTAGAGTTGATGGATATGCCGGGTGTGGACGGCTCTGATGCGCGGCAAAAAGCCTGTCTTGAAGATCTGGAGCGAGCGGATCTGGTGCTGTGGGTGGTACGTGCAGACCGGCCCGGACGAGATCTGGACAATAGAGTTTTACGACAATGGCAAAAACGGATGGCAGAGGATCCGCAAAGGCGATCTGCGCAGATTGTTACCGTGGTGACGGCAGTAGATCGCATGTTGCGCGACTGGCCCTTCCCTGAACATGATGTTCCGGCACCTGCGCGCGCCCTTATGGCTGAACTGCAAGAGGCCGTGGCACAGGATCTGCCATCCTTTGAAGCGACGCCAATCCTGATTGTGGCATGTGAACCTGTCTGGAATATAGAGGCCGTCGGCGCCGCTATTGCAAAGGCAACCCCGAACGCCATTCAGGTGCAACGCAATCGCTTGCGTAGGGCTGCCATGACCCAAAACAAAGGATTGGCGCAAGAAGCATTGCGAGCGGGTCGTGGGCTCAAAGCTGCCGCAGCGCAAATCCTGCGGGAGTGATGTGACCATCCCATGATGTTGGTGGCTGCCGGGATCATTATTTGTATTTTTTAGATGCTCTCTCGTTTGTAAATCTTGTTCGGTTTGGGAACCCATATGGGTGCAAGAGGCAAACATCACGGGATGGTTTTGGCGCAGCGGGTGGACATCACGCTGTGTGATGGTCGGCGCATTC
>JAYQEA010000045.1:0-232 GCA_038138625.1 Roseivivax sp.
ATCACCCGCCTCAACGAACTTCTCCCATGGCATTACGCCGCTTAAGCAGAGTGACACGCCATGATCCTGCTCAAAAGGACCGGTCCAAAGGACGAGCACGCAGTATCCGCAATTTGCGCTGACACTCGCGTTGATCCTTGTGCATGAAGATCTCCTTTTCCCCAAATAGCGCTGTGACAGCTTTGTAGTCTCTAACGTGAGGACTTTGGGACATATCTGTTGAATCGATTGA
>JAYQEA010000045.1:242-7574 GCA_038138625.1 Roseivivax sp.
AGAGAGGAAAGATCCGGGTTTATACTTGCCGAGCTTGTGCAAACTCTTTATGTCTCGCGCCACCTCGGGGAGCCCTATCCCAAAAGGGCTGAGATGCATTTTGCGAACCCGTCGAACCTGAACCGGCTAACACCGGCGGAGGGAAGGGAGAGACCGCTGAAAAGCAACGCCTCTGATCTTGCCCTGTCGCCGCAAAATCGGAGGACGCCATGAAGGCCCTTGCTTTTGCCGCGGGACTATTCACTGCCAGCGCAGCGCTGGCGGATTTGCCCGTACTTACTGTCTACGCCCCGGATTATTTTACATCAGAATGGGGTCCGGGCCCCACGATCGAAGCGCGTTTCGAAGAAGAGTGCGCCTGCGATTTACAATTCAAGGCCGGCGATCTGCTGCCGCGTCTGTTGCTGGAAGGGGCTCGCACGCAAGCAGATGTTGTCATTGGGCTAAACACCGATATCACAAAGCGCGCCCGCGCGAGCGGCCTCTTTGCGCCTCATGGCTTGGCGCTGGATGGGCTGACGCTGCCCATTGACTGGACCGATGACACCTTTGTGCCGTTCAACTGGTCCTATGTGAGTTTTGTGTATAATTCCGACGCATTGCCAGAACCACCGACAAGCTTTGAGTCCTTGATCGCGGCGCCGGATGATTTGAAAATCATCGTGCAGGATCCACGCAGTTCGATTTCGGGATTGGCATTGATTCTATGGGTCAAGGCAGTCTACGGAGATCGCGCAGGCGAGATCTGGGAAGGCCTCGCACCCCATATTCTGACCGTGACCAAAGGGTGGTCAGAAGCCTATGGATTGTTCACGGATGGCGAAGCTCCCATGGTTCTAAGCTTTACGACATCGCCCGCGTATCATATCGCGGCCGAGGGGGATCTGACCAAACAGGCTGCAATTTTTGACGAAGGGCATTATGCTTTTTTCGAGCTGACGGCCAAACTCGCAAATACGGATCAACCGGAACTGGCGGATGCGTTCATGGCATTTACACTGTCAGAAGCATTCCAATCCGCGATCCCCGAGACCAACTGGTCATTCCCAGCGGCCTTGGACCGGTCCGCTTGGCCGCAGGTTTTTCAGGATTTGCCAAACCCGAAAACGGCCATCTTCCTAAGTGAAGACCAAGCGGCGGCCCTGCGTGATGAGGCGATCGAAGAATGGCGGCGCGCTTTGTCCAAATAAGTGCAGCACTGATGGTGATGGGGCTGATCATCGGCCCCATTGCCGCCGTGTTATGGGGGGCGGGATCAATGCCTGCCCCTCGTGATGCGGATTGGCAGGCCCTGCGCTTTACGATCTGGCAGGCGTTTTTGTCTGCATCGCTCAGCGTCATTTTGGCGATACCAACCGCGCGGGCGCTTGCGCGTCAAAATTTCTTTGGACGTGGTGTGCTGATCACCCTGCTCGGGGCACCATTCATCCTACCTGTAATTGTTGCAGTTTTGGGATTATTGGCGGTATTTGGCAATTCCGGGACGGTGAACACCATTTTGGGCTGGGCGGGTCTTCCTCAAATATCGGTATACGGCCTACACGGTGTGGTGCTGGCACATGTCTTTTTCAATCTTCCCTTGGCAACACGTCTGATCTTGCAAGGATGGCTTTCGCTTCCTGGCGAACGTTTAAGATTGGCGGAAAGCCTTGGATTGGGTGCTTGGCAATTCATGAGTGTGCTGGAATGGCCAATGTTACGACAAGTGCTTCCCGGAGCTTTTGCCGCCATCTTTGTGATATGCCTATCCTCTTTTGCCGTCGCATTGACGCTTGGCGGTGGACCACGAACGACCACGCTGGAACTTGCGATCTACCAGACCCTGCGCATGGACTTTGATCTGGGTCGTGCAGGATTGCTGGCGGGTCTACAACTGGTCGTGGCGCTAACAGCTGGTCTGTTGGCGCTCGGCGTTACACGCGCACCGGGATTTGGCGTGGGCCTTGATCGCGTCATCGAAAGGCAAGATGCAACAAAAATATTGGTCCGACTGCAAGACGCCGTTTGTCTTGTTTTTGTTACACTTTTTCTGATGGGCCCACTGTCCGCGGTGGTTCTCCGCGGCATCGGTACTTTGCATGAACTTGGACCGTCGGTCTGGTGGGCTGCAGGCTATTCCCTATCGGTTGCACTGGGGTCGACCGCGCTTTGCATTGTGTGGGCCTTGGCATTAGCACACCGCGGGGGCGAATGGCTATCACTTGCAGGGATATCGCTGTCGCCTCTGGTACTGGGGATCGGCCTCTTTCTGCTTCTCAGGCCATTTGTGCACCCCGGCGATCTGGCGTTGCCCGTTACGGCCGTTCTGAATGCTTTAATGGCACTTCCGTTTGCGGTTCGCATACTACGCCCCGAGGTCGAAGCCACACGGCAAGATCACGCACGCCTTAGCAGATCCCTTGGTCTGTCCTCGTGGCTCTGGTTGCGCTGGATTTTGTTACCACGGTTGAAGCGGCCTTTGGGGTTTGCAGCGGGGCTGACTGCGGCATTATCAATCGGAGATCTGGGCGTCATCGCATTGTTTGCCGATCCTGATCGGGCCACCCTGCCATTGCAGATATACCGTTTGATGTCCTCTTACCGGATGGAACAAGCCGGTGCTGCCGCATTGGTGTTATTGATGTTGAGCCTTGGGGTGTTTTGGCTATTCGATCGAGGAGGCCGGGCAAATGTTAAAGCTTGATGGCATACAGGCCCGCGCAGGCAATTTTAACCTCAAGGCAGATTTCACTTTGTCCGGACCGGAACGTGTGGCGGTCTTGGGACCCTCGGGGGCGGGGAAGTCGACGTTGTTAGATATAATCGCGGGTTTCCGCCTACCGAAGATCGGGCGCGTATGTGTTCAGGGCATTGATGTTACAGCTCAGACCACAGCTGATCGAGGCGTTGCCATCCTGTTTCAGGACAATAACCTGTTTCCACATCTCACGGTGTCACAAAATTTGGCATTGGCGCTTCGTCCCACAGGAGGACGCCTGACGCGTCAGGATAAAGCGCAAATTGACAAAGCCTTATCCGATGTTGATCTGGCAGATCTTGGGGGACGCCGTCCATCTCATTTGTCGGGCGGCCAACAAAGCCGCGCCGCGCTGGCACGTATCCTTGTGCAAAAGGCCCGTGTTTGGCTTTTGGATGAACCGTTCTCGGCACTGGGTCCGGGATTGCGCGCCGAGCTGATCGCACGTGTCAGTCACATCGCACAAACCCAAGGCGCATTGGTTGTGATGGTCACACATGATCCACACGACGCCCAACTTTTCGCCGACAAGGTTATCCTTGTTACAGAAGGTAAAGCCGCCTGCCCGGACCCCGCCCAAGAATTTTTTGCAAACCCGCCAAGCGCCTATTTGGACTATCTCGGAAACAATAGATCAAGTTTGAAACGATAGCGCGAGTGGTCACAGATTAGTAATCTATTTGCGCGACAAAGGTCGCAGTTCTGATGGGCTTCAGCCCTAAAATTCATACTTCAAGCGTTTCACTTGAATATTGAAATAAATCTGCGGAAGGGTCTTCGCGATCCTTCCGCAATTCCCTTTCAAAAACTGCACATTTTCATGGTTTCGAAAACCGGCAGGGTCCAAGTCTTTGGCCGTTGCACTGCAATACGTATACCGGTTCTAGGTCATGGCTATTTCAGCGATCGGATCGAGAATTTTGCAAGAAAGGGTAGAGCGTCGATCACTTGCAGGCATTGGCTGCGTTGACCGAGTAACACGAGCGACTGCTTAAGCGTAATCTTTGAGCGCGTCTTGTTGGATGAGCGCTTTGCTTGGGAACTCGTTAAAGACGGCCAAGATAAACAGGATCATCGCACAGGCTCATATGGCAATTGCAATATTCCATAGCCTTGGATTGCTGACGTTATCGAGCAAGACCCTATGCAGCAAGATAGCGCTTACCAGAGCGCCTAGAGGAACTATGACGAGGTTCGCGCTGCTTAGCGACGGTATAAGCCATTGTATCAACGAGCTAAGAATCGCGGCTGGAACAAAACCCAAAAGCATTGATTTGAATGCAGGCCAAATTAACTTTGCCGCCTTAAATGGATTTAGCACTAACCCGTTCTGGCGTAGTAGGTTCAAAAAAACATACAAGGACAGCGTTGAAATACGCGCCAGGTATTGAACCAAAACAGATAGCGTTCACAGTATTTCATTTCCCCCGAGCTGTCTGGCGGTACGTTGCGTACAAAGTAATGCCATTCTTGGCCACCCTTGTCTTAGCGCGCTATTTGCTGGGAACGCTGGGCTGACGAAAGAACGGGCAGCCCCGTTTCGGGAAGGCCATCACATTGTTCGCGGTCAACAGATGTCAAGCCTTTACCACACGGGCAGCCTATATGAAAATTCAGTTCTGCAAATATCCTCTGAGGTGTGTGGGCAGACGCCTACAGCGTTTTTTTAACTTTCAGAGACCTATAGTGAGTTCAGAGCAGGGAATTCATATCTTGCAAGGCTTACTGATTTAACGCTCGCTTCCACCACAAAGATCAAAACACATGGCACCACGTTTTTGTTACGCGCGCCTTACAGTCCTTCGGCAATTTGGTGTGCAGAGACAAAACATGGTTCATATCTGATCTTTGTTTCTTGCCCTCAAACTGTAAACTAGCCCTAAGCCACTCCGATTTTCGCGACATTCAAACCAGCCGTTGGTCAAGCTTTGATGTTTTCATTGCAGCGAAGGCTGCCGATTTTCTGCCATGCAAAAACCGCAAGACGGGCTTGCACAAACCGCTATTGCTGCAACGCAGCGTGCCCCCTACCTCTAGACCGTAAGATCAATCTACCCAAAGGATTAGCGAAATGGCATATGCAGCCCCGGTTCACCCCTCGTCTTCCAACCTAGTTATGCGTTTGATCGACAGCGTTTTCACAGCACTGGTTGTCTCTGCCCAGAATGACGCACGACTGCGCCGAATTGAGGCTCTGCGTGCGAAATCCGACAGTGAGCTGGCCAACATGGGCTTGAAACGAGAAGACATCGCGCGCCGCGTGTTTGGCGATCTGTTCTACATCTAAGCTACAGTCAATCGGTCGCCTAAAAGCGATCCAGCAGTCGTTCAAGATAATCCCGTTCTGCTTCGGGTCTGTCACTTTCACCAGACCTGCGGCGGATCTCGTCTAATAACTCTTGAGCACGACGGTAAACATCGGTGCCTTGCACCATTTCATCGTCACTGCCCAGCCTGTCACTATTGCCAATGCTGCGTCCCAAGGGATCGCGCTGCGCATCTGCCCCGCTGTCCTGTGCTGTGTCACGATCTCCTTGATCAGAAGACCCCTGCTGCGCCATAGCGTCGCCCAAATCACGCATACCCTCGCGCAATGCATTCATCGCCTCGCCTTGGCGTTCGATCGCTCTTGGAAGATTCCCGTCACGCAGCGCGTCCTCGGCCCCTTCCATAGCATCTTGCGCACGATTGAGACTGTCGCGCGCGCGATCCCCGGCTTCGGTTCCAGCCCCTGGCAGATTTTGTTGTTGCTGTTGCAGCTCTTGCCTGAGGGCCCGCTGCCGTTCGGCCAGACGATCCTGCAACATACCCGACCCGTTCTGACCAGATTGCGGGTTTTGTTGTTCGCCCTGTTGTCCTTGACCCTGTTGTTGCTGACCCTGCTGTTGTTGGCCCTGCCGACCTGACTGACCGGGGCGCTGTTGTCCCTGTGGATTTGGCTGTTGTTGCTGTTGCTCGCCACCGTCTGGATTAAATTGACGCTGCAATTCATTGAAAGCTTCATCGTTAAGGGTTTGCTGATCCCGCAGGGTATCTGCCAAATCTTCCATAGCTTGCTGGCCCGGAGACATCTGCTGTCCCCCTTCGGTGACTTGCATATTTTCCAACATTTCACGCAACTGCTCCAACGCTTCCATAGCCTCTGCCATGCGACCCTGCTCCATCAGCTCTTGGATGCGATCCATTAACGCCTGCAGATCGTTCTGCGATAACTCCATGTCTGGTGGCGGATTTTGCGACGTCTCTGGTGATTGTTGCGCCTGACGTTTCTGTTCCTGTGCAAGCTGACGCATGTAATCCTGCGTGGCAGTGCGCAATTCCTGCATCAGTTCAGCAATCTCTTGTTCGGACGCGCCATTACGCATGGCCTCTTGCAAGCGTTTTTGTGCACGCTCCATACGCGCACGCGCATCCTCTAGATCGCCATCCTCAATTTCGGCTGCCAAATTCCAAAGCGCCAGAGAAATCCTGTCTTGATCCTCTATTGTCAGATCCTTGGCCACCGTTTCCAGATCATCGATAATCGCTCGCAAGGTCGCTGCATGCGCGGGGTTGGGGAAAATATCTTCTGGCAGATAGCTGACAGCGCGCAATATTCTGGCCACCTGAGAGCCATTGACACGCGCCCAAAGCAAAGCCTGTCTTTGATCAATCAAGGCAGCAGCCATTGGATCAAAAAACCGCCGTGCAGGAAGATCAAGAATACGGGGGTCAGAGAGCCCTGTTTGCCCGGCGGCATCCTCGGCCCGCAAGATGACCTGAACCGGCAGATTGGCCCAAGGATGTTGGGCGAAATCCTCTGTCAGTGCCTCGCTGAACTCTGTTCTGTCTCCGGCTAGCGGCAGCGGCAACTGCACGTCTATCGCGTCTCTCTCGTCGGGGGCAGGGATCAGACCGTAGCGACGATCTACGCTGTCCAGAGCCAATGTGATTTCGGCGGCCGCACCTGTGACACCAAAATCATCAGTTGCAGAAAAAGGCAAATTGGCACGACCGTCAGGGTCCAGTGCAGGATCACCGTCAATCTGGATTAGGGGAACCTCGTCGGGACGCATCACGATATCCCAACTGCGTCCGCCGGTCCCTTGTATCGAAAATGTTCCAGACTGTCGGACCGCCAACTCATGTGCTGTGCTGGATAGAGCAGGTGCATCTATGGGACGGCCTGAAACCGTCTCGACCAGATTTAATGCTCCCTCAACCCCATACAAACGCAGGATGATACGGCTGCCTTGGGGGACGCTCAGGCTGTCTTGCTTTTGGTCGCCAAGATAAAGTGTCGGCAAACGCGTATAAGCAGGAGGTTCAATCCACCCTTCCCAAGAGGGTCCCGCCAGACCATCTGCGTCTGGCGATCCAAGGCCGGGTATGGATTGAACCCGACCAACAGATCCGAACAGCAGCCCAAGCGCCAGCACCAAAAGCGCGACGTACCGCAGTGCGAAAGGATCCACAGTAACCAATCGCAAATCCGGTGCCCGTGCACGTGCCGATTTGGCACGATCGGCCATGCGCTGCTGATGTGCCGCCCAAACGGCAACGGAGTCTGCATCCTCTAAGCCAAACGCCATGTGGTCATTCAGGGCCTGTAGGGG
>JAYQEA010000045.1:7584-27437 GCA_038138625.1 Roseivivax sp.
CGCCCGGGCAGGGTTTCGTCAAGCCTATTTTGCGCCGCAGCCACCGTCGGCATATGAAACCGGCGCAAACCAAGCCAGACCAAGCTCAATACCGTCAAAGACCATAACGCAAGGGTCCCATTTTGAACCGGGGGAGCCATAACACCAAAAGCGCCCAATAAGACGGCACCAAAACCCACCATGACAACGGCCCACAGGGGCCAAAACGCCCGGGTGAGCCTCTCCGCCATCATGCCTGCCCACGTCAAATTGATCTGGCGGCGAAGGCCACGCGACAGGTCTTTGGACAAAGGGGCTTGCGTCATTGGCGGACCTTCCTTGACTGGTGCTGCGCTCCGCGATGGCGCGTCAGCTACAACCAATAAGGAATTGTATCTCGATTTATGATATCGTCAAAGCTTGGACGTGCGCGAACCACCGCAAATTCACTGCCATGCACCAAAACCTCGGGAATGAGAGGTCGCGTGTTATATTCACTAGACATGACCGCGCCATATGCACCGGCCGAGCGAAAGGCAACAAGATCCCCCTCATGCATGGCTGTCAGCTGTCGGGCTTTGGCGAAGGTATCGCCGGATTCACAGACTGGCCCAACGACGTCATAGGCCGATCGTTCCGCGCCAACGGCAGGCTGGATGACGGGAACAATATCATGATATGCGTCATACATCGATGGACGGATCAAATCATTCATGGCGGCATCAAGAATCAAAAAGTCCCTGTCTTGGCCAGATTTGACATAGATCACACGAGACACAAGGATACCGGCGTTGCCAACAATAAGCCGGCCGGGTTCTATTTCTATCTCGCAGCCCAGATGCCCAACTGTGCGCTTGATCAAGGCACCGTAATCCTTTGGCAAAGGCGGAGCCTCATTCCCCTGAGAATACGGTATGCCAAGCCCGCCCCCCAGATCGAGGCGCCGAATGTCATGGCCATCTGCGCGCAAAACTTCGGTCAGTTCCGCGACTTTTTTATAGGCCGCCTCAAAGGGATCCAGCTGTGTCAATTGGCTGCCTATGTGCACATCAATACCAATGACATCCAAACCGGGCATAGCCGCTGCTTCGGCGTAAACATCTCGTGCGCGTGCAATGGGGATACCGAACTTGTTTTCGGATTTCCCCGTTGCAATTTTTGCATGAGTTTTGGCGTCAACGTCCGGATTCACCCGGATGGCCACTGCGGCCCTCGCATCCATAGATGACGCAATTTCCGAGATCGCGCGCAGTTCGGGCTCTGATTCCACATTGAACTGTCGGATCCCCAAGCTCAGTGCCGCGTGGATCTCTTCATGTGTTTTCCCAACACCTGAGAAGACGATGCGATCACCGGGGATCCCAGCAGCTGTGGCACGCGCAAGCTCTCCTCCCGAGACAACATCCATGCCAGCACCCAGATCCCCGAGGGTCTTTAAGATGGCCTGGTTGGACGCAGCTTTCATCGCGTAACAGACCAGATGCGGCATTCCCGCAAGGGCATCATCAAACAGTTGGAAGTGTCGGGTCAGCGTGGCGGTTGAATAGCAATAAAAGGGTGTGCCCACTTGGGCTGCCATGTCTGTCAGGGAAACGTCTTCGGCATACATGACGCCGTCACGGTAAAGGAAATGGTCCATGTCGGTCTCCGATCAGGGGGTGTTCGCGGCGGTGTAGCCCAAGCAAGCGGCGGGGGAAAGAGAGGGGATTGTTGCATGCCTTTACATTTTCACACGACAAAGGCGTCATCACGCTGAATAGCCAACTGGCACCATACCTCTGCTCACGCTCGGGCATTTTGTGACCTGCCCTCACAAGATAATGACATGCCGCAAATCACTTCGCGTTATAGATTGAAGGAGCGTCTATCAGGGCGACAGGGTGACAGGTGCCGCTGCGCAATGCCGCAACAGCAGTTTCGGCAATCTTGCCGCACACGTATCCATCCCAGGCAGACGCCGCGACTGGATCCGGCTGCCCTGCTATCACGCCCGCCACCCAAGCAGCATTCTGTAATCGGTATGCCTCGGCAAAGCGGGGTCGCCAGTCTGGCGCATAGGCACCAGATCTGTTCAGCGCGGAATTGGTCACCATCTGACGGGGCTCTGTCAGCTCGACAGTTCCGGTGGTGCCCACAAGTTCGCCACGAACATCATAGCCATACTGCGCGGCCACGTGCACTTCGATGGTAACGATCTGCCCTGCCTCGCTCACCAGCGTCAGCATTACCGGCGGGCATGTTGAATGCTGGGCTTGTGTGCGGGTGGCGATGGCCGAAACCTGAGCTATTTCAACGCCTAGAAGAAACCGTGCGATGTCCAAATCATGGCTGGCAGAGTTTGTGATCGCCATGGGACCATCAAACCATTCCGGAACAGCGACATTGCGGTGAACGGAATGAAACATCAGGGGTGTGCCGATGCTCTCTTCGGATACAGCCAAACGCATGGCACGATAAGAGGGATCAAAGCGACGCATGAATCCAACGCTGATCAAACGATGGCCCAGGTCGTTTTCTTTAGACAGGAGGGGCAGGATGTCCGATGGCGATGGCGCCAGAGGCTTTTCAACAAGCGACGGTTTGCGATGGTGGATGGCATCCAGAGCCAGATCGGCATGTGTGGCATCCGGACTGGCGATCAGAACAGCGTCCACGTCCGCGCGGCCGGCAACCGCGGCCGCATCCGTCAATCCGTGCAAAGCGCCACAGGCATCAGCCACATCCTGCATGCGCGCTTTGTCAGGATCACATACAAGCTGAAGGACGGCGTTGGGCGTTTCATTGGCAATCACGCGTGCATGATCGGCACCCATAACCCCGCATCCAATAACCGCAACGCGGACTGTCATTTGTTGTCTCTTTGGTAAATCCAGTCGTGGTCGGGGTGATTGCCGAACCGCCATTTTCGCAAAGGACCAGCCATGACGTTCAGATAATACATCTCGTAGCCATAAGGCGCACCACAGGGATGGTGCCCTTTGGGAACCAACACCACGTCATGGTTGCTCACGCTCATGGTTTCATCCAACGACCCATCCTCGGTCCATACCCGCTGATGTCCATAGCCTTGTGATGGATTGAGCCTGTGATAGTAGGTTTCCTCAAGATAGGTCATGTTGGGAAAGTCATCCTCGTCATGGCGGTGTGGCGGATAAGAGGACCAGTTTCCAGCGGGCGTAAACACCTCGGTGACCAGCAAGCTATCGGCCACATCACGCCCCTCCATCGCTATATTGTTGATGAACCGCGTATTCGTTCCCGTACCACGCTTTTCAAGGGAAATCCCGGCCGGGCCAAGAACCTGAGCGGCATGATTTCCGTGTCCCGGTGCCGTGCAGACCGCAAGCGTGCAATGTGTTGTCGCCGTGGCCTGCCAATCCGTTCCATTCGGCAGGTAAACACAATGGGGGGGTGTCTTTTCAAAGACATCCATCCGATCGCCCAGTTCACCCCAGTTCTGATCCGCACCGCTAATTTCAGCGCGCCCCTCTACCAGCACCAAAATGACTTCGGTATCGCCCGTCTGCTCGGTGACGCTATCACCAGGGGCCAATCTATAAAGACCAAATCCCACATAGCCCCAATCCGGCGACAGCGCGCTGTTACGTGCAGATTCGACCGTGACGTCGTGAACTTTGCCTGTCTGGGCCGTTGGACTGAGTTTTAACTGGCTCATCGAAGTCTCCGTATCAGAGTGTCTTGGAACTGAATTTAACCGCAACAGCAGATCTGCTTGAACGGCATATGCGGGCTGCAGGACGGCGACATAAGGCGTTTCGCGTGAATATCGCCCGCAAGATCAACACATTCATGCGTCCGTATCCTTGGTTTCGTAATCCTTGGGATCAAAAACCCAGAAAAATTGATGGAAAAGATAGACACCAGACAGACCGGCGATCAACCCGAAAACCGGCGTTCCCACAATGAACTCGGCCAGGGTCCATCCCGCCACACACAGGCAAATGGCCACCCGCACCCAAAGGCGACGAAAGAGCGGATGACGGACATTAAAATTTTCTGCTCTCATAAACACTGTGCCTTTTTCGCAAGACCGCGCCAAGCGCAACGGCGTGTCATATCGTTTGATGGACGTGACGTGTCGCTATCAGGAATAGATCCCCGCCCCCGATGACACTATCTGGTCTATGATCGCAAGGCGCAACCATCTTGCCCGTGGGTTTGGTGCAAGGACGTCAACACCTCGAAAAAGCACCAGTCCGCGGATGCATGGCTTCAAATCACGTCATAAATCCCGGCTCCGATTGCGTTTATTCCATTGGGATGATCAAAGCCGTGACCTTAGGTCCGCAACCGGCGCTGTAAGGCATCTTCGTAGGCTAGGCGCACGTCTTTAACGCTGTCACGGTCGCTGACCTCTGGGATGGCGACCTCCCACCATGTGCCGCCATGTTCGGTCGATGGGTAGGGGTCGGTATCGATAACCACCACAAACACTCCCTCGGCGTCCCGCGCCCTAAGCAGTGCTGCCTCAAGTTCTTGAATGGAACTGACATGCACCGCAGCCGCCCCCATCGAGGCCGCATGTGCGGCAAAGTCGATGTTGGAGGGCGTCACATGATGGGCTGTGTCCAGCAGATTGTTAAACTCGGCCCCACCAGTGCCGCGTTGAAGGCGGTTTATACACCCAAAACCCCGATTGTCGGTGATAACCACAGTCAACTTGATCCCCATCATCACCGCGGTCGCCAGTTCCGAATTGGCCATCATGTAACTGCCGTCACCCAACATGCAAACAACGTCCCGATCCGGATCCGCCATTTTGATACCCATCGCTCCGGCGATCTCGTATCCCATGCAGCTAAAGCCGTATTCCATGTGATAGGCTCCTGGCCGTGGTGCCTTCCACAGTTTGTGTAGTTCGCCCGGCATGGTGCCCGCAGCGCCCATCACGACAGTGTCTTTTGATGATGCCCGCTGCACAGCACCAATCACCTGCATATCGGTGGGCAACGCATTGCCATCCGTCGGCGGGTCGGTCAGGACGTCCACTTTGGCAAACCACTCGGCTTTCTGAGTTGTATAATCTCCGTCTGCCTGATGCATTCCCAGAGCTTCGTTCAGTTTTTCCAATCCCCGCAGGGCATCTGCCATCAATGGCCGTGCCCCGTGCTTCATGGCATCGTAGGCCGCAACGTTCAGGCTAATCAGTTGACGGTTCGGATTTTGAAACAACATCCATGAACCCGTGGTAAAGTCCTGCAACCGTGTCCCTACGCCCAGGATAACATCTGCTTCGGCACAGATGTTGTTGGCGGGCTCTCCGCCCGTCACACCAACCGGTCCAAGGTTCAGCGGATGATCCCACGGCAAAGCAGATTTGCCCGCCTGGGTTTCCACCACGGGTATGTTGTGAGCTTCGGCAAAGTTGCGCAACATGTCGCTGGCATCGGAGTAATGTACGCCACCGCCTGCAACAATTACGGGCTTTTCGGCCTCTTCCAGTGCGCTTGCAGCAGCCTCGAGTTCGTAACTATCGGGATAGCTCCGACGCTGTCCCCAAACTTTGGGCTCGAAAAACCATGTAGGATAATCATAGGCTTCGGTCTGCGTGTCCTGACAAAACGCCAATGTCACAGGGCCACAGGCCGCAGGATCCGTCATGGTCGCCATGGCACGCGGCAAGGCGGTCAGAAGGTGTTCTGGGCGGGAAATCCGGTCGAAATACCGGCTGACGGGCCGAAAGCAGTCGTTGGCTGACACAGTGCCGTCGCCAAAATCTTCGATCTGCTGCAATACGGGATCAGGCCCGCGCGAGGCAAAGACGTCTCCGGGTATAATCAAAACGGGAAGACGGTTGGCATGCGCCAAGGCGGCGGCCGTGACCATATTGGTGGCGCCAGGACCAATCGACGACGTTACAGCCATAGCGCGTTTGCGCCCCGACTGTTTTGCAAAAGCAATAGCGGTATGGGCCATCGTTTGTTCGTTATGACCCCGGTAGGTCGGAAAGATATCCCTTACGCCATGCAATGCCTCGCCTAAACCGGCAACATTGCCATGGCCAAAGATGGCCCAGATCCCAGCCATAAAGGGTTCGCCTTCAGCATTCATTTGTGTCGCAAGATAACGCACCATTGCCTGAGCAGCGGTCAACCGGATCGTATCGGTCATTCAGATTTCTCCCTTTTCGCGGGCAATGTCCCAATATTTGCAAAGCCGAGCATAGCTGTCCGTCATTCTGGATACCGCATCTTTGGCGGTGATTTCATCCAGCATATACGCTGCGGCGTGTTCGGCAAAGATTGTGCGTCCCACAGCGAACCCTTTCACCAGCGGGTATTGCGCTGCAACGTTAAAGCTATCGGCAAGTTCGGCCTCGGTCGCACCAAGCCCGAGCACAACGATCCCGCGGGTGTGCGCATCATTGCGTTCAATGGCCTCACACGTGGCCTGCCATGCCGCCGCGCTTGTCATAGGCTCCAGCTTCCACCAGTCGGGATATACCCCCAAATCGTAAAACCTTTGAATGACCCGCGCCGTTGTCTCGTCACCGACAGGTCCGGCCTTGGACGGAATGACTTCCAACAAAAACTCAAGACCGTTCCGTCTGGCCGCATGAAAAAGGCGGGTTACGGTGGCCTCTTGCTCTGCGCGCATCTCGGCGCTGTCATCAGGGTGATAAAAGCACAAACATTTGACCACATGCTCAAGCGGCCATTCTGCCAATCCCCCAAAATCGGGACCCAGTTCTTCTTCTATCTGCAATGGCCGCGATCCCGGTAATTCCACGGGTCGGCCAATCCATAGACCCTGGCCGACAGCTTTGAAAAGGGCATCGCGCCCAAGCCTCCAGTCGCACAGCAGACCGTAGCCCTCCCGGTCCTGGGCCACCTCGGCACATGCCTGCAAACAAAGCTCTTTGAACGCGGCGATTTTCTCGGGTGTTGCGCCCGGCAGATCCTGCATTTGCATCCGGTGATCAAAGGCAAAAACGCGCATTGTAGGCCAGTCGCCTTTCCGGTTTGTGGCCCAGTGGATCTGTTCAAGTTCGGCATCTTTGCGCAGCGCCGGTGTTTTGACGCCGCGTTTGAGAAAAACCTGCAACTCGGTCCAGCTGGGATAGGCCGGAGCACAGCCATGCCGACTGACCGCAAAGGCTCCGCAGGCATTGGCATACGTCAGCGCAGTTGGCCAATCCTCATTGTCCAACCAGCCCTTCAGCAGCCCAGACATAAATCCGTCACCGGCCCCAAGCACGTTGAAAACTTCAATCGGAAAGCCCGGACCGCTTTGGCCATCATCCAGACAGTCTGAAATGTCAGACGTAAAGGCCACAGCACCCATAGGGCCACGTTTGCACACCAAGGTCGCATTGGTCACAGCCCGCACAGCCCGCAGGGCAGCGATTGTATCAGTGGTCCCGCCCGCAATGTGAAACTCTTCTTCGGTGCCGACGATCAAATCGAACAGATGTAGTGTCGATTGCAATTTTGCCGTAACTGCATCCGAGGCAATAAACCGGTTTTCTCCGTCGCCATGGCCCGAAAGGCCCCACAGATTAGGACGATAGTCGATATCCAACGCGGTGCGACTGCCGTGCTCGCGGGCCAACCTCAGCGCCTTGACAACAGCCGCCTCGGTTCGGGGATTGGACAAATGCGTTCCAGTCGCCACAACCGAGCGCGCAGAAGAGATAAAATCCGGGTCAATGTCGTCTGCGTGCAGGGCCATATCCGCACAGTTTTCACGATAAAAAATCAGCGGGAACTGCTCTTGATCCCGAATTCCTAGAATAACCAGGGCAGTCAGGCGCTCTGGGTCCGTAATCACACCGCGCGTATCCACGCCTTCGCTCTGGAGCTGTTCGCGAATAAACCGCCCCATGTGTTCGTCGCCCACACGGGTGATCACAGCAGACTTCAAACCCAAGCGAGCGGTTCCGGCGGCCATATTTGTGGGTGAGCCGCCAATGTATTTGTGGAACGAACTCATATCCTCAAGCCGCCCGCCGACCTGCGCGCCGTACAGGTCCACCGATGAGCGTCCAATTGTGATTACGTCTAGAGTTTTCATGCTCAAAGTCCTGCTAAACGGATGGGACGTCGACCGTCTGACCGGTTTTCATAGACTGCGTTGCCGCCTCTGCAACGGCCAATGCGGCAACGCCTTCTTCAAGGGTCGCTGGAACCGGAGTGCCTGACTGGACAGCATCAACAAATTGCGCCCATTCAATTTCGTAGGCACGCATGTAACGTTCCAGGAAAAAATAGACAGGCTTGGCAGATATCACACCCTCTGAACCTGCTCTGGTGATGGTGGATTCAGTTACATTGTCGGCCTGCAATAATCCCTTGGAGCCCAGAATTTCTATTCTTTGATCATACCCGTAGGCAGCCCGCCGACTGTTGCGGATCACGCACAACCGACCATCGGCATAATGCAGCGTCGCGACGGCGGTATCAACGTCGCCTGCAGCCCCTATTGCGGGATCAACAAGGGCGCTGCCATGTGCTGTGACCTTCACAGGCCGCGCGCCCATCAACCATTGCGCAATGTCCAGATCATGGATCATCATGTCCCGAAAGATCCCGCCAGACACTTTGATATATTCAACAGAAGGGGGGGCGGGATCAAAGGATGTGATAGACAGCAGCTCTGCCACGCCGATCTCTCCTGCGTCATAGCTGGTCTTAAGCGCGGCAAAGTTGGGATCAAACCGGCGGTTAAAGCCGACCATGACAGGCTGGCCGCTGGCCTGCGATTTGGTCAGGCAGGCCTGTGCACGGGCCAGATCAAGATCCACCGGTTTTTCGCACAACACGGCTTTGCCGGCCGCAGTGGCGGCTTCGATCAACTCGGAATGCGTATCGGTCGACGTGGCAATAAGCACCGCATCAATGGTCAGATCAGCGAGGATTGCATCGATATCACGCACAGCTGCACCGGCCTTCTCGGCCAGCTCTTGCGCAGCCGGAGTATGGACATCGGCCACAGCCACAAGTCGGCTGCCCGAATGGGCTGCGATAGATTTTGCGTGCACACGCCCAATCCGCCCTGCCCCGAGTAAAGCGACTGAAAGCATGCGAATCTCCTTTTGTTGCGATCCAGATTTTTTAAAAAATATCTCTGACGTTAAGCTTTCCCGCAAGGCCTATTCTGCACGCGCGAGCAGTGACCCTATCAAGGTGGGTATGCACAATGGATTTCGCAGGTTAGGGTTCGCGGATGGGAGAGGATACCTACAAACCGCTGTCGGCCATAACTGCCGATGATGTTGCCTCAGAGGCAGGCGTATCGCGTTGGACGGTTGCGCGTGCCTTCAAACCTGGTGCGCCAGTGTCAAAACGGACGCGTGATCGTGTTATGGCGGCCGCAGACCGGCTTGGATATGCCCCTAATCTTTTGGCAGCCAGTCTGGCGTCGGACCGTAGCGGATTGATTGCGCTGTTGGTGGATGATTTCGAAAACCCCCATCGGCTGGTGATGATTGAACGGTTGTCCCGTAGTTTGCAGGGGGCAGGTTTTGTGACCCTTTTGCTGAATATGACCGATGCGACAGAGGCGCTGCTAAGCGCAAGCCAACGCCGGGTAGACGCCGCAGTAATGATTGGCAACGGATACGATGAAGACGTCTTGGAAACCGCTCTGGGGGCGCGCCGATTGCGCAAACTGATCGTATTTGCACGCGAGGCTTTGAATCCCGCGACCCTGTCAATCTACTGCGATGATGCCCTTGCCATGTCCGAGATAGCGACGCACCTACACAATCGGGGCTACCAAAAACCGTTGTTTCTGGCCGGGCCGGATTTCAGATCTACCGTACTTGGACGGAAGGCGGCTTTTGAATCCGCGTGGAGCTCTTTGGGCCACAAAGTACCTGCGGGCATTGCCTCAAAATCCTACGGGTTCGGTCATGCCCATGCGGCAATGTTGCGCGCATGGAATGATGGTGAGCGCCCTGATGTCGTGGTTTGTGAAAACGATAGCATGGCGATGGGTGTCATGGATGCCTTGCGCAGTGATCTTGGATTGCACGTGCCATCAGATGTTGCCGTGACAGGCTTTGACGATACACCAACTGCGGGCATACCCGCATATGGGCTGACCACATACCGTCAGCCTCTTATGGCTATGGCCGATGCATTGACTCAAATGTTGTTGGATGGATCAGACACCGCAATGACGCGGATCGCACTGCGGGGCACATTCGTTGCACGCAGCAGCACCTAGTACAAGCCCGCAAAATGTAATCGACTCCGTCTAAAAATCAGGGGTCGGTATTCAGACTTGGAGGAAAAAAACGCGACTTTCCGAGTACATTTGTAAAAAAGTGATCTTTCCCAAGCAGTCAGAGGTGCGTTTCCCTGAGTCAGTGGGGCTTATCCTGATCGGAGCCTGCCTGACCTTTTCTGACCAAATTCACGATCTTCTTTTCAGAAACAAGGCAAACTCATATCCGAGCAACCAGACACACAGGTCCGTTTAGGTGGGCGGTCAATGAGCCTCCGGACCATCACGGATCCGTAAAACGGGCATATCACAGCGGACCGAACACAGTTTCGTGACGCTTGTACGTGGGCAGGGTCAAAAAACAGCGCTGTGCAACAGATCTCGCCCCCTTCCATTTTCCAAGCGAAACGCATATCCCACCCAAAACGCAACGGAGCCGCGTCATGAGCTTAAATACCTTCGGACATCTCTTTCGCGTCACAACATGGGGCGAAAGCCACGGACCGGCCTTGGGCGCAACCGTTGATGGCGTGCCACCAGGCATTCCGATCTCGGAAGCCACAATCCAGCACTGGCTGGACCGTCGTAAACCAGGACAGAACAAATACACCACGCAACGTCGTGAACCAGACGCTGTGAAAATCTTATCCGGAACATTCGAAGGCCTGACCACCGGCACCTCTGTGCAGCTTATGATCGAAAATACGGATCAGCGCTCCAAAGATTATTCCGAGATTTCTGAAAAATTCCGCCCGGGCCATGCCGATATCACCTATTGGCAGAAATACGGCATTCGCGATTATCGCGGTGGCGGGCGGTCCTCTGCGCGTGAAACAGCAGCTCGGGTCGCCGCCGGTGGGCTGGCCCGCGCAGCACTCGCCGCGTTGGCGCCACAGGTCAAGATCACCGGCTACATGGTCCAGATGGGCCCGTATCACAGTGATCGCGACCGGTTTGATATGGGCCAGATCGAGGAAAACCCCTTTTGGACCCCGGACCCAGAGGCCGCCAAAGACTGGGCGATCTACTTGGATGGGTTGCGAAAATCAGGCGAAAGCGTGGGCGCGGTCATCGAAGTGACCGCCTCGGGTGTACCTGCCGGCCTTGGTGCCCCGATTTACGCGAAACTGGATACCGACCTGGCTGCGGCGATGATGTCGATCAACGCTGTTAAAGGCGTCGAGATCGGCGACGGCATGGCCTCGGCCGCGCTGACCGGGACAGAAAACGCGGATGAAATCTCAATGGGACCAGATGGGCCGATCTATGGCAGTAACCATGCCGGCGGCATTCTTGGGGGCATTTCGACAAGCCAGGACATTGTCGTGCGCTTTGCGGTCAAGCCGACCTCATCCATTTTGACAACGCGTAAAACGGTAACGAAGTCAGGCCAGGACACAACGATCATGACCAAAGGCAGGCATGATCCCTGCGTTGGTATCCGGGCCGTGCCAGTGGGTGAGGCCATGATGGCCTGCGTCCTTTTGGATCATCTATTGTTGCATCGTGGCCAAATCGGAGATGGCGGAGGCCAAATAGGCTAGGCCAAGTGCTGGACGTTCTCAATATCACGATGCCTGTCTTTGGGCTGACGGCCCTGGGATACGGTCTTGCGCGGCTACAAATACTGTCGTCCGGCGACATCAACGGCTTTGGCCGCTTTGTGATGTTGATCGGAATGCCGGCAATCTTATTCCGCGCCGCCAGTGATCCGGCGATCCTTGACCAGATACACTCCGGCTACATAGCAGCTTATGCATTGGTCCTCGGCCTGACCGGCATCATTGCGTGGCTTGTCTTCATCAAACAGACAGCCTCCGTGAGAGCTTTGGCAACTTTGGGAGCTATGGCTCCCAATTCAGGCTTCATCGGCTACGCTATCATCGCTTTAGCCCTTCCGGGCATGGCCGACCTTGTGCTGGCGATGAACACATTGGTCGAAATGGCCCTTATCCTTCCCGTGGGACTGGCACTGCTGGAGGCAAGCAAATCAGACGCTCCCGATCGCATGGACCTCGTTCGACATATAGCGCGCGTTTTGCTCACACGACCGCTGACGCTGGCGCTTCCGCTTGGACTGGCCATATCGCTAAGCGGCTTGGCTGTGCCAGTGGCAGCCAGTCGCGCCATTGACCTTTTGGCGCTGACCACGCCAGCGCTTGCAATGATTTTTCTTGGAGGCACTCTTGCGGGCCTGACCGTTACGGGTCGCTGGGCCGATACCGGCCTGATCGTTTTTGTTAGGCTGTGTTTTGCCCCTGCGCTTTGTATGGGGATTGTCGCATTTGCATTTCAAACCCTCGCCCCCGACCTGCGCACAGCACTGGTTCTGTCTGCCGCAATGCCAATGATCGGGATTTACCCTATCCTCGCTGCTGATGTGCACGAAACCGCCCTGGGAGCACGGACATTGCTGGCTGCAACGGTAGTGGGCTTTTTCACGCTATCCGCTCTGCTCGCCGCATTTTAGGCAGACCATCCGCCAGGCGGAGTTTGTTTTCAAATCCACTCGGGCAAACGTTATGGCCACAACCAATACCCCCATTTGGTTTGCAAAATGCCTGCCGGTTATGCCCGTGCGACATCAAGCCCGAGATCCAAAAGAGCTTTGATCTTACGACGACTGGTCTGGGCAATGATGCGCCCATACTCTTCTTCGCCCTTCAGGATCATGAGCGTCGACCGGCGCGGCACTTTCAATCTGCGGACCAGATTGCTGCGGCCATAGCGATCCCAGTCCACGCTTATGAACGTCAGCTCATTCAAATACGCCGGGGTTTCTTCTTGCAAAGCTTGGATCACCCGTTTCTGGGCATGGCATGTCGTGCACCAACTGGCCGTAAATTCCAAAAACACGGTTTGTCCTGCTGCAAGTCGCGCGTCCAACAAACCCGGAGTGTAGTCCAAAGGTTCAGCCGATGCCGCAGATGGATACAGCCCGGTCGTTGCACCAGACGCAATCAAAGCCATGCAGGAGGTTAAAAAAGGGCGTCTTTGCATTTCAGTTATCCTAACGGTCAAATATTAAACGGAGACAGACAAATCTATCAACCAATTGGGCAAGGCGCGCAGCAACGCCCCTTCGATTGTTTGGGCAACACCGAAAAAGAGAGCACATCCAATCAAAACGAAAATCAGCCCCAACGCGGGCTGAGCATATCGCGACATACCACGAAAGCGCATGTTGTAGCGGGCCACAAGGCCACGGGTACCATAGGCCAAGCCCAAGACGAGCGTGGCAATACCGGCTGCATATCCCGCCATGATGACACCGGCCCGGAGCAAATCCTGTCCCTGGCTTGCCAAAGCGATGGCAGCACCCAGCGTTGGCCCTATGCAGGGGCTCCACGCAATGCTTAGCAAGAAGCCTGCCGCAAACTGACCTGGCAGGTTGTTTTGCTCCAGCACCTCAATCATGCGATCTGCACGATGCGCCATGCCATCAGTGGCGTGTTGCAAAACGAACGCGACAGGATGCACAAGGATCGCGATACCAAACACAACCATCATGGCCGCGCCGATGCGTGATATGGTATACGCCGTCAGTCCCACGAGATGACCAAAAGCAGTAACCGTCAAACCAACGGTGACAAACCCAAAGCACAAACCTGTGGCCAACGCAATTGGACCGCGCTTGCTGACTTGCAAGCTAGACACGATCACGATCGGCAAAACAGGCAAGATGCATGGGTTAATCAAGGTCAAAAGGCCCGCGACATATGCAAGGATCGGTTCCATTTTACTGATATGCGCGTGCTCTTCGCACCTGTCACCTAACGATTTGTTGATAGCTTAAGATTTATTCTAGCTATAGCAGCTATGTGGTGAAGTCACCTGCCCGGTTGTCTCGAGGTCTGCACAGCAAGAATACCAAGCATGATGACCACGACGCCCAGAAGATCAAGCAACCCCAACCGCTCTCCCAGTACAAGCGCCGCGATCATGACCCCGAAAAACGGATTGAGAAAATGAAACGTTGCAGCCTTGAGAGCACCAATACGGTCTACCAAAAAGAACCAGACCAAAGTGGCTGCAAGGCCGGGCACCAAGGTCGTATAGGTAAAGGCCGCCACCAAAGACCACGACCATGTAACAGCGTATGTTTCAAACGCAATGGCAGGTATGGCCAAAGCCGCACTACCCACCAGCATCTGCAAACCAACCACCATCACAAAATTACCACCCGACGCCGCATTTTTCAAAGCCATCGTTGCCACGGCAAGCGACATCACCCCGAAAACACAAAAAGCCACGCCGAGAAGATCCAAGCCTCCTTGGAAACGCGCTCCCATGATCACGAGGACGCCCAGAATTCCCGTCATCAAGCCAAAAATCCCCAAGGGACGCAATTTTTCACCGTACAGCATCCAGCCAAGGAGCCCGACGATCAAGGGCATCATGGACGCAATGATCACGGCCAGAGAGGCCTCGATCCATTGCACGGCCATGAAATTCAAACCCAAATACAAAGCATTTTGGCAAATCCCGAAAATAATGGTCGCGCGCCACTGCGTCTTGGTCAGTCGCATGGACTGCCCCAGCATCAACGCGATCAACACCGCTATAAGACCCGACAACAAAAAACGTATCGACAGTGCGCCCAGTGGAGGAGCCGAATCAACTATAATGCTGGCAGACGTAAACGCAGACGACCACATGAGTGCGAAGGCAAGCCCCATAGCGATAGCGCGTATATCCATTTTAGCCCCCTCATCCCATCACGCCAAGCTTTGCTGGTAGCCATGGCAGAGTGCAAGCCCTCAAAACTTGCGCAGCCCCATGTCACTGTGGTTCACTCATTGTTACAGCCCTTAAATGTCAGAGGCTCCAAAAAGGAATAGGTCATGATCCGCTCTCTTATAATGACGTCTTTGCTTATTTTAGCGATACCGTTTGCTGCATCGGCGCAAAGCAATCAACAACTTGCCTATGCAAACCCAGAAGACGTAATGAACGCACTGGCAGAAGAAGGGTATCTGGCGCGTTTAAACACGGACAGCCAAGGTGATCCCAAACTGACTGGCCGGATGTCAGGGGTAAATTATTCTGTCTATTTCTACGGTTGCGACGCTTCAGACTGCCGGTCATTGTCGTTTTATACCACGTTCACCCTGAATTCCCCACCCTCGCTCAGCCTTGCCAACGATTGGAATGCAAGCAAACGGTTCGGCATGGCTTATGTGATGGATGACGGTGATCTTGGGTTTGAAATGAACGTCAACCTCGCGCATGGCGTGTCGCCCGATAATCTGCGCGATACAGTAGATTGGTGGCGGATCGCACTCGACGAATTTCTAGAACATATCGACTGGTAAGTCATTTGTGTGAAAAACACGCCCTGACGGACGTGTTTTTCACATTTTGAGTTAAAGACCTGCCATCAGGTGTTGCGCATTTCGGCACGGATTTGTTGCCGAAGCACATCGATTGACACCATCTGTCCATCCCGACGGAAATTCCAGTATGTCCAGCCATTGCACGACGGCGCGCCTTCGATATGCGCACCAACCTGATGAATGGATCCTGTGACGTCGTCACCGACCAAGGTGCCGTCTGCCCGCACTTTTGCATATTGTCCGCGACCATTGACCAGCATTTCGCCAGGACGCAGCATCCCGCGTTCTACCAATTGACCAAACGGAACGCGTGGCTCTGCGCGTTTGGAAGTACTGACCTGTAAAGCTGCCTTATCAAGACGTCGAACACGCGAAAGCCGCTTTTGCGCAACCTTGCGATATTGCTCTTCTCGTTCAATACCGATCCAGTCACGGCCAAGCATTTTGGCAACCGCACCGGTGGTTCCGGTTCCAAAGAAGGGGTCCAGAATAACGTCGCCCGGATTGGTCGTCCCAACCAGAACGCGATGCAGCAAAGACTCGGGTTTTTGCGTCGGATGTGCCTTGTCACCGGCATCATCTTTAAGACGTTCCCCACCAGAACAGATTGGCAAAACCCAATCTGAGCGCATTTGGATGCCTTCGTTCAGCGCTTTCAGTGCCTCATAATGAAATGTATATTTTGCGCCTTCGCTCTTCGACGCCCAAATCATTGTTTCATGCGCATTGGTGAACCGTTTGCCACGGAAATTGGGCATTGGGTTGGATTTACGCCAAACCACGTCGTTCAAGATCCAGTAGCCCTGATCTTGTAACGCGGCGCCCACCCGAAAAATATTGTGATAGGATCCAATCACCCAAATCGCACCATTAGGTTTGAGCAAGCGTCGTGCCGCGGCCAGCCAGTCACGCGTGAACCTGTCATATGCCCCAAAACTCGAGAATTGATCCCAGTGATCATCAACGGCATCAACACGGCTATTGTCCGGCCGGTGCAAATCGCCCCGCAGCTGTAAATTATACGGAGGATCCGCAAAGATAAGATCCACCGACGCCTCGGGAAGCGACCGCATGACCTCTATGCAGTCCCCATCCAGAATCACGTTTCGTGGCAGCTGTGCTGCCTGTGTCGTTGTTTTTGTCATTATCTGCCTCTTGACCGACGCTTAAGCGCCTTGCCGTTTTTTGCGGACAACAATGAGTCAAAAGTGATTCGGCGTCAATTCCTTTTTGAATCAAGTGCTTGGGTCTTGATGCGAACACAATATATTGTGGACGGGCCGAAAGGAGCGTCTATGATGAGGGGTAATACCGAATTCAAGAAGAGCCTGACGGTGCGCAGCTGTCGGATACCCGGCATTTCGATCCCAGCCATAGTCGGGAAAGATCTGATGTAAATCCCACATGATTTTGTCACGTACGGTCTTTGCAATAATCGATGCCGCCGCAATTGACAGACTGCGCGCATCCCCTTTGACCACGGCCAACGCGGGCAGGTCCAGATCTTTTGGCAGACGGTTACCGTCGATCAGGGCGCCATCGGGGTTGGCGGGCAAATCAGCCAAGGCACGCCGCATGGCCAGGTGGCTGGCTTGTAAAATATTGATCCGGTCGATTTCTGCGACAGAGGCCAGACCAACCCCAACATCGGCTTTTTGACGGATCACTGCGGCCAGCTTGTCACGGCTTTGGGCTGATAGTTTTTTACTGTCGTTCAGACCAGCGGGGATATCATCTGGATCCAGAACAACAGCAGCAGCGGCCACAGGTCCCGCCAAGGGGCCTCTGCCGGCCTCATCCACACCAGCAATTGCATGCCAGCCTTGACCCCACATTGAGGTTTCAATCTGAAAATCCGGAGCCTCCATGGCTCCGGAGGTCGCATACCGCTCGGTATCACGCAAGAGACAGATGCAGATTAGCAATCTTAATTGCTGGCCGCTGCGTATCCACGGCCTCGCAAGCACCGCATAGAATAGCCCGCGGCCAAGCGATTGTGCGTGCGGATCTCAAGGCGGCAAGCTTTAGGCAAGCGATTTAATCCCTTGTATCCCATGCGCTTGAGACACTTCCGCATCACCGCAAACCGCGTTTTACCGCCTGTTACACGGCGCAGACATTGCTTTGGAATGGGGCGTGGAGCAGCCCGAACCACAACAGGCCCACGCCGATGATGAGACCGGGGAACCACCTTTACATCAGCTTTGGATCCCTCAAGCACAGAGCCCAAAATAATAAGAGTGGCCGCAGCGCCAAAAAATTTAGCAAGCGCATCAGAGTGATCTTGCGCCTGCGCAGGCGCTGCGACAGAGGTCAGACCAAGAGAGAGGATTGCGCAGAAAAGCGTGAGGTGTCGGGACATTGCAAAATCCTTTTTGCAGCAATGGACATGGATAGCGCATCAGAGGCGCCATACCGAACACTGGTCCCGTCTTAAATTTTCACGCAATAACACCAAGATGTTATCGGATATCAGCGCAGTCTGAGCAGACTGATATTGTATTTCACTGGCCAACGCCGCACCCTAGAGTCATGAAACATATCCTTCTTTCAGTGGCGCTTTGCGCAGTGCCAGCCTTGGCACAGGCCACATGTTATGCTGACTACAAAGCCAAACAGGACGCCCCCCTTCGACTGCACTATGGCGTTGCTCGAATTGATGGCGACTGCTCGATATCCGTCGCCGCAAACGAACTTGCGCCTCGATTGGCACAGAATGGTTGGACTTTGCTCACTGTGGTGTCTGTATTTGACGCATCAGGTTTAGATGAAAGGAAAGCCAGTGCAGGCGCACATTACCTTGCCTACTGAAAGTCGCCGAACAGGCATGCGCGTCATCGGTTTTGGCATTACGGGAATCATTGCATTGCTGGTTGTAACCGCAGGCTGGCTTTTGCTGACCCTTCCGGATGCCCGCGCCTTTGACGCACGGGTGGAACAACTCTTTATCGAAAACGCCGAGCTTACATCTCCGACACAGATAAAGCTGCTTGAAATCCTGGCGCAATCTGGCACAGCGTTTGCAGATACTCTGGCGGGCTACCGTATGGTGATTACAGTTTTGCTGGTCTTTGCCGCAGCGATGTTGATCGCAGCCATGGTATGTTTGGTCCTAGTTTCCACCTTAACACGACGAATGGCGCAGATCGAACAATCCGGAATTCAGGTCAACTCTTTGATCGTGTCACGCCAAGAACGCACGGTCTATGTGAACACGATGGGCTTTAAACTGACCGAAGCCGCCATGGAAACCCTGTCAGTTCTGGCCGAGGCCCGCATGGACGACGATATTCTGAGCGGCGTGGAGCTCGAGGCAATCATTTCGGGGCGCGCATCAGAAGACTGCGACGAATCTGCTGGGGCCACTCGGATCAAACGACTGCGCGATGCCCTTGGAAATCAAATCGTTGCTGCGCTTTTGGTAAAGACCATTGCCAAACAAGGATATATGCTTGCGATCGACAAACAGGTCATCCGGGTGGTCTGATCCCTACCCGGTCTTTTAAGGACAAAAACATGACGTTTGACATGACACAGGGGCTGCGCGTTCCGCCATTGGGGCGCAAGCTTAAATTGGGCTTTGTTGGCGGCGGACGCGGCGGCTTGGTTGGTAATTGGCACTTTGGGGGCGTGCGTCTGTCCGGACAATGGGACGTCGTCGCCGGCGCCCTGTCGTCAAAACCGCAAACCGCCCTTGTGTCGGCAAAGGATTGGAGCATCCCGCCCGATCGCGCCTACACGAGCATTGTTGACATGGCCCGGATCGAGGCCGCACGCCCCGATGGGATTGATGCCGTGACGATTTGCACCCCAAATGCGCATCATGCAGAGGCGGCAAAAACCTTCCTATCTGCCGGGATCGCCGTGATCATAGACAAACCTTTGACCCACAGTCTGGAGACGTCACTGGATCTGGCCAAAGCCGCGCAAGACAGCGGTTGTTTTGTTGCGGTCACCTACCCTTATATCCACCATGCAATGATACGGCAGGCGCGTGCAATGATCGCAAACGGCGCCATTGGCCAAGTGCGACAGGTTTTGGCGGAATATGTTCAAGATGCCCGCGTCGGGCCTGATGACCTGAGTAATCCCGGAACCGCGTGGCGGCGCGACCCGTCCACAGTCGGGCGCACCTCGACCACAGCAGATATTGGCACCCATGCGATCCACTTGCTAGAACATGTCACAGGCATATCCGCCACCGAGGTTCGTGCCGATTTTCATATTTGCGGTGGGCCAAAAACCCTAGAAGACACAGCTTTTGTAAAGCTGCGAATGTCGGATGATGTCCCTGGTCATCTTTGGATCACGCAAGCAGCAGCAGGGAACTATTGCGGATTGCGATTG
>JAYQEA010000045.1:27447-29003 GCA_038138625.1 Roseivivax sp.
ATGCACCGCTCGATGCGCCACAACAGGTTTTTCACCGTGGACATGGCGGGGGCATGTTACCGCAAGCCGAAGCCCTGTCACATCTGCCCCGTGGCCATGGCGAGGCGCTCACTGATGCTTGGGCGAATCTCTACTCTGAAATAGGTATCTCTTTGGCGGCACAGCAAGCCGGCATTCACTTACCCCAAGGGCAGGTGATCTATACACCGCTTGAAGAAGGGCTGCGCGGTATGCGGTTTATTGAGGCTTGCGCAAACAGTCACGAGGCCGGTGGGACCTGGGTAGAAATTTAAACCAGATCATCACAATTCCAACTGACCCGCCGTCGTGCACAAAATATAGGTTTGCGGGGCGTCTTCTGGACTTGTCAGCCCTGTCGGTGGCATTCGCAAACCTGCGATATTATTCGAGATCATGATCCGGGGCTTTGCCCGCAACCGCCACATAGGGGCGTGTGACGTCTTTCAAGACAAGGTCCACAGCATCGACGTCGGCCCGTAATCCGCCGTCCCCTGCAAACGTCAGGACAATACGCCCCGACGGTGGTTTTGTTTCCTCAAATGACACGGACAGCAAAGACAATACCAAATCTGCATCATCAGGTCGAATGCCCTGTGCTGCAAATCGGGTCACATTATCGATAATCAGCAGTGCCCGAACCCGTTCAACAGATTGGCCCAAGCGCTCCGCAATCAACCCGTCTTCCCGACGCAGACGGTTTAAAAGCATAACAACACGATGTCGTGACTTCTGCCAAGTAATGTCGGACGCCTGCAGAACGGCGTCTTGGACCAGTGACGAAATCACCGTCAGGTCGTCTGCATCTTGAGCCATCAATTGCAGTGCACGTGCAGCACCATCTTCAAAACGTGCGTCTTTGGTCATTCGCCCTGCACCCGCTCAACTTTGGCACCAACAGCCTGTAGTTTCTCCTCGAGGTGTTCATAACCCCGATCCAAATGATAGACCCGATTGACCCGTGTCTGCCCCTCTGCTGCCAGCCCTGCAAGGATTAGCGAAACAGATGCCCGCAAATCTGTCGCCATAACCGGTGCTCCGCGTAGTTTTTCCACGCCAGTGACAGTGGCCGTGCCACCCGATACGTCAATCTGCGCGCCCATGCGCATCAACTCCGGCGCGTGCATAAACCGATTTTCAAAGATCTTTTCTTCAAGCACTGCGGTGCCTTTGGCGATGCACATCAAAGCCATCATCTGTGCTTGCAAATCGGTCGGAAAGCCGGGGAATGGCGCAGTGGTCACATCCACAGGCAAGATCGGTTGGTTAGGATCGCGGGATACTGTCAACCCAGCGTCTGTTTGATCAATCGAGGCCCCGGTGGCTTCCAACGCTTCGCAAAATGCAGCTAACAGATCGCGACGTCCACCTTTCAAGGTCACCGTGCCACCGCAGATTACAGGCGCCAGCATGTAAGTGCCTAATTCGATCCGGTCAGTGACTACAGGATGCGTGGCCCCCCCCAAACGATCAACGCCTTGCACCGTGATTGTTTCGGTACCTTCACCTTCGATTTGCGCACCCATACGTCGCAGACA
>JAYQEA010000046.1:0-28249 GCA_038138625.1 Roseivivax sp.
CGATCCCCCAACTTGGGCCTTGCGGCAATTGTTGAACCGGATGTGAGGTCACATAGTGCTGCAAAGGACATGGGGGTGCCAATTTTTACATCCCTTGATCAAATGATTGACGTTGCCCGTCCGGATGGAATCGTGTTGGCCACGCCCACTCCAATGCACTTAGAGCAGGGTTTGATCTGTGTTCAGGCCGGGATCCCGCTTTTGATCGAAAAGCCGGTAACAGTTACTTCGTCAGAGGCACGAAAACTGACCAGCGCGGCAAAGCTTGCCAATGTGTCCTTATTGGTGGGGCATCATAGGCGCCATAACGGAATGGTGCAGGCGGCAAAAGCGGCTATTGAAGACGGTCACATCGGCGACATCCGGGCCGTTCAAGCAACTTGTTGGTTTTACAAGCCGGATTACTACTTTGAAGCAGCTCCTTGGCGCACCAAAAAGGGGGCGGGACCGATTTCCGTCAATCTTGTGCACGATGTAGATCTGCTGCGCTATTTTTGTGGAGAGGTGGTCAGTGTTCAAGCGATCGCTGTCCCGTCAAGACGGGGATTTGAAAATGAAGATCTTGCGACCGCGGTCTTGAGTTTTGAAAACGGAGCAGTTGCAACGCTCAGTGTTTCGGATAGTATCGTCGCACCTTGGAGCTGGGAACTGACGGCTCGGGAAAACCCTGCGTATCCCGCAACAGCAGAGAGTTGTTATTTGATTGGGGGATCCAAGGCAGGAATGTCCTTACCAGATCTGCGGATTTGGCGACACGAAAAAAACACACCAGATTGGTGGACACCTATTTCGGCACAAAACCTGACGTGTCAGATGGAGGATCCTTTGATGGTGCAGATGGCTCATTTTGCAGATGTAATTGCAGCCAAAACAACGCCATTGGTTTCCGGAGAAGAGGGGATGAAATCTCTCGAGGTGGTCGAGGCTGTTGGTTTATCTGCTCAAACAGGACGGGACGTTGTCATTCACACCGGGTCAGTGGTTTCAGATATACCTAAATACTCCTAATCTCATAATGTCGGATGATTTAAAAAATATATTGCAAAAAATAAAAGACGGGGTAAGAAGAACTCTGTCATAAAATATAAAACTGGGAGAGAATAATGTTCAATTTGACACGCCGCGCTGTGATAGCGTCAGCAGCAGCAGTGGGTCTTGCAGCCAGCTTTGCAACTTCCGCAATGGCGAACGATCTGACTTTTACTTTGGCTACATCTGGTTCTGAAACGGACCAACGGTCTGTCGCTATGGCTGAAGTGTTCGCGCCGATGGTGTCGGGTTTTGCCGATTATCAACCAGGATATAACGGAACGCTGTTTGCCCAAGGTACCGAGTTAGAGGCAATCGCCCGTGGTAATCTTACGATGTCAATTGCCTCGGCGCAGGAACTTGCGCAGTTCTTTCCTGAGTTCTCCATTTTTGCGACGGGATACGTTCATCAGGACGCCGCACATCAGGTTCGCGTCTTTAATGATGCTCTGATGGATCCGTTCAAAAAAACGGTTGAGGACGAACTTGGGATCAAGTTGCTGTCGGTCATGTATCTGGGTCGCCGTCACGTGAACTTGCGGTTCACACGTGACGAAGTGGACGTACAGACGCCCGCAGATTTGGCTGGTGTAAACATTCGTATGCCCGGTACCGATGCATGGCAATTCCTTGGAAAAGCCCTTGGTGCTGCACCTACGCCTATGGCGTTTTCCGAGGTCTACACCGCTCTGTCGACTGGCGCGGTTGACGGTCAGGACAACCCGCTGCCAACGGTTGTGGATGCCAAGTTTTATGAGGTTACCAAGCAGATCGCTTTGACCTCGCATTTGGTAGACCTGAACTATATCGCGTTCTCGGCAGAGACATGGAATGCCCTGACATCTGATCAGCAGTTGACCGTGCAACGGGCTGCGGATGCTGCAGCGGCCTACGGACGGCTCAAGCAACTGGAGAAAGAAAACAACCTAGCTGATTTTATTCGCAGCCAGGGTGTCGAGGTGTATACACCAGATCTAGAAGCGTTCCGTACCCATGTCCAAGCGCAGTATGTCGGCAGCGAAGCTGCTGCAAGCTGGCCCGAAGGTGTTTTGGAAAAAATTAACGCTTTGGGTAACTAAAAGCTGCACTCACAGATGACGGGAGACTTGGGATGACACGAATGCTTCGGTGGGTCTCTCGTTTATCAGAAGGGATCGCCGCCATGGCATTGGCGGCGATCTTTGTCATTTTTCTTTTGCAGATCTTTACACGTTACGCTCCGAAAATTGCATGGCTGATGCCGATCCCGCCGATCTCGGCATGGATGAACACGCTGGAGCCGATGGGCTGGACCGTAAATCTTATCTCTTTGCTATGGGTTTGGATCATTTTCTTTAGTTGTGCGTTTTTTGTGCGCAACCGGGATCATGTCGCTTTTGATATTCTGTATCAGTCGGCCCCGCCTCGTGGTCGCATGGTATTGACCGCCATAGGTGCCATAATCGTGGTTGCGACCATGCTATATTCGTTTGCGCCGACATGGGACGCGATTATGGCCAGTCGCCTGATGGAGCTTAAAAAACTGCAAACGCTCAGAGTGCCGGTTACCGGTGACAAGATTGCAGTCAAGTATCTGTTTGCGTCCTATATATTATTAATGATCGCCTTGATCCTGCGATCGCTGTGGACATTGCTTTTCATCCTGCGCGGGGTCCCTGACCCTAGTCCCGATGCCCAATTCCTTGATGTAAATGCCAGTGACAAGGAAAACCAAGATGAGCATTGAACTTACCTTTGGTTTGGTTGCGTTGTTTGTGTCAGCGGCCATTGGAATACCGGTGGCTTTAGCCATAATTACCGGTGTTGTTGTGTATTTGGGTGTCGGTGGTCAGGATCTGGCGATAGCTGGTGAAACCATGGTTCAAAGGCTATTTGACGGATTTCTGCTTTTGGCCGTCCCATTGTTTATTGTGTCGGCCAACATCATGAACGCGGGTACCATATCTGACAGATTGTTGGCGTTCTGCGTTGCATTGGTGGGCAGGTTCCGTGGTGGACTTGGGCATGTAAATGTTGTGGCGAGCCTGATCTTTTCGGGAATGTCGGGATCTGCCGTGGCAGATGCAGCCGGCATCGGCAAAATCATCATAGACATGATGGTCAAAAGCAAACGCTATACGCGCGGCTATGCGGCTGCCATTACCGCTGCCACTGCCACCATCGGGCCAATCATTCCACCATCCATCCCGATGGTTCTATATGCCTTGGTTTCAAATACGTCGATCGGGGATTTGTTTCTTGCCGGGATCGTGCCGGGATTGGTTATGGGCGGCGTGTTGATGCTGATGAATACGTGGATGTCCCATCGACGAGATTTTGGCAAAGAGGAACCCGTTCCGCTGCGTGCACTGCCCAAAATTACGGCGCGCGCGACACCCGCGCTATTGATGCCGGTTATTTTGTTGGCCTGCATTTATTCCGGCGTCACCACCCCGACCGAAGCCGCAGCTATTGCAGCTTTGTATGCCTTGGTCGTCGCGGCGGGACTGTATCGGACGATCCGGATCAAGACTTTGTATCACGTCTTTGTCGATAGCGCCCGATCTGCGGCATCTGTTGGTTTAGTGATCGGTGCGTCCATGATTCTGACCTATGTCGTGATTCAGGAAAACATTCCAAACGCCATTTCAGTATTTCTTGATGGTGCGGATATTTCCCCGCTCGCTTTCCTACTTGCGGTGAACCTGTTTGTTTTGGTTTTGGGATGTATTCTGGATGCCACGGTTATCATTCTTGTGATTGTTCCGCTGTTCATTCCTACGTGTAAGCTTTTGGGCATTGATCTTGTGCATTTTGGCGTCTTGGTTGTGGTCAATTCAATGATCGGTTTGATTACTCCGCCCTACGGAATTTTGCTTTTCGTGATCAATGCTGTGACAGGCATCCCGTTGAAGGAAATTATTCGCGAGATTTGGGCTTTTCTCGGCATTCTGATGGCGGCGTTGATACTTATGATTCTATGGCCGGATATGGTGCTTTGGGTGCCGCGACTGTTTGGATATCAGGGTTGATCTGTCTTGACTGATCTTGCCATAGCGACCTCGAACATACCCGGAGATCTGCCTACAAAGCTGGAAGCGATTGCGGCAGCTGGCTTTGGGTCTGTCGAACTGGACGAGGCAGACTTGATTGGGTTCAACGGCACCCCGACGGATGTTAAATTTCTGGCCAGGGAATTGGGTCTTACAGTCGAGGTATTTCAACCCGGATGCCATTTTACTGGGCCAAACAGGCAGACACGGGAAGCCGTCTTTGCGCGTTTGGACCAAAAAATAACGGTTATGAAGGAACTGGGTGCGCGTACGTTACTGGTGAGTGGTGCACATTTCGATGGTGGTAAACCCGCGAACCTTCTGCGTACAGAGTTTGCCCGACTTGCTGATCATGTTGCCATGGCGGGCTGTCGGGCCGCTGTAAGTGCCTTGCCGTGGGCGCAAGAGCTGAAAACAGATGCACAGGCATTTGATCTTGTTCAATGTATTGATCATCCAAACCTGGGACTGGCGCTCAATTCGTTTTTTTCTCTGGCAGGGGGCGCACAGGCCGCGCGGTTAAGAGATATTTCCGTTGAGAAATTGTTCCATGTCCAACTCACGGATGCGCCCAGTTTGAATATCAACGCGGCTTTGTCTACGGACCATCTTGGCCTGTTGCCGGGACAGGGGGAATTAAACCTTGCCAGTTTTGTGCGGGTGATTGCACGCACAGGATACGCGGGTCCGTGGTCTGTCGGCTGTCGTCATGCGACTGTGAAAGAGAGTAATAATAACGCGGCCCGTGATGGGTATCGGGCCTTGGTGTCGTTGCTCGATGAGGTCGCACAGACCGAGCCAAGCCTGGAAAGCCCAATTCCCGATTTACCACAGCGCGTCACCCCGACGGGTGTAGAATTCATTGAGTTCGCCGCCGGTCAAACTGACAAAGACACCTTGACCCAAGTTTTGCGTACCCTTCGTTTTCGTCGGGAACGCGTGCATGTGTCGAAATCAGTCGAATTGTGGCGTCAGGGGGCCATAAACCTCGTGATCAATTCGGATACAGACGGTTTTGCTGCACAGACCCGTTTGGAACACGGTCCGGGAGTGTGTGACATGGGTCTTAGGGTCAAGGATGCGGACCAGACCGTCGCGCGGGCAAAGCGTCTTGGGGCACCTAAATTTGAACAATCCGTAGGAAGTGAAGAGCTTGATATCCCCGCGATTAAGGGCGTCGGGGGGTCGGTTGTGCACTTCATTGATGAAAAATCCAACCTGCATCGGGTATGGGACATAGAATTTGATCCTGTGCCCAAGGATGGCGTGACACAACCGGCTGGGCTGCGCAGAATTGACCACGTTGCGCAGACAATGCGGTATCAGGACATGCAAACTTGGTTGACGTATTACCTCACCACGTTTGTCATGGAAAAAGCCTCACTGGTGGATGTATTGGATCCTGCGGGCGTTATCCTAAGCCAAGCGATCTCCAGTCCCGAAGGCGAGGTTCGCCTGAATTTGAACGGAGCGGGTGAACGGCAGACTTTTGCAGGCACTTTTCTTTCACAGGGGTTTGACGCAGGCGTGCAGCACATTGCATTTCAAAGTGATGATATTTTCGAAACATCCAGACTGCTTGAGGCCAGTAATTTCAAACGGCTGATAATTTCTCCCAATTACTATGCAGATCTGAAGTCCGGATTTGACCTGGACGCAGATACGGTTGCACTCTTGCAGGCAGGGAATATTCTTTATGATCGTGATGATTGGGGCGAGTATTTCCAAATTTATTCCACTCCTATCTGGAGCGGCTTCTTTTTTGAAATTGTTCAACGCAAGCGTCGTTATAAGGGCTATGGAGCGCGCAATGCGCCAATTCGATTGGCCGCGCTGCTACAACAGACGAAGGACCAAAGACAGACATGAGCACAGATGCAGATTTGGTCCAGAACTGGTGGCAGACGTCAATTATCGATATGGCCCCCGGCAAAATTGCTTTTAGAGGCCACCCAATAGAAGAGCTTATTGGTAATCTCTCTTTTGCGCAGATGATCTGGTTGATGACCCGCGGAGACATGCCAACACCAGATCAGGCAGCCTTATTAGAATGTGCGCTTGTGGCCGGCGTGGATCATGGACCGCAGGCACCTTCGATTGCTGCGGCGCGGATGGCTGCCACATGCGGTGTTGGTCTGAACAATGTGATGGCCACAGGTGTCAATATGCTGGGGGATGTCCATGGTGGTGCAGGTGAACAATGTGCAGAGCTGTATCTGGATATTGCTGCGAGGATGGATGCAGGCGAATTGCTTGAGCCTGCAACACGGGCGGGGCTAAGGGCTTGGCGCGCGACCCATGGCAAAATTGTTTCCGGATTCGGTCACCGGTTTCACAAGCCGGTAGATCCCCGTGCGCCAAGGTTGATGGAAATTGTGCGCAACGCGGCAGAGGCTGGAACCGTTACGGGACAGTTTGCAAAGATAGGTGAGGCTGTTCAAACCGAAATTGGCCATCAACGAGGGCAGCCGATCGCAATGAACATAGACGGTGCGACGGCTGTTATTTTCTGTGAGTTGGGGTTTCCGGCGCCCTTGTCTCGTGGCTTGTTTTGTTTGTCACGGTCGGTTGGTGTGCTGGCTCATGGCTGGGAACAAATGCAGCAGGGTGGGCGCAACAAGGGACCGATGCCACCGCAGTTCCTGCCGACGTATCGATCTTCTGAGAATGAATGATGTAGCGTCATCCGTTTTGATGAGCAACTTGAATTGAATTTGATTGTTTGACGGTCATAGATCGTTCAATGGGCAATCAGCCAATCGTCGTGGGCCTTGGCATCAGGTTTCGTAATTTAACAGGATCAGGATCGGGGCGACGCCGGTAATCCTTTCTATTTTCCTATAAAATGTTTTGCAAATTGATGATTTACAAAACATCATATACTTTATATATCGTAGGTAACTAAAGGGTTCGACAGAGGATAGAATTGTTGCTTGATCACAGTTTTTCTCAATCGCCTCTATATTCTTTAGCGCATCTGACATTGATCAATTGTACGCCCGCCGAACTGGTTTATGTCGCTGCGCGGGCGGGTTACGATGCTGTGAGCCCACGGTTCATTCCTATGCACGTCCCCGGCGAATTTGTTCCGTCTCCTTTGGATCGGGCGCAGGTTCAGGCCACGAAAACGGCTCTGGCGACGACGGGGCTGCATGTGCTGGACATAGAACTGGCGCGGATAACCGAAGACTGCGATGCACGCGATTTTGAACCTGCTCTGGAGCTGGGCGGAGAGCTTGGCGCGCGGCATATGATCATGTCGGCATGGACCCCAAGGCGCGATGATCGAAATTTCTTGCTGGATGTCTATGCGCAGACCTGTGACCTCGCGGCCCCGTATGGGTTGAGCGTTGATCTGGAATTCCCCAGTTTTTCCCGTCTGCGAACTTTGGACGAGGTCTTGGACATTGTGCGCGCCGCAGACAGGCCAAATGGCGGAATTCTGGTTGATACGCTCTATCTGCATCTTTCCAGAGTGGATTTGGGCGAACTGCTGCACGTCCCACCGGAATGGCTCCATTTTCTGCATATCTCGGATTGTCTGCCCGGCATTGCGGACACCCGTGAAGGGATGATCCAACTGGCGAGAGACGCAAGATTGTATCCCGGTGAGGGATGGATCGATTTTGCCGGAATTATCGAACGTTGCCCGCCAATGAATTATTCAATTGAACTGCCCAATCAGGCGCGTGTGGCTGAGCTTGGCTATGAAGAACACGCGCGCCGCTGCCTGACCCATGCCAAACAGACATTCGGATCAGCAAGATCTGCGCGCCGCATGTCACAGGCAGCCTGAATTACCTCAAGAGGACCAAAATGGCACGAGACCTTACCCAAGAAGAACGCACCTTGGCCAATGATATGATTGACCGCGCCCGTATGGCGATGGCCCAAATCGAAGATTGGAGTCAAAAAGATCTGGATCGTCTGGCACAGGCTATCGGATGGTATGCCGGAAATGAAACAACGTTTACCCGTCTCGCGCAGCAGGGTGTGGATGAAAGTGGAATTGGCGACCGCGAAGGTCGTCCGGGTAAGCGATTTAAAATCCATATGGTGTTACGCGACGCATTGCGCACGCCATCGACCGGCATTGTTGAAGTGAACGAAGCAAAAGGTCTTGTCAAATATGCAAAGCCGGCAGGGGTGATTGCATCATTGATCCCCATGACAAATCCTGCGCTGACACCTCCGGTTACGGGTATCTATGCGGCTAATGCCCGGAATGCGGTCATATTTTCTCCTCATCCCAGAACGGCTCAGACAACGTTCCAGATGACCGAGGTCATGCGTGCGGCTGCCCGCAGCGTGGGCGCGCCAGAAGATCTGTTTCAGTCGGTGCGAAACCCATCCATTCCTTTGACCCAGTACCTGATGGCTGCCGCGGATCTGACTTTGGCCACAGGCGGACAGCCGATGGTGCGTGCTGCTTATTCGAGTGGTAAGCCGGCCTATGGCGTGGGCGCTGGAAATTCATCGATCGTGATTGACGAGACCGCAGACATCGATATTGCGGCTGCAAACACGCGCATGTCCAAGACGTCCGACTTTGGTTCAGGATGTTCGGCGGATGGCAATATCATCATCCAACGCAGCATTTACGAGCAGATGGTGCAGGCGCTGATATCCGAGGGCGGTTATCTGTGTAATGCGGACGAAAAAGCGATGTTAGAAGCGGCGATGTGGGATGAAAAAGGCAACCGCACCTTTCCCACGATCGCATGCCGCCCTCAGCAAACGGCCCAGATTGCAGGTTTCGAGATCCCCGAAGACCGTAAATTTCTGATGGTGGAAAACCAAGGACAGATCGGCCCGCAGCATAAATTTTCCAAAGAAAAGCTGACGACATTGATGGCACTGTACCATTTTGAGTCATTTGATGATGCTTTGGAAACTGTTCGGCAAATCTATGCAACGGGTGGCAAAGGCCATTCCTGCGGAATTTATTCGCACAACGACGACAATATTGATGCATTGGCTCGTGTCGCGCCGGTCAGTCGCATGATGGTGCGCCAAGCGCAATCCAAGGCCAACGCAGGCGCTTGGACCAACGGTATGCCTATGACATCCAGTCTGGGATGCGGCATTTGGGGGGGGAACATCACCAATGAAAATGTCACCATGACCCATATGATGAACTACACTTGGGTCTCGCGTCCCATAGCCGAAGACCGACCATCCGAAGCAGAATTGTTTGGGGAATTTTTTGGCAGGGAGGTCGCGTGATGGACGGATCCCAAGTGGTGAAAAAGACAGTCGCAGAACATATCGTCACCTTTTTGGAACGACGTGACGTGCACCACGTCTTTGGGCTTTGTGGTCATACCAATATTGCCGTTTTGGCAGCATTGGCAGACAGCCCGATTGATTTTGTAACCGTGCGGCATGAACAGATCGCCAGCCATGCGGCAGATGCTTATGCGCGGGTACAAGGGCGGGCGTCGGTGGTGTTGTCTCATCTCTCGCCGGGTTTGACCAACTGTGCAACCGGAGTGGCCAATGCGGCATTGGATTGCATCCCAATGGTCGTCATTGCAGGCGACATTCCCACACATTATTACGGCAAACATCCCCACCAAGAGGTCAATCTGCATGCCGATGCAGCCCAATGGGAGATCTACCGACCCTTTGTTAAGCGGGCTTGGCGTGTGGATCGGGCCGATCTTATGGCCGAGATATTGGAAAAAGCGTTTCACTTGGCAGAAAGCGGACAGCCCGGCCCGGTTTTGGTCAATGTCCCCATGGACATTTTTAGTCAGCATATCGCATCCGATAGTTTTGACCGAGTGGCGCGAAATACCCGAGCGCTGACAAAACCTTCGATCGATGACGAGACAGCCAAAAAAATTGTTGAGACGCTCGCACAGGCGGAAAACCCGGTGGCATATGTCGGCGGTGGTATTCTGTTGGCCAAAGCTAGTAACGAATTGCGCGACTTCGTCGATCACATGGGTCTAGCCGTGGCCCATTCATTAATGGGTAAAGGCGCCCTGCGGGACGATCACCCCCTTGTCATGGGTATGACAGGGTTTTGGGGGACGCAGTTGGTTAACCAGTCATGTTTGAAGTCGGACGCAATCTTTGCAGTCGGAACCCGTTTCAAAGAGGCTGATTGTTCGAGTTGGTATCCCGGATACACCTTTAATATCGGAGAAAAGGACAATAATGCCAAAGTCATCCATATAGATATCGAACCTCAGGAAATCGGTCGGAATTATCCAACAGATATTGGCGTTGTTGCAGATGCAAAGGCCGCCCTGCGCGTGTTGAACCGGGTCGCCCGAGAGCTTTATCCCGACGGCTTTGATCGGCGCGAGAAAATAGCCGAGATTGCGTCTTTTCGTGAAGCGTTCAAGGCGTCAAACGCACAGATGCAGTCCAGCGCCGCCTTTCCAATGATGCCTGAACGTATTCTGGCGGACACGCGTAGAGCGTTACCTGATGACGCGATTATCACGACTGACGTGGGTTGGAATAAAAATGGTGTGGGTCAGCAATTCGATATACTGGCGCCGGGCTCGATTTTGACGCCCGGTGGGTTTGCAACCATGGGGTTTGGTCCACCCGCAGCAATTGGCGCCAAGCTGGCAGCACCAGACCGTGTCGTAATCAGCCTTGTTGGCGACGGCGGGTTTGGGCAAAATCCATCCATGTTGACAACTGCTGTTGAATTGAACCTTGGCATCGTCTGGCTGGTGATGAACAACAATGCCTTTGGAACGATCGCCGGACTGCAAAAGGCGCATTATGGCCTGACCTATGGCACCACGTTTCCCGGATCGCCGGATACGCCAACAAATGGACCGGGTTACGCTGAAATTGCTCGCGCATATGGCGCAGAGGGACAGCGGATCAGTTCTGCCGATGAACTGCTGCCTGCCTTGCAGGCGGCAATCGCCAGTGGCAAGCCGACCGTTTTAGATGTGCCTATGATCAATAACCCGACGCCGACAACGGGCCATTGGAATATTCTGGATATTTATTCGCCTGACAAAAATATCAGTCACGTGTCTACCTGACTGTGATCCAATGCCTTTGGTCTGGGTGCAAACCCCAGGCATTGCATAATTCCAGCGATCATTGTGGTCATCACGATGGGACCTTCTGGTTCGGTCTTTTAAGGCAAAAGAAGGTCCCAAACGCCCATAGAAGTCGGGGACGTAAGAAGAAACACATCTTCTTTAGGGACCTCGGATGTGGTCGCAACTGTTTGATGCGGCTCCGTATATTCGTTGAAAAAAGGGGGTATGGCCCGGTCTATACGCAAATTGTCCAGCCATCCGTTAGCTGATTTCCAGCCAAAAATATCTCCGATAACCAGATCATGGGATTTTTTTGGGCCGGCGTAGCCTCGCATAATTTGCATATCGGCCACAGCGCCATCTATCAACATTACCCCTTTACCGGGTTCAAATGCACGCAAGATCTCGATGTGACGAGGTACACCGTCCCGCAGATCCACGCCCTGTGACTGCAAAACATATTTTGAACCGTTGGAGGCCCAGAACCAGAATTCAAGCGCACCTGTGTCGGTGACATAGATCAGCCAATCATCGTGTACGCGCATGATGTGGCCGGGTACAGAGGGATCGGTCAGGGCGAAATCAAACGCAATACGAAAGTCGCGCATGTCAAAGATGCTGCCGGGATCAAGGTTCGTGGAATACCCCGCAGACAGCGCAAGCCGGGGGTCGCCATCAACGACGACAATAGGTGCGGAAATTGTGTATTGTGAGCCATTGATCGTACCGGTCATACCAATGTCTGCATCCATGACTTGGATGTCCAAAACGGTTGGCGATTTCGTATCCAAAGTAAGAATATGATCCAACAGACTGGTCTGATTTTCGGAAATCGACAGGCCAATCTGTTGTGTTCCCTCCGGCAGTGAAAGAGACACTTGAGGCCCAAAAAATTGTTGGCCATCCATCAGCGTCCAATCAAATTGAACGGTTTCTGGATCGACCAATGCACCATCATAGCTGCTGGACCGTGCATCAAGAAATATAGAACCGTAGCCATCGCCAATAACCTTGATCCTTGCCGCGTCCGTCTGCGGATCAACATGAGACAACCCTGCGCCCATTGTTGGCAGGATACTCAACGGGTCTAGCAGATAGGAACTGTTGAGGGCGTTGGATGCGATTGTGACGGCATGGTTGCTCAGGTATAGCGGCTCGCCTGGGGATAGGTCCTGAAACACAAGGTTATTTTTGATCTGGCCGCCTGACTCCGGCAATCCTGGCGTCAGGATTCCCAGGCTTACATTGTGGCTGACCGTCACATCCCTTGAGTTTTCATTCACAAAGATGACTGGCGTGTGATCCCGGGACTTACCGGGCGCGCTAAAGGGTAAAACCGTGTTGTTGGAAATCGTTAAACCATCTGTTGGAGCGGTCCAGATACCGTGCGCAACATCCGTCATCACAAAATTATCGCTGATGTTGACAGTACTGTACCGTAAAGAATTGCCATCTTCATCCATCGTTTCAGAGCGTATGAAGATGCCTTGAATATCCTGACCGAACATCGCGTTGTTGGCAATCAGGATATCTGATGACGCACCTGCTCCTCCTGCTGTCCAGAACTGGATAAAGTCGCGATGGCTGTCGTCTCCTGGATGGGGAGCAAAATCCCGCAGCGTATTGTCGGTGATGGCGACACCACGGACACCCGCGATATTTATCCCGTCTGACCCCAAACCTGTCAGCACATTATTGGTCAGCGTCGTATTGTCAGAGGTGCTCACTACGATCCCGCGATAGAACCCAGTAATCGTGCTGTTTGAAATATGAATGTCCGCGCAATTGCGAAAGCTCAGGCCGTGGCCGATGTTTGGATTACCTCCCTGAACGACGACACCATGAAGCGACAGACCGTGGCTGTCTTTGAACAGGAAGGGTTTGTCGTGGCGTGGGCCATATGGGGTACCATAGTCAAATACCAGATTTTCGAATCTGAGATGATGAGCTCCGGTGATCTTGATCCCGGAAAACTGTGCCGGCGATGTGGGGTTTTGGCTTGCAATGGTCACGGCCGAGGTTTTGGCGATAAAGGGATCCCGCGGTGCATAAAGATCCAATACACCATAAAAGCCGGGCTTTAGTTCGATGCGATCCCCTGCACGCGCTATTTCTAAAGCGGCATGCAAGGTGGCGAGACTGTCGGCAGAATGGGTTGTGGGCATATCAGTGTGATCTGTTTATAAACGTGACTGGAATTTGGGAATTGGAACATCTCAAGCAACAAGATGCCATGATGCGGGAATTTGTAGAGGGTAGGGAAATACCGGTTGTGGTCTGTGATGAATAAGCAAACTAAAATTGCAGGACTGCTACAACGGTTTGGTTGGACCATTGTGCCTGTATTAACGATTTGGGCTGTGCAGGTGTTAAATGTGCTCTCATTTTACAGCTTGAACACATGGTTTGGATTAGTGCCGCGCAGCGTCGCCGGACTGGATGGCATTATCTTTATGCCGCTTTTGCATACATCTTTCGCACACGCTTTTGCAAATACAGGCCCGCTTTTTGTGTTCAGTTTACTTCTGGCATTAACGGCGCGGGACAAGATCCTTGGCTTGACCGTTACCATTGTTGTCCTCGGCGGCAGTGCTGTCTGGATTTTTGGCGCGCCTGCCATTCATGTTGGCGCCTCTGGTCTGATTTTTGGCTATTTTGGCTATCTGGTGTCACGGGGATTTGTGGACCGAAGGCCTTTGACGGTTTTGGTCAGCACCGGCGTTGCCATTGCTTATGGTGCGATGGTTTTGGGTGTCCTGCCAAACCAACCCGGTATCAGTTGGGAATCCCACCTCTTTGGTGCTCTGGTAGGGTTGGGGTATGCTGTCCGAAGCAGCTCGCGCGCTTGAACAGCTACCATATGGACAAAAGCCGGTAGGGTTTTAGTGTGTTTGCACATCAAGGCTGTCGTGTAATTTGTGGCCGACCTGTAGCCTCTGCTGTAAGTGTGGCCTGCACAAACATTGAACGACTTTCGATTTGTGCGGTTTGTAAATCGCGTGACACGGTTGTTTGTATATCCACAGCACCCGAATTTTTCGCTTGCTCGGCAACTGTTTGACGCAACTCGGCTTCTAAGGCACGCAGTGCCTCTTCGGGTTCCGAAAAAGTAATTGGCCCTTGGATCAGGTGCGCCACATAGCACCCGTCCGAAGGTGATGTAACGGTTCCTGATTTACGAAGTGTCACCCGTCCCACAACAGCACCGATTGCGTTTGCAACCCCTGCATGTTCTGGCAAAAGCATTTTGCAGCCTAATCGTTCGCCAACAGCAGGATAATAGGTTGGTGCGGATGCCCCAAGACCGACGACACTCACATTAAGGTGCGCGCTGAGAGCCACAAGGCCACGATGTTGATTTAGGCCCGCATGAAATAGCTCGTGTTTTGCCAAAGCCTCGGGGGGAGAATCAAAGGCGTTGGCGTCCTCTTGAAAGGCGGCTTCGACAAGGCTGGACATTGTTTGTGCAGTCAGCCGGTCAACGATAAATTTGGCCATGTCGGTGGGATTTTGTGCAAGGCGTTGTCCATTCCCCTGACGGCGTCGGGCCAGTGACATAAGTGCCAATCTGGCTGCTTCGGTATGCCATGTGTCCAGCAATCCCAGAACATGTGCAGCATCTGATGGTGTCACGCCAGAGATCTGAACGAATCCCCGATTGATCAGTTGGGTCAGCGATCGATGATCAATCCTTGTCCGCGCGATCTGTCCCACAGGCTGAACAGTGTCGGCAATGCGATCCATTAAGGCAGCTTCGCGGTCTGACAAGCCTGTTGGCTGCATCGCGCCACCCACCGCGCGCACGAAACGGCCGTCATGTTCGGATGGTGCCTCAGAGCGCGTTTGCAGATCCAGTTCGCGTAGAATGCTCTCGGGATCATATGTGGCCATCAAGGACACCGGCACAACCCGTTTGGGGCCCAGATTCAGGCCACCTTGCAGCCCTTCGGTCATCACATGGACCTGACTGTCGCCACCCAAACCTGTGGTTCTCATGGCGACGGCCTCTACCATGGTTTGAAATGCACCGACATGTGCCCCTGAAGGATCGATCGCGGGTCGGCCGTTGCGCAGCAATGCGACATCGGTTGTGGTCCCGCCGATATCCGAAACCAGCGCAGTGTCTACGCCAGTCAACCAACGTGCTCCAACAAGGGACGCGGCCGGACCACTCAGGATTGTCTCGATAGGGTGAGCGCGTGCCGCCTGTGCTGACATTAAGGCGCCATCCCCCCGCACGACCATCAAAGGCGCATTGATCCCGAGATCCTCAAGCACAGTGTGGGCTTTTGCAATCAATCGGTCGATTGTTCCAATGAGCCGGGCATTCAAAAGAGCCGTCAGTGCGCGTTTGGGGCCGTTCAGCTTTGCCGATAGCTGGTGGGAACAGCTGACGGGCAAATCGGTCATGTCACTGACCATAGCGGCGACTTCACGTTCATGGGCAGAGTTACGCGTCGCGAAGCGTGAGGCTATTGCAAAGCCGGTGACCAGTGTACGTTGGCTGTCCAAAAAAACCTGTAAGGCTGCAAGATCAAGTGGTGTGCTTTCACTTCCATCGTGGTTGTGGCCACCGTTCATTATCAGGCATGGGTCGCCTTTCAGCGCCTCGCGCAGCCCCGAGCGGTCCAGATCCGAGTCGGTGAATCCGATGTAGATCAGAGCAACGCGTTCGCCTTGATTTTCAACCAGAGCATTCGTGGCCAAAGTCGTCGACAAGGCCGCCAAAGAGATATCATGCGGGCCAATATCTGCAGCCTCTATCACTGCTTTGATGGCTGATCCGATGCCCTCGGCCAGATCATGTCGGGTGGTCAACGACTTTGCAGTTGCGATGACTTCTGTTTCATCGCGAACGATCACTGCGTCGGTGTAAGTTCCACCAGTATCAACACCAAGATTTAACGCCATGCAGTGTTCCGCTATTGTCAGGGTTTCAAACACTTTGTCTGTATCTGTGCGTATTCAATTCGAAAAAGTCTAGACATTGGTTTTTTCATCGGCTCCGGTGTTTGTCCTGACAGGCGATAAACGAAAGCCGGTGTTCTGTGACATGCAGAGCCACCTGCAAATGCTAGGAGCCGACCTTGGCTTAAGCCTGCAACGCAGTCTGGCCTGAATGTGTTCGAAAGGGTAAATATACATGAAGTGGCCTGTCGTTTGATCTAGACTTTCATGCCTGAGCAGCGTCATCGGACGTCTTGTTCCATCCATAATTTCAAGCCAGTGTTTTGGATTTTTGCTGATACCTTTGTATTGCCAGACGACGCAAGGTGGCCCAGTGCAAAACGGCGCTATCGTGCGTCAATTGACAGAAGACAAGCGGCGGACCATCATCCTATTGCACAGGAAAAGATGGTTGATCTGCTGCATACACCTTTGTTTTCTTTCATTGTGTTGGCAGTGGTAGCGAAGGCGTAGACACGTTGACCAACACGCTATAGCCGGAAGGAAGAACTCTACGATGACTGACCTCGTCGAACGCCGCCGTACCCTTTTGGGTCCCAATGTCGCGACGTTCTACGATGATCCCGTCCATATTGTCCGAGCTGAAGGCGTGTGGATGTGGGATGCCCAAGGCAACAAATATCTCGATTGCTATAACAATGTGCCCCACGTTGGTCACTGCAACCCGCGTGTGGTGAACGCAATCTCCGAGCAAGCGCGCACTTTGAACGTTCATACCCGCTATCTGCACGAGGGAATTCTTGACTATGTCGAACGGCTGGCTGGAACCTTTGCTGATCCGTTGAATACCTCGTTGTTGACGTGCACCGGATCCGAAGCCAACGACATAGCGTTGCGTATGGCGCAGATGATCACGGGTAAGCGTGGTATCGTTTCGACAGATGCGACGTATCATGGCAACACCGCACTGGTGTCACATCTTTCGAAATCAAATATACCGTCGGATGACTTTGGTTTGGGTCAGTACATGCGCCATGTTGAAGCCCCTGACAGTTACCGCGTTCATGACCCCGACGGGCAGCGTTTTGCTGTCCGAGTACAAGAAGCGATTGATGAATTGGAGGCATCAGGTATCGGTTTCGCGGCGCTGATCGTTTGTCCGATATTTTTGAACGAAGGCTTTCCCGAACAGGGCGAGGGCTGGCTGAAGCCTGCCGCTGCTGTGGCCCGCCGTGCAGGGGGTCTTTTGATCTGTGATGAGGTGCAGTCCGGATTTGGCCGCTGTGGCAGTCATTTTTGGGGTCATCAGAAACAGGGCGTGACGCCCGATGTCGTCTGCATGGGTAAACCTATGGGAAACGGGCATCCTATCGCAGGTCTGGTGACAACAGCTGAGATTATGTCATGTTTTCGTAATAATTTTCGGTACTTCAATACCTTTGGTGGAAACCCGGTATCCTGTGCTGCTGCTATGGCTGTTCTTGACGAACTGGCGGACAAGGATTTACAGACCAACGCTGCAAAAATCGGTAAGCTGGCCGCCGAGCAGCTTTGTCTGTTGTCTGACAAATACGATGTGATTGGCGATATACGTCAGTCGGGCATGGTCTTTGGTGCTGAGCTTGTGCTGGATCGGGATACCAAGCAGCCAGCAAGTGGTTATGCCGACCGGATTGTGAACGCGATGCGCCACCGTGGGATCATTCTATCGAGGTTGGGGCGCTATAAAAATACTCTTAAAATCCGTCCTCCCATGGTGTTTGGCGAAGATCACCTTGGCCTGCTAATCGATACTTTAGACAGCGTACTGGCTGAAATTCCGGTTTTGGCATGACAGGTCTTATCAAGAAGGCTCTGGCGCTATGGGACATGCCAAGTGCCACATTTTCCTTTGTCGCGGAGCGTGAAAACCGCATCTACAAAGTTGTGCACGGTACCGAAAGCTTTGCACTGCGCATAAAACGTCCCGGCTACCGGGAAAAGGGCGAACTGATCTCTGAACTGGATTGGCTGAGGGCTATGTCTCGCGCCGGTTTGGGTGTTCCTATCCCCACTCCCAGCAAAAACGGTCACTTTCTTGAGTCGGTGGGAGGGATGTATGTTGATATGATCACGTGGTTAAACGGCAGGCCCCTCGGCCAAAGCCGATCGCCGCTTACCCTGGATGATCCTGTCAGAATATTTGCAGATCTGGGCACGGAAATGGCAAAACTACACCTTGCCTGCGATGCATGGAGACCTCCGTCCACCTTTACGCGTTGTAACTGGAACGCCGACGGTCTTGTCGGAGAGTCACCCCTTTGGGGTCGATTTTGGGAAAATCCGACACTCGAACCTGATGCGCGGCTGTTGCTGCAAGAGTTTCGCATGCGGGCGGCGGAACACCTTTCTGTGCTCAAGCTTGACACCGGATTGATCCATGCAGACCTGGTCCGGGAAAATGTGATCACAGACGGAAAAACCCTTTTTTTGATTGATTTCGACGATGGCGGGTACGGTTTCCGGCTATTTGACGTGGCTACCGCATTGTTTAAAAATCGTGCAGAGCCAAGATATGAAGAGCTGAAATCAGCCTTGATCAAAGGGTATAGCAATGTTCGGTTTCTGGATATGAGCCATTTAGATCTATTTCTTGCGCTGCGGGCAGTGACATATGTCGGCTGGATTGTACCGCGTATGAATATGCCGGGATCGCGCGCTCGAAATGATTGCTTTGTAAATGATGCGTTGGACCTTAGCCGCGCCTATCTTGAACACTCCTGACCTGCTTTGGAAGGCTAAGCCATGAAGAAAACGATTTTGGTGATAGGGACCTTTGATACCAAGGAAGCGGAGCTGGACTACCTGATTACCAGGATCCGGCAGCAAGGTGGAACCCCGTTGACAATGGATGTCAGTGTTCTGGGCGATACAGATCAACCCGTAGACATCAACAAACATGATGTCGTTGAGGCCGCAGGCGAAACGATTGAAAACTTGATCGCTCTTGGTGAAGAAGCTGAAGCTTTTGAAAAGATGAGCAAAGGCGCCGCGATTATGACGCTGCACCTTTTCAAACAAGGTCGTTTTGACGGGATGATTGCGCTTGGTGGGACAATGGGCACCGATCTGGCGCTGGATTGTGCACAAGCACTGCCCATTGGTGTGCCTAAATATATTGTCTCGACCGTTGCTGGATCGCCTTTGATCGGGGCAGAGCGGATGGCGGCTGATGTGCAATTTATTCTTTGGGCTGGCGGGCTTTATGGATTGAACCCGCTATGTAAATCTTCGTTATCACAAGCGGCAGGAGCGGTTCTTGGCGCAGCAAAAGCAGTAGAGCCACCTGCCTTTGACCGCCCTGTTATCGGGATGACGTCTCTTGGGTCATCTTGTTTGAAATACATGAAACGGCTTCATCCTGAACTGACCGCGCGTGGCTATGACGTGGCGGTCTTTCATACGACTGGTATGGGTGGCATGGCCTTTGAACGGCTCGCTGCTGACGGGGCTTTCGCCTGTGTCATGGATTTTTCGTTGCAGGAACTGGTCAATGTTTTGCATGGCTCACTGGTCAGCGCAGGTGCCGACCGCCTTACCGGGGCGGGGCGCAGTGGGACACCGCAAATGGTGGCGCCGGGCGCGTCGGACATACTTGATCTTGCTGGCTGGCAGGAGATCCCAGACCGGTTCAAGCACCGGCCTTTTCATCCACACAACCGCCTGATCAAAAGCGTGGCCTTCAATGCTGAAGAGCGCGAAGCACTTGCCCGAGAAATTATCGACCGGCTCGCTGACGCGACGGGGCCAACACAGTATTTTTTGCCCAACCAAGGGATTGAGGAATGGGACAAACCTGGAGAGCCAGCGCATGACCCTAGGGGTTTGAAAGCGTTTATTCAGGCAAGCAGCAATGCTGCTATTGGGCGCGTGAAGACCACCGTGCTTGAATGTCACATCAACGATGATGCCTTTTGTGAGGCGGTTCTATCCCAATTGGACGCATGGGTTGCGCAGGGCATTGTACCCAAGCCCTGAAATCAAGTCAGCCTGCGTGTTCTCTTAAATGTGGTCTCGCCCACGGCACAGATAATAAAATACGTCTGGACAGCTTTGACATGGGAGTGCAGACAGATCACAATCATTCGGAGGTATCCATGGCAGACGGTACTTTTGCAGTCCTGCTTTTGATCGCGGGCCTATCGGACATGCAGCAAAACTATTGCAGCACGCCCAACGGGTGTCTGGGAAAAACAGAAGCTGAACCGCGGTTTTCGGTGTCGGTTGGAAATTGGGTGGAACGTGCAGCCGACCCGCAGGGCGAGGTTTACGTTCGGTACGATTTTGACCATAAACTTGGTCCCTTCGGTGTGGCAGCCGGGTTGTCAGTTGCCGAAAATGGTGAAACCTGGATAGGGTTTGGGCAAACATATGGTTGGGAAAACGACGGCTTTTTTGCAGAGCTGCACGCCTTAACAGGTCTATATTTTGATAATGGAGGGTTTGATTTGGGTCACCCAATCGAATTCCGGTCCGGAATCGAGTTTGGGTATGAGACCAAAGCTGGCTGGCGGTTTGGTCTGGGCTATGACCATCGGTCGAACACCGGTATTTTTGCAAACCACAACCCCGGTGTTGAAACCGTTCATGTTCGGGTTGGAATACCCACGCGCAGAATTTTCCAATAGCGCAGAGCACGATGACATAGACGTTGGTCGGTATACCAAAAAATTTTATTTGGTGGCCCCCAAAATCTAAAATATCGCTCTTTTGACTAGGAATGTTGCCACGAGGACGAAAATGCACGCCGGAATTACAACGCGCTTCAATGTTCCTCGCAGTAAGCACATCAACGGTATGTGTTTCATCTGCTTAACTCACAACACCCAGTGCTGGGCAGTCTAGAGGAAGACAGTTTGTCAAATTGGCGTAAAAGTATTCGTTTCCAAACCTTAAAATTTCTCCATACGTTTTTCGGCAATATTTATATCCACCATGTGGCATTGGGTATATTTTGGACTGCTAAACTTTAGATAGGTATTGCGTCTGCCTGTACGAATTAGGGTCATGTTACACGTGGACCTGTCGCGGTTTGATGCGGCTCCTTTGATAGCATTTAATGCAGCAAAGGAGACGAACTATGGGAAGCAAACGGACAGACTAATTCCGAGCTGATGCGGTGGGTATCGCGGACCAGTGGGCTGACGCGTAAGCAGGTGGCTGACGATCTGGGTGTCGGTATGTCGACACTGAACAAATGGATCACTACGCACCGAGATACAGATTTGGTTTCCGGAGAGGATTTGAGCCTCGCTCAAGAGAATGAGCGGCTTCGGCGGGAGAACCGGCTCCTGAAGGAGGAGAGGGACATCTTAAATTGAAGAGGATCAGGAAAGGCCCCAGTGGGGCGTTTCCCCGATGATGGCCACCCAGTTCTTCGCGGGCCTAAAGTAATGAGATTTAGGTTTGTCAAAGAACACGGATGCAGCTTCCCAACCAATCGACTGTGTGATGTCGTTGGCGTAAACACACGCGGGCTACGCGCATTTCGCAACTGGCCAGCCAGTTGCAGACAGCGGTCTGATTTCGTCACACTGGCGCATATCAAAGAACAGCGGCGGCTCATTTTTGGTAGCTATGGTCGGCCACGCATGACCGAAGAGTTGAACGAGATCGGTTTGAATGTGGACCACCGCCGTGTTGGTAGATTGGTGCGCCACAACGGCATATCCGTTGTTAGAACACGCAAGCACAAGGTCACGACAGACAGTGACCACAGGTTCAACATCGCGCCGAACCTGTTGGATCGTGACTTTGTGGCGGATGCACCAAACCAGAAATGGGCGGGTGACATCAGCTGTGTGTATATCCGGGAAGGATGACTGTATCTCGCCGTGATATTGAATGTGCATTCCCGCCTTGTGATTGGCTGGGCGGTGAGCAATCGGATGAAACGAGATCTCGCAATCCGAGCGTTACAGATGGCCATGGCGCTCGGCCAGCTTCCCAAGGGTTGCATCCATCATACGGATCGCGGCAGCCAATATTTCTCCCATGATTATCAGAAGCTCCTGCGTCAGCACGGCTTTCAGGTATCGATGAGTGGCAAGGGCAACTGCTATGACAACTCCGCCGTCGAGACGTTTTTCAAGACAATCAAGGCCGGACTGATCCGGCGGCATCCTTGCGAGATACCGCAAAAAAACCGGACTGGCCATCTTCCAATACATCAATGGCTTTTACAATCCGCGTCGCCGTCACTCAGCACTGGGCTGGAATAGCCTTGTCGCATTCGAAAGGAAAGCGGCTGAAACGAGCACTTGGGGCGGCAAGAAAGCGGGACAGGTCCATGATGCGCCGATGTCTGATTGATTTAGCGTTTTGGGTCTTAAGCTGATAGGCCTTTAGGTAGTTTGGGGATAACTGATTTCCCATGGGGCGTATGCAGATAAGCCTCGGTCCAAAGCATCTTCATCTCTTCCAGCATTTGGGTGCGGACGATCTGCTTTTCGACCATCAGCCGTTCTAGGGTTGTTACCCAAGCGAGGTAATATTCTTCGCTACTGTCAAGCGTATGACCTTCGCGCATTGTGCCGAGTGTTTCGCCAAAGGTCTGGGCCCATTCGGACCAAGTGAAATAACCGGCCTCATTCATCGCCACGGCTAGGGCAAAGACTTGCCCGTGCCAGGGCTTTTCAAAGGCGACATGTGGTTCGTGACTGGCCAAGTCATGACGGGTCATGGCGTTTCCTTTTGCAGGTAGTTTTGCCAGAGGTCGAGAACCATGCTGTCACCATCCTCTTCGGCATCACTCTCCCATAGGTCACGTGCCGTAAACTCGATCGCATAAAGTGGTTCGGGGGCTTCGCCCATGAAATGTGCATTGCTGTCGGGCAAGACGTGGGCACCGTGGTACATCACCACTGTGCCGACACGTCCCATGGCGTAGGAGGGTAAACGTGTGTGGCCGCCAGAGATGTGCGGGTTGGGGTTGTAGTTGGTTGTGCGGACCCGGTCGCCGGGTCTGAATAATGGATCCGTGCCGGTGTCACGGGTATATGGTGCGATCGTGAGCTGCGAAGGATAGACCGCGTCTGCGCGTATGGCCTTGTCGTGCAGGGGGGCGGGGGTTGTTGGCATAGCTGTGCCTTCGGCCAAATGTGTGGCACGTACCAGATCGTCGGACGTCAGGATATCGTGACCAACCAGCAGATTGGCCAAAGCAGCCATCCAGCGTTCGTAATAAGAGAACCGGGCATAATCGCGCGGGCGCAGCGCCTCTCGGGCATGACGTCCCACGTCTATATTCCATTTGCCGAGCGAACCGGAGGTGATCGTGATCGCCAATGCGGTAGCGTGCCAGTCTTGGTGGAAAACGGTTTCGTCATCCTTGTCGGGAATTGCACCTTCGCCAAAACGACCGCCCATATCATGAATTCGGCTCATACCTGCTCTCCCGGCATGGTGACCAACGCTGTGCCAATCATGGAATTTCGGCTGACAATATCCACCAACTGCTCCTCAGTCATACCGTCGGTGCCATGAGGGCGCATGGGGATCACAAGATAACGGACCTCTGCTGTGCTGTCCCAGACGCGGACGTTTTGGCCCGGCAGCAGAGTGACGCCGAATTCGCCAAGAACCGCGCGTGGTTCGCGCACGGCGCGGGACCGGTATGCGTCAGATTTATACCATGTCGGTGGGATGCCAAGGATTGCCCAAGGGTAACAGGAACAAAGTGTACAGACGACTAGATTGTGGTGTTCGGGCGTGTTCTCGACGGCCACCATATGCTCGGACTGGCGCCCCTGAAAGCCAAGTTCGGCAATGGCCTCGGTGCCGTTTTCCAGCAAGTGTTTTTTATAATCCGGGTTTGTCCAGGCCCGTGCCACGACCTGCGCGCCGTTGCGCGGGCCTATCCTGTTTTCATAAGTATCGATCAAAGCGTCGAGGGACGCCGGGTCGACGAGGCCTTTTTCCACAAGTATGCTTTCGAGAGCGCGGGCACGGAGCTCTGGATCAGAGGGCAGCAGCGAATGCGGGTGATCGTCTGAGTGATCGTGAGGCATATTCGGCAATCCTGTGCTTTGAGGGTTGCTGTAATTCCGACATATCGCAGTGGGATGTGTCAATTGAACGGGCCGGACATTCCTCAAGGGGGGATGCCTTTTTTTAATATTGTGGATGTTTTGCACCCTGATCATGTCACTGGTGCTAAGCCCCCTCCGGAGGGGGTGTTGATTTCCGCTGGGACGCGCCGCGATAGCCTGTCAAATTCTTACTAAGACTTCCCCCCCATGAATATGTTGCCATGACAGGTTCTTCGGTCGGGGAGACATGGGGCGATCAGCATGGTTTTTTTAAGAGCTATCCAACGTTGGGCACTGCGTGACAACATGATAGTTTGAGAGATTTCAAGACGCATAAGAAGGGCCGGCAATACTATCAGGCAGTCCTTGCGCAAGGGTGCGATTGAGTTGAATTTCAGAACGCCTGCATGGCCGAGCAAGCTGGATCCCTACGTCGACCGGCGTTTCACCTGGCTTCTGAAGCGCTGACTGCCCAAACGACGGGCCGCGGGCCTTACGTTGCCATGGTGTGGCAGCCGGGCAAGGCGTGCCGGTTCGACCGGATCTAAGACTTGGCCAAGAGCGTGGGCAAACGGGTAAGGCCCTAGGTTGGCCATATCAAGCTGCCCCACAGCCGGGCGTTTCTGGTGTAGGCTAACCCAAAGTAAACTCATGAGATGCCATTTAATGCCCAGTGGTATGCGTTTCGCGTCCTTGGTGACGGTTCCGGCCGCAGGGTCTACGGCTGCGAGGTTTGGCCACCATGGGTCCGAAGCCCGGCCGAGCAAGGATTGCAAGCGGCCAGGTCGAGTAGAACGTCCGTGACGCGCGCAACCGGCCTATGCCGGCTTATGCCTGTCTTTACCGATCTGGCCGAGCTGAACCAGTGACTGCAAGATTGCTGCGGGGCCTCGGGGACGCAGACGCCACTCAAGGCTTTGCCCAATTCAATCGGGGATGTGTGGGAAACTGAGAGGTCAACGGTTATGGCGCTGCCACCTGCTTTTTATAGGCTGGTGGAACACAGCAAACCTACCTGCCTGATCACCTTCGAGCGCAATCCGGGCGTGCTTTGACGTGGCGTATCTTGTACCGAGATGCCAAAAGCCAGCCGTCGCCCTCAGGACCACATATTTTGCAAAAAAGTGTGATTGGGAGATAGTCATGGCTCCGCATTACGATGAAGCCGCTGTTCTGTAACCTGTAGACCTGGCGTTGGAGGCAGAAATGCCCACTAAGAGGCGCATCCTGAAGCTGCTGCACAGGCTGTACGATCACATGCAATCCGATCTGCCATAGGTCGATCCAAACGCCGCTCTTGCCCAAAAAACGACTCCAAAGGTTAATGGCGGCCGCTATGCTGATCAGAGACAGGCCGGGGAGAAGCGCCATGCGTCATGACCCTAAAGGCGTCTTCGTCGTGATCATGCTAGCGCAGCCTAAAGCGGCACGGCATGGAGCAGTTGGTTGACGATCTGGTTGCCAAGGGCGCGCCCGCTTTCGTGGCAGCAACGCTGAGGTCGTCCCATCGGCTCGGAGCGGAAAGAGCCGAGCGGTAAGACCGTTCGGTCGCCTATTATACAGCGGTGGCGCGCTTCCCTTTCTACAAGGTTCACGCGGGCTTGGCCTGCAAATCCAGCGAGACCAACGAGGTCTCCACACGGCAGCGGCATCGTGGCCTGTTCCAAGGCCCCAAAGAAAAGGTGAAATATGGCCACGCATTGATCACAACATGACCATTGAGACATAGGAATGGGCCACAGCCCAGTAAAAGACTTGGCCACTTCTCAACGAAAAACAAAACCCTCTTTTTCTAGCGGGTGCGAGGCTGTCACTTCATTCCGTGGTTTTTTGGCGAAGAATGCAAGCCACCGTAACGCTGATGTCCTAGATGTTAGACGTAACGTTTAATCGGGAGTTGGGCTCCGATCCTTGTTTGGCTTATCCAGTAATTACAGGATGTTCATTCATCTAAGCGATCAAATCATTGTGCACGTAGCTGACGATTTTTGATGTAGGCTACAAATAGACAGATCAGTATTTTCGCTCCCGCCAGCAAATAGGTATAAGATATCCAGAGAAATTCTATGGCTTGTGCAAAATTGGTTCTGCGCCAAGTTTTTGTTTTGTGCTTACGCCTGTCCAAATAGAGGTTGGGGACGCCTTTGCGTCAGTCTGAATATCGGTTTGCACCAGACTTTGAAAATCGCAGAGGATTTGAAAGTTACAATTTATTTCGTAATAACACTGTAGGAAGCAATCAATTTAGTTATATGAATTTATGTAATAAAATATCAAAATCAGCCTGAGTCACCATTGAAACCCATATTTGTAATCCCTTGCAGAGGGTGATCGCTTGGCTTTATGACACCATCATGCTGACCGTTGCCGCCCTTTATCATTTTGCCCGATTTGACGACCCTTCGGTGTTTCGAACACCTCTTTTGGAGCTTTGTCAAAGACAGCAGATTACTGGAACCTTGTTGCTTGCGAATGAAGGTATCAATGGCACCATTTCTGGGCCGCGTGCTGGCATAGATGAAGCACTGTCTTATATTACGGCGATGCCCGGATGCCGTGATCTGGAATGGAAACTATCCACGGCAAGCAAACGTCCTTTTGCACGTATGAAAGTCCGTCTTAAACGCGAGATCGTCACAATGGGCCAGCCGGATGTCGATCCGCGATCTGGTGTTGGCCGTTATGTCGATCCCGCTGACTGGAATGCCTTGATCCAGTCGCCTGATGTTGTCACGATTGATACCCGAAACAGCTATGAGGTTGCCATCGGCAGTTTTGACGGGGCCATTAACCCAAAAACCGAAAGTTTTCGAGACTTTCCGGCATGGTGGCAAGCAAACAAGAAAAAATTTGATAACAAACGCATAGCGATGTTTTGCACTGGCGGTATCCGGTGCGAAAAATCGACCAATTGGCTGTTGTCCGAAGGCGTATCCGAGGTGTTCCACCTGAAAGGTGGAATACTAAAATACCTCGAAGAGGTTCCCAAGGAAGACAGTACTTGGAAAGGAGACTGCTTTGTCTTTGACGGACGTGTTTCTGTAGGACATGGTTTGCGCGAAGGGCCACACATTCTGTGTCATGCATGCCGACAGCCGATTTTGCCAGAAGATCAAGATCGCCCTGAATTCGAGTTAGGAGTGTCTTGTCATTCCTGTATCGCGACGACCTCGGACATCGACAAAGAGCGTTTCAGGGAACGACAGCGCCAAATAACGCTTTCTAAGGCGCGTGGTGAGCGGCATCTTCACGCTGACGTGATGGACGACGAAGCTGATACCTAGCGGTCCAGAGCCAAACACTCACTGAACTGGACAAAAAACCTGCCGATTTCGTTGCCTGAATGTCCACGATGGAGAGCCTCCGCTTGGAAGCGATCTGTGAGCCGGGGTCAGGCGCGGTTTTGCCCCGAAGCAAGATGCGGGAGATTTACGTGTAAGCGGCGTTTTCAGGGGTGTGCACAGGGGGCTGGGCCATATGTGATAAACGCGGACAGGATCCACAAATGTATGAAAAGGCTACGTTTTTTACGCCTATTTCTGATGGTCCTGTCAATAGAGATATATGAGCACAGCCAACTACAAACAAAATCTGCAATGTGCATATTTAGAAATGATATATTTTGGTCCAACAGGCACTGCGAACTCTAGGAAATAATTCAAAAAAATTTAGAGATGCGATCAACTTTCTGACATCAATACTGCGTAATAAAACACGGCTCGTTCAGCAGTTTAAACATCTCTGTGAAGTGGCTCCTGTATGTATTGAAATGCGGAAAAAATGCTGCACAACGTTATAAACAATCATTTTTTTATGGAGTGTGGCAATGTTCAAAAACGGCAATTTCAGCAAAGATTTAGATGCCTTCAAGTTCGCTAGCAAAGATGATCTGGCGGCCTATCGCGAAGAGTTCGGTGTTGAGCGTGGGAAAGATGATCTGGTGGCCTATCGCGAAGAGTTTGGTGTTGAATACGACGCGGGATGGGACGCTCTTACGTCCGATTTTCTATTCTGAAAATCAAGGGTCTTGTTTTTGTTGGTTTGTTAAGTGACGTATCAGCGGGTGATCTGTTTTTAGAGAATTATAAAAAATGCCCGGATGCGATATGGGTTTGACCAAGACGGATACATTCCGGACGTTTTGCGGATTTGTTCTGCTCTTTTGACTTTGTATTTTACCGTCAAAGGA
>JAYQEA010000047.1:0-8109 GCA_038138625.1 Roseivivax sp.
TGCAACCTGCCCCTTAGGAGGGGGCTGCTCTATCCAGTTGAGCCACGGAGCCGTCCTGTCGTTGTGTAACGGCTGTACCTGCTACAACGCAACTGTGAAAAACAATCTAGCTACCTTGGACCCCAATGCCTTGTCCTGAATCCCTACAATGCGATAGTGTAGCTTCACAGTGACAGGAGATCACCTTGGCCAACATCACCGCCCGCCCTTTAACCCTGCGCGATGTTTCCGCCGCCAGTGGCGTTAGCGAAATGACTGTCAGCCGGGTGCTTCGCAACCGCGGAGACGTCTCTGCCGCAACGCGCGAAAGAGTTCTCGAAGCGGCGAAATCGCTTGGCTATGTGCCAAATAAAATAGCCGGCGCGCTTGCCAGCCAGCGTGTGAATCTGGTGGCTGTTGTCATTCCGTCATTGTCCAACATGGTATTTCCAGAGGTCATGGCTGGCATCAGCCGCGTGTTTGAGGATACGGAGTTGCAGCCCGTTGTCGGTGTTACCGATTACATGCCTGAAAAGGAACAAAAAGTCCTGTACGAGATGCTATCTTGGCGACCCTCCGGTGTTATTGTCGCCGGGCTGGAACATACAGAAGCTTCGCGGGCTATGCTTCATGCGTCCGGCATCCCTGTCGTAGAGATCATGGATGTAGATGGTGAGCCCATCGATTCGATGGTTGGAATTTCACATCGTCGTGCAGGCCGGGAAATGGCCCGGGCAATTTTGAAGGCTGGATTCGAACATATCGGGTTTCTCGGTACTAAGATGCCACTGGACCACAGGGCCCGAAAAAGGTTTGAGGGCTTTACTGAAGTGCTCGCCAAATCCGGCGTCGAAATCGCAGACAAAGAGTTCTATTTCGGCGGATCGGCGCTTGCGAAGGGCCGTGAAATGACTGCCACAATGATTGAACGCACGCCAGAGATCGATTTCTTGTACTATTCGAACGATATGATTGGTGCGGGCGGATTGCTGTATCTTTTGGAAAATGGTGTCAGCATCCCAGAAGAAATTGGCCTGGCGGGGTTCAACGGCGTTGATCTTCTGGAAGGTTTGCCGCGTCGTTTGACCACGATGGATGCCTGTCGGCGCGAGATTGGCGAACGCGCTGCGCAGATAATTGCACAACGCGTTGAAAACCCCGGAAAAGATATCGACACGACTGTCGAATTGGAACCGACGATTAGCTATGGTGAAACGCTGCGTCGCAAGTAAGCATGTGCTCTGGCATGTCACGCGTCACCAGTATTTTCAGGGGGTCTTTCATTCCTGTTATGTCTGATATTTTTTAATCTGACTTTGGGCCACTCTGCCGAGATATAGGTGACGAACCACGTGCCGATCAGCAGGCAGCAGTAACGATGATTTCGACCTTTAATTCTGGTCGGGCTAGCTTTGCCTCGCCACACGCACGCGCCGGAGCATAACCGGCAGGAACCCAGTCATCCCAAACGGCATTCATTTCAGCAAAATCTGCCATGTCGGCCAACCAGATTACGACCTGTAACATTTCAGTCCGTGAAGAGCCGGCTTTTTCCAAAAGATCTTGCACACGTAACAGGCAATCACGGGTGTGATCAGTGACAGTATCCCCATGTCCAACCTGTCCGCACAAATAAGCGACGCCATTATGTTTGACGATTTTGCTCATGCGTTGGCTGGTCTCAAGACGTTCTATCATGCGGCTCTCCTACTGGGGTGACTCGTCTGTTGTGATGTCCATTGCAGCAATCTCACCCAATGTCACCGGTTTTAGTGGGGGGCGAATGCGATAGTAGCCGGTTGCATCCGGCGATTGTCCCGTTTCTTTCGCAATCAGTGTGGTCACGGTCAGGCCGCAATAACGCCCTTGGCAAGGTCCCATGCCCGCACGACCAAAGGCTTTGGCCTGGTTGGGGCCTGTGCATCCAAGTTTGGCATAGCGGCGTATATCCCCGGCGGTAATCTCCTCGCAGCGACAAATAATTGTGTTGTCAGAAGGGGACAGCGCCGCGTCGAACGGTGGATAGGCCGCATCAAGAAAGGGCCGCGCGGCCAGCTCTTGTGACAAACTCCGTTGTATCGGGCTGGCCTTTCTATCGCGTTCACCGACCGTGAGACGACCCTTCATTTCCGCAATTTTCAGGGCCGTCAGCTTGCCAAAGGCCTCTGCGGCTTTGGCTCCGCCTATTCCTGCGCTATCGCCTGCAATAAAGACTCCTGCGAAATCGCTTTGTCCCCACTCATCCAGTTTTGGAACGAATGCCTGCTGCGCATTGTGCCAGTGGTGGGTAATATCGAGCGACCTCGCGGCCTGCGTGTTGGGGACAACACCATGGTGCATAAAAACCGTATCGCAGGAAATGCTCTTGGTCCGTCCTTTGTGTATGAAATTCACGGCTTCGACATGATCCGTACCTGTGATCGACACGGATGCAGTTCCCTGATACCGTGGCACTCCGGCACGCCTGATCGCGGCCAGCATTTTCAAACCTTTCACCAAATAAGGCCACCCTTGCAAAGCACGGGGGAGATGTCGCAGTGCCGCGCGCGTATCCGCACCGGTCTGGGTCTCAATAAGGGCCTTTGGTGCGGACCCTGCGCGCAGCATTTGCCAGGCAATCAGATACAACAAAGGGCCCGATCCGACCAAAACGGCGTTCTGGGCCACCACGCCAGACTGTTTGAATAGGATTTGCCCGGCGCCTGCGGTCATTGCGCCCGGCAGGGTCCATCCCGGAATTGGCATTGGCCGTTCAAGAGCACCAGTTGCCAGCAAGATATGATCGGCCATGATCTGTGCACCGCGCCCGTTTTGGGTGTAGGACACGCAAAATCCCTTTTCGATAGCCCAGACTGTAGCGCCGTAAATATGGACAATGTTTGCATGGTGCAGCTTGTCGGTGAGCCGGGTTCCATAGGTGTAATCCGCCCCAAGGGCATCACCGCGTATCGGTGCAACCCGATCGACGTCGCGGTAAATCTGGCCTCCTGGGCTGGACTGCTCATCGAGAATACAGACCTTTAGGCCCAATTCTGCTGCCTTATTTGCAGCGGCCATGCCAGCGGGTCCTGCACCAACTATAACAAGGTCAGGTTTCTGCATTGGGAACCTGTGCGTCTGGCAAACGTATCATTGCCAAACCCGCACGCACGTTCAGCATGCAGGCCTGTCTGGCGACACCGTCAATTTCGACCAAACAATCAAAGCATGTGCCCATCATGCAAAACGGTCCGCGTGGGGTGTCTGAGACTGGGGTTTTCCGGAATGTCGTGACACCGGCAACCAGTAAGGCCGCAGCGAGGTTTGCCCCATCCGTCAGGCAAAGCTTTTTGCCGTCAAGTGTCACTTCCACACGCGGCTCTCTGGTCAGTTCACGAAAAGTCGAAGCGGTTTTCACTAAAGACCTCCAGATTTGGGGCTGAATCGGTATGCTCCAGCCAATCGGGTAAAAGACGTGCATGGGCGGCGGCCAGAGTAATGCCACTATGGCATGTCACCAGATAAGCGCCGGGCATATCTGCGCTTTCTTGATATATTGGCAAACCATCTGGCGACAGGACCCGCAACGCACCCCAACTGCGCACCAGTTGCGCGCGTGCCAGTGCGGGGTAGGCGGTAATTGCCTCGGCTGCCAGCGCCGACACGGCCGGTTGCGTTACGCGATCATCCATGCCGACCTCTTCATTGGTGGCGCCGATTTGAATGCCACCTTCATCCACCTGACGCGCGATCAAAGACGGGCGGTTGATCAGTTTTGGCAATTTTTCAGTAATAAGAACCTGACCTCTTTGGGGGCGTATTGGAGCCTTAAACCCCATACGGGGTCCCAACTGCAGTGCCCCAAGTCCTGCCGAAAGCACAACCCTGTCCGCGCTCAGGGTTAATCCGTCTTTGCACGTTACCCGAAATGAATCAGGCTTGGCCACATCGGTAACCGTCTGTCCCGTGAGAACCTGCCCCCCCATCTTTCGCACATCTGTGGCCAGAGCCATCAAAAGTTTTAGCGGATTTGCATGGCCATCTTGATGATGCAGGATAGCACCAACGACCTTTGGCCCGATGTACGGCTCTTCCTTGCGCAAGGCGTTGTGTCCCAAAACGTCGTAGGGATAGTTACCATCCAATTGCGTTTTTAGGGTTTCGTAGGTGTCTATTGTTGCATGGAGCGTCTCTTCCGAGAAATGCAGATCATAGCCGCCCTTTTGTTCAAGTGGCACGGTGTGTCCCGTGTTATCGCCCAATTCGGCCGCAAAATCGGCCCATATCGCCGCCGATGTTTGGGACCAGCGGGCGTATTGCGGTTGCTTCATCCCTTTTGACTGCACCCAGACCAGTCCGAAATTTCCGCGGCTTGCGCGAAAGGATCCGTCATCTCCGTCGATCACCGTGACAGATCGTCCGCGCCGCAGCAAACCCCACGCGACCGAGAGACCCACCACGCCGCCTCCGATGATGACATAATCGCTTTCCATAAGGTCGTCCCAGTGGTGGATGGCTGTGTTCTTTGAATAAGGTAAAGCTGCTGTTTTGCAACTTTTCAAGGATTGCATTGTTCTCGGAGGCCTGAGTTTGATTTCCCAAAGTATTTTGTGACCGGTGTTTTCCAGTGGCGGGCATCAATTCGATTGGCGCGGAGCCGTAAGACTGTACAGTATCTTTATCTGCTCTTGAGGGTCTGTTGCATAGATCCGCAAAAAGATCTCCAGACCATGAGAGATAACGCGCGAGAGGTGGCTGTTATCAGGGGGGCTGTCCACGTGATGCAAATGGTGGTCCCTTGGGCCAGATAAAATGAGAGACCATAAATCTTGGGCTGCCAAATCCGGAGCGTCGGTTTTAAGATTTCCTTTTGCGGCTTGATCCATGATGAAATCCACCAATCCTTCCAGTGCACGCCCTGGCCCATTGTCGTGATAGGCTTTGGCGGCTTCGGGTCGGCGTTGTGCTTCGCCCAGAATGAGCCGCGCCAAAGATAGCATGTCCGGCCGCAAAACGAAATCTGCATAGGTCCAGGCAAAGCGCCATAATCGGTCGGCCAATGATCCCTGAGTGGAGAGCAGCGGTGCAATGATATGGGTTTTGCCTCTGCTTAATACAGCACTGAAGAGTTGATCTTTATTGCCAAAATATTGGTAGAGGGTGGGTTTTGAGACATCGGCACGCTCTGCAATCCGATCCATTGACGCCCCATCAAACCCCGTAGCGCAGAATTCGATATGTGCGGCAGACAGGATGTGATCATGTTTGGCCTTTTGGCGCTCCAGGGCGGTTAATTTCCCACCGCGTACGGTTCCCGGCAGGCGCTGCAGAAATGTTTCGAGATAGGCGTTAAAGTCGTCAGGAGCCTCGAGGTTGCAAACATGCCCGGCAGCAGGCAGGGCTTCGAATTGGACATCTGATCGTGTTGCGCGTGCGTGTCGGATCGTATTGGCAACGTCTCTAATTTCGGTTGGGGGGGCGAGGGTATCATGTGCGCCTGTCATCATCAGTACGGGGCAGTCAATTCGATCAAAGTCAAAGCGTTCCGTAGGGTTGCAAAAACAGTGCAATGCGTCGCGATAGGTATTGGCTGGGATCTCTGACATGGACCCCAACAAAGACGCGCGTTGTGATGGAGTTGCCTGCGGACCTGCAATAAGTGTTACAACGTCGGCCGCGAAATCTGCGGGCGTTTTGCCTGCGTCCAAAGGTGCTTCGCGTGCTGTGCGAAAGCTGTCACGTACATTGGCTGGTGCCTCTGACATGCCGGTGCAACCACCCGCCAAAACCAATCCGGCCAGTTGGTCGCTGTGGCGCATCGCAAAGCTTGTTGCGATCCATGCGCCAAGGCTTAGCCCGACAAGGACCAGCTTATGCGCACCAAAAGCTGTTTGGACCGCAAGAATATCGGCGCAGTGGTCTTCGATCCGGGTGGGCTCTGCGCCGAGGTGACTGCCACCATAGCCTCGCAGATTGAGCGCAGCGACCCTGTATTTTGGTCCAAGCTGCGATAGCTGGTCGGTCCAGTTGGTTGCATTGCCCCCGATGCCATGCAGGAACAAAACCAACGGTGCCTCGTCAGGGTCCATCGGACCATGCAAAAGATGCAGTTTGGGCTCTGTCGAGAGTATCCGTTCGCTCAAAGGAGCGGGCCGAGGCTTTTTGGATACGATCGATTTTGGCATGGCTGCGGTGGCCAACGCCGTCAGCGCGGTTTCAAAAATCGCTGTCGTGCCGCGGGCAATGTCCTGACCACGTGGGTTTTGGGCTGAGATATTGGCGGTCCAGGTCACCCGGCAGTGCGGACCTGCATTTTCAACAGAGACTTCGGCGCAATAGCGCAGAAGCCCGTCGATACCATCCAGCAACTCGTAACCCAGTACCCGGTCGCTGTGACTTATGTAACTGCGTTGTTCTTCGTAGACCTGTCCGCTGACATCCTTGAAACGGCGCAACAAGGCCCCGGACGGGCCCCGAAACACATCACATTGCGCAATTCCCGGATGCCAGCCCAGATCAAATCCAGCCAGCACTTGCCAGACTTCTGCTGCTTTGCGGGGGATCTGTCTGTGACACTGGACCCGATGCTGCGGCATTGTTTATCCCTCGGGTCGCCACATCGAAATACGTGCAGATGCGGTATCGGCTTGTAGTGTGTCAATATCATCCATATCGTAGACAGACATGACAGACAAATAATCTTCCATGATTTCAGTCGTATACGGCAGCATTAATGCGCCGCACCGGCTGTCACGATAAATCCGCTCAAGAGGGAGCGTTTTAAGCATGGATTGACCTCCGCATGTGCGGATGGCCAGTGCCGCAATTTCCTGCACACCTTCCATCACGGCATATTGCGCAGCGTAAACGCGCATGACCTCTGATTTAGAAGGGAAAGGGCGCGCCTCAAAAAAGGCTTGGGTCCACAAAGACCGCATTTCGGTCAGTTTTTGGAACATTCGTCCCACAGCGGCGCGTTTGGTCGGATAGATGCGCCGGTCGATCGGGGGGCAGCCCGGTGTTTCTCCGCGCAGGTATTTCACTGTAAAGTCATACGCTGATTGTGCCACACCCATGTAGGCAGGCGTCAGCGTTGCCATCATATGCGGCCACTGAGACAATGTTTTTCCGAACACACCGGCGGGCATCATCAGGTCGTCCTCGCTCACAAAGACGTCTTTCAGAACCAGATCCCTGCTGACAGTTCCACGCATGCCGATCGGATCCCAATCTCCGATGACTGACAACCCGGGTGCATCCTTATGTACGGCAAAGTCCATCGTGTCCTCGTGACGCGGGGGCTGGCCGTCGAAATGTTCGGTGCAAACAATCGAATAATAGTCGCAATGTCCTGACAACGAGGCAAATTTTTTGAATCCGTTGATCAGCCATCCCCCATCCACGCGTCTGCAGTTGGTTTTTATGGGATCCGATGTCCAGTTTGCACCACCTTCGGAGATAGGCTGTGAAAAAACTGCGCCGTCTTCCACGACCTTAGGGAATTGTTTGGCACGCATCCGCCCAAAAGCGGCTTTTTCTGTCGGGGTGAGATTGTCCATGTCAAACATGAACCGCAACCACATCATGGAAGACGTGTGCATGTTAAAGGTCAGAGCGGTCGCGCCGCAATATTTACCGATCTCTGCTCCGATTGTGGCATATTCGCCGAGGCTAAAGCCAAGGCCTCCAAACTCTTGGGGAATAACAAGCTTTAGAAATCCGGCGTCGGCCAGATCCACATAGTTTTGCGTTGGAAAGCTGGCCTCCAGATCGTGCTGCACGGCGCGTTCGGCAAATGCCGGACCTAATTCATTAATCCGTTCCAGCATGGCAATATGTTCGGGACGAAAGCGGGACACGTCGTAATAGTCGTGAAATGTCATGCCAACTCTCCTTGCAAGGCGCCATCGAGGACCACCGCTGTGTCATCCAGGAAAATGGAACATCCCCGCATCGGCAGATCAAAATGACCCAGGCTAAAGCGACCGGCGTATTGATTGGATCCGGTTGACCATAGAAAGTTTCCAGCCCATGCGCGGAATTCCGTCGATTGAATGTCTCGCTTGTCATAAAGCGCCAAAGACTCCCAACGCGCGCGTGGGTTCATTCCCCACCCGACATGACTTAACCCATAGGCCATTGGGTCCTTCC
>JAYQEA010000047.1:8119-11541 GCA_038138625.1 Roseivivax sp.
GTCCTTCCAGGCAGATAGATATTCGCGAAACAACTCGGCATCTAGGCTATCGCCCGTGATTTTGCGGACAAAGTCGTTTTCGATCGTAAAGTCGATTGGGGCCGATAAATAGGTTTTGAACGTCAAGTTCATGTCGCCCGGTGCCATGACAATGCGTCCATTCACCGTGTTTGGCCCGGGAAAACACAAACATAAGCCACCCGGCCAATGCGCCACCCCGCCCGGGACAGTCGTGTATCCCGGAGTGCCGCCACACGGTGCATCGCGGATGTCGACTGTCAGATTCGTACCTGCTGCGCTGGTGATGCGCATCGTGGAGGCATCTTGCAGCATCTTGATGCCACGGGCGACCTTTGGGCCCAACTCGGCCTGCGGTTCTGTACGTTCAAGAATTTCGGGGTGTTCATTGCACACAACAAATAGACGGGCCCCGGCGGTTTCTATTTCGGGCCATTCTTCGGCGTGCAACAAACCTTCTACCGTGACATCGACAATGACCTCGACTGCTTTTAGCGCCTCGATGACATGGCGCTTGCCAGCAATTGCATTCGAGGCACCAGTTGATTTTACAGGTACGGGGGCAGTTTGCTCGGGTGTGGGCAGGCAAATAGTGGCATAGGATGCCCCCAGTTCGTAAAGAGCAATTTCGCACAGTTGCCGCAGGATGGGGCGAGACTGGGACTCTGCGACAATCGCGACAGAGGTGCCTTGCGCGATCCCGTTCAGTGCCAAAACACGCCGGAAGCTGGCAATCCATTTGCCTTCGGGAATTTCTTGCAGCATGGCCACCTCAAAACTTTACTACACAGTTTAGTAATGTTGAGGAGGTGCCCTCTGTCAAACCTTTTAATCGTTCCGCGTCGGATTAAGTGTCCGCCGGCCGGTTCAACCGCGCAAGGCGTGCCGTGACCGAGAGACCATGCGCCTCTAGATTTTCAGATCGCGCCAGAATTTCTGCGTCAGGTCCGATTTGACGTAACGAGGCAGGTGTCATGCGGGCCATGGTGGTACGCTTCATGAAATCCAACACTGACAGTCCGGATGAAAAGCGTGCAGACCGCGCGGTTGGCAACACATGGTTGGGACCACCAACGTAATCGCCGATCGCCTCGGGTGTCCATTGACCCAGAAAAATTGCCCCTGCATGGGTAATTTTGGACGCCAGGTCATCGGGATTGGCAACGCACAGCTCTAGATGCTCTGGTGCGATTCGATTGGACAAGAGGGCTGCTTCGTTCAGGTCCCGCGCGACGATCATCGCGCCAAAATCGCGCCAACTTGCACCGGCGATCGCCTTGCGTTCCAAAGTCTCAAGGCGGGCATCTACCGCCGCGGAGACGGCCCTGGCAAATGCGGCATCATCTGTGACAAGGATCGATTGGGCGCTTTCGTCATGTTCCGCCTGACTAAGCAAATCCAACGCAATCCAGTCGGGATCGTTATCGGCGTCGGCGATGACCAGAATTTCCGAGGGCCCTGCGATCATATCAATACCAACCTTGCCGAAAACCCGTCGCTTGGCAGCGGCGACAAAGGCGTTCCCCGGCCCGGTGATTTTATCTACGGGGGCTATGGTGTTGGTGCCATAGGCCAGTGCGGCAATGGCCTGGGCACCTCCAATCCGGTAAATCTCATCCACCCCGGCGATTTGAGCGGCAAGGATCACCAGAGGATTGATTTGGCCATCAGGCGTTGGCACCGTCACGGCCAATCGCGGCACGCCCGCGACTTTTGCTGGAATGGCGTTCATCAAAACAGAGGACGGATAGCTGGCCAGCCCCCCCGGAACATACAAACCCGCCGCTGAAACCGGTGTCCAGCGCCAGCCCAGTTCTGCACCACTTTCGTCTTGCCACCTCTCGTCTGTCGGCATTTGTCTTTTGTGGTATGCGGCGATCCGGTCAGCTGCATGATGCAAGGCCGCGGCTTCGGCCTCTGGCACGCGGGCAATTTCTGCCTTGATCCGCTCGGGGCTTAACCGCAAATCATCTGCTGTCAGCTGTAATCTGTCAAAGCGCGCTGTCAGATCCAAAACAGCGGTATCACCGCGATTGCGCACATCAGCAATGATTTCGGCGACAACGGCATCCACATCAGGACTGTCTTCGCGTTTTGCAGACAGCAATGACTGAAACTTGACGTTAAAATCCGCATCTGTTGTGGCAAGAAACTGGGGCATTGGGCTCTCCGATGTGCGCGTGGATGCGGTGTAGCTGTTGTGTGTCGGGTCCTCAAGAAGGCTTGTAGCCACACCTAGAAACGATAGGTTGCTCGACAGGGAGGCCAACAGTCATGCCGCAACGTTTATTTTCCGACCGAAAGCGTCCGGTTCATCTGGGTCCCTACGCGCTAGAACGTCTGATAAGGACTGATGAGGCCGTATGTGATGTTCCTGCCATGATGCAGTTGTCGTTTGACAGGTCCCAAACACCCCAGAACATTGTCAATGCAATGTCGCCGTTTATGGCGATGATGGATACCATTCGCGACGGCTTGGTCGCACCGGTCCGCTCAACGATCCCGTGTGATCTGAGTGAACGTGCCAACCATCTCAAGGCATTTGGTTACTTTCAGGATGCCAGCATGATGGGGGTGGCGCAGATGCCGTCAAAGGCGCGTCTGGAAAAGCCGATGGTCAATCCAGGAATTCCGATGCTGGCCGAAATGCTAAGAACGCGTCAAACCAAGACTTTGGCGGCGGGTATTGATCTGATTATGGCAGACCTTCGCGAGAGCCTCGAGGCTACGCCGCGCCCGATTGATACGCACACACATGTGCTGGTGATTTTGCATGAAAGCCCGCGTGCACCATGGCCCGACGAGCCGGGTTTCGACTGGATTGATGGCGCCATGGAACAGCGCAGCGCGCTCAGGGCTGCGGAAACAGCCACTGTCCTTGCGAACTATATTCGCGTTTTGGGTTGGGAGGCCAAAGCCCACAGTGCGACGACTTCGGATCTGGATTTAAATTATCTTGCCGTTGCGTCTGGTCTGGCGGTTGTCAAGGATCAACATCTGGCCGCCCCTTGGATTGGTAAAAACTTTGGGTTGGCGGCCGTGTCAACGACGCTTGAACTGGCTCGGGATCACCCTCTGGCACCGTTAGAGGCGCAGCCGCAACACGACCTGCGTGGCGTGAATTGGCGTCTTGGGCGCCACAGTGCGAAATCTGCACGCACACAGGATCCATATGCCAAGCGCCGCTTTGTTGATGGACCGCATCCATTTGAAACTCTGAACAGGGTGGATCGTCCCACAACGTATATTGACGAAGCAAATGTGGCACGCGTTCCCAAACGTGCGGATATGTTTGCCCGGGCCCAGTTCGGTGACATGGGTAAGGCAAATCAACAGGCCGCAACGGGCGGGCATTATGTGCGAAAGGCAGCGTCTTCCATGGCCTTGCGTCGATTGTTGGGCGC
>JAYQEA010000047.1:11551-27787 GCA_038138625.1 Roseivivax sp.
GTTACAGGACGGGCCAGCCGGACATGACCGTTTTGACCAAGACCCCGAAGAGAGCGCACAAAATTTGCGGGCAGCCAGTTATTTTCTTGGTTTAGACGCTGTGGGCACCAGTCGATGCCCTGACTGGACATGGTATAGTCACGATGCTGCCGGTTCCGTGCTTGAGCCGCCACACGATCAGGCGATCAGTATGATCGTAGATCAGGGGTTTGAAACAATGGAAGGGGCCAGCGGTGATGACTGGATCAGCGTTGCCCAGTCCATGCGCGCCTATCTCAGGTTTTCCCTGCTTGGTGGTATCATTGCGCAGCAAATACGCAATTTGGGATATACGGCCAAAGCGCACACCGTTCTGGATGGAGAGGTTCTGCAGCCACCCTTGTTGCTTTTGTCCGGACTGGGGGAGGTCAGCCGGATCGGAGAGGTCATCCTAAACCCGTTCCTCGGACCGCGCCTTAAATCCGGAGTCGTCACAACCGATATGCCCATCGGGCATGATAAACCCATTGATTTTGGACTTCAGCGGTTTTGTGAAAGTTGTAATAAATGCGCGCGCGAATGCCCGTCTGGCGCAATCACGGCTGGTCCCAAGCTGATGTTCAATGGTTACGAGATCTGGAAATCGGACAGCCAGAAATGCGCCTCGTACAGGATTACAACGCCGGGCGGGGCGATGTGTGGTCGCTGTATGAAAACCTGTCCATGGAATCTTGAGGGTCTCTTTGCCGAAGCCCCGTTCAGGTGGGCGGCAATGAATATGCCCGGTGCGGCACCTTTACTGGCTAAACTGGACGATATGGCAGGTCGTGGAGGCATCAACCCGGTAAAGAAGTGGTGGTGGGATATCGAACTGCAGTCTGACGGTGCCTATGCCCCCACGGACAAACCCGTCAACACCCGTGATTTGCAAACGGATCTGGATCTGAAATACGAAGACCAGACCCTTGCGGTCTATCCCGCACCCTTAGCCCCACATCCGCATCCCTATCCGTTTCCTATGGACCGTGAAGCGGGGATAGAGGCGTATCAGGCCATGATTACGGCCGAGGCGTATCAAAACAAACTGAAAAATGGCGATACGTCAAAAATTCACCGCTACACCAATGACGTCGACAGTCCTGTAATCCAAGTTCAGGTCGCAAAGGTCGAGGTCATGGGCGAGGGCGTCACCAAGTATGAATTGTCCAGTTTAGATGGCACTGACCTTCCCAAGTGGGAGGCTGGCTCGCATCTTGACGTTGTCGTGGCACCCGAATTTCTGCGTCAATATTCAATGTGCGGAGATCCGGCAGACCGGGCTCGATATCAGATTGCCGTGCTGCGCGAAGATGAGGGCAGGGGAGGGTCGCAATTACTGCAACGTATCTTTCGCGAAGGACGAAAAGTTTTTGTCTCTCGTCCGATCAACCATTTTCCCTTGGTTGAAGATGCCAAACACAGCTTTCTCATGGGTGGCGGGATTGGCATCACGCCGATGATTGCAATGGCCCACCGCCTACACGGGCTTGGTCGGGAATTTTCGTTGCATTATTCTGTATCTTCAAGAGAAACAGCAGGGTTTCTTGAGGACCTTTCCGATATGCCATGGGCTGATCGGGTGTTTGTGTATATTTCAAAAGAGAAAACGCGCGCCGACCTGACCAGAATTTTGTCAGAGTATATCGCTGGGCAGCACGTATATACCTGCGGTCCAGAAAGATACATGACATCTGTTTTGGAGGCTGCGACAGCCGCGGGTTTTCCAGATGTTGCACAACATTTTGAATATTTTGCGGTTCCAGAACAGCCAGAGTTTGAAAACCACCCCTTTACGCTTCGCTTGGTGCGGTCGCAGTGTGATATCCTGGTTGGCAAAGATGAAAAGGCGACGGATGCTTTGGCCCGCAAGGGGTTTCACGTAGATGTAAAATGTGCTGATGGCATTTGTGGTGTGTGCCAATGCGGATTGATTGCAGGCGAAGTCGAACACCGTGATTTCGTTTTGTCGAAAAAACAACGTGAGCAGCGTATCATTTTGTGCCAAAGCCGCGCTCTGAACTCCGATGGTATCCTTGAGATTGATCTATGACAAACTTTGTTTTCCCATCTCCACCGCAGGCCAGCCTTGCCGTCGTAGGGACACACGCGCGATTTCCTATCCGGCGTGTATTTTGTGTCGGGCGAAATTACGCGGCCCACGCGCGTGAAATGGGCAAAGATCCGGATCGCGAGCTGCCCTTTTTTTTCATGAAACCTGCGGATGCGGTCTGTGATGCAGGAATGGTTCCCTATCCCCCGCAGACGTCGGATCTTCATCACGAAATCGAGCTTGTTCTGGCACTTGGATCTGGTGGGTCGAACCTGTCCGAGAAAGAGGCGTTGGCGTGCATCTGGGGTGCAGGCGTCGGCATTGATCTTACCCGTAGGGATCTGCAGGCACAGGCCAAGAAAATGGGTCGCCCTTGGGAATGGGGCAAAGCCTTTGACATGTCTGCCCCGATCGGACCTCTTGTTCCGCTGGCGCAGGTGCCATCTTTGCAAACAGGGCGGATTTGGTTGCAGGCAAATGGACAAACACGGCAATCAGCTGATATTTCTGATTTAATTTGGTCTGTGGCAGAAGTCGTATCTGTGCTGTCGCAATCTATGGCGGTATCAGCGGGTGATCTGGTGATGACAGGCACGCCAGCAGGTGTTGCTGCATGTTATCCCGGAGATATCTTGCGCGGAGGTGTGGATGGGATTGGAGAGATCGAGGTTAAGATCACATAATCCGGCGAAAGCACCTCTTTTGTGAACCCTTCTTCAAATGATTATGTGATTCCCACTTTGATCTGGAGGTCGTTGCACATCAGTCCGCCAGTCTCTCATCGGTTAAGAGTGATCCTGATAGCCTTTTCGCGGTGAACCCACCAAGCCTGTGGTCATGCGTGTTGCACCCGGCCGATTAGGGCGCCGATTCTTGGCGATGTCTCTATACTGAGAGGTGAAGGCGTTTAAGTTGTGAGTGGTTTCTAGAACAAGTCGTCGTTCCCAACATCAAAGAACCGGGATTGATAAAACAACTCTTTCCGGTTGCGTGCCGAATAGTTCTTTCCAGAAGCGCAGAATGTCCTGAACGGCTGTGAACGAGACCTACCTGCAGGTGGTGACGAAGATACCGTTCCGGTTTTGTGACGCGCCCTGTGGAAGGACTACGAACATTGGTTAGGGCTTGCTGTTTGTAGGCCGGGCTTAACAATGTACCGTCACTTTTCGCCGATCGTTTTGATTTTCTTATGTGTGCACAGGTCCGGGGGTCATGAAACAGACGTGCAAAGAACTGGACGTCGTTCTCGTCAGAGGTATTCTGCCGCATAACCGTATCAACATGTTGCTGTCGATCCCGCCGAGGCTGTGCCCTTGTCTGGTGTCATCCAACGCCCCAACATTGGCCGCTTTTCCCGCCGCATCCAAGAGGAATTCCCTGACTTACATAAACGATGCTGCCAAAGGTGTTTTCTGGTGCTTTTGGTATTTCTTGACGACCGCAGGGTATGTGACCGGCGACGCCATCAACCCGCCCCTGTAACCACGTGGCGTCAAGTGAGGTCCCCGACATCAGCCGATGGCGCCTGATTTTATCTTGGCTCAAAATGATCAACGCCGCTCACAAGGGGCGGCGTTAAATGCATCAGGCAGACTGTTACGACTTATGACAGTGTTCTTTGAACCTCTTCACGCTCAAAAATTTCGATGACATCATTTGGTCGAATGTCCTCGTAGTTTTCGAACGCCATGCCGCACTCCTGTCCGGACTGAACTTCGGGAACTTCATCCTTGAAGCGTTTGAGGGTTTTGAGCGTACCTTCGTGGATCACAACGTTATCACGCAAAAGCCGAACGCCAGCGGACCGGCGAGCGACGCCCTCTGTTACCAGACAGCCAGCGACCCGGCCGACACCCGAGACTTTGAACACCTCCTTGATGTTGGCATAACCGATAAACTTTTCGCGGATTTCGGCCGAAAGAAGCCCAGAGGCTGCGGCTTTAACATCATCAACCAGATCATAGATGACACTGTAATACCGAACCTCGACGCCTTTTTGATTGGCCGTGTTCCGAGCAGACGCATTCGCACGAACATTAAATCCGAACACCGGCGCACCGCTGGCTTCGGCCAATCCGATGTCCGTCTCTGTAATGGCTCCAACGCCCGAGTGAAGCACGCGCACGCGGACTTCGTCATTTCCGATTTTCTCCATGGCTTGGACAATTGCCTCGGCAGAGCCCTGAACATCGGTTTTGACAAGGATTGGCAGTTCAGACACGCTTTCGTCGTCTTTTGCCTTTTTCATCAATTGTTCAAGAGTGGTTGCCGCACCCGCAGCGGCGCGTTTTTCCTTGGCAAGATTCGCACGATATTCGGCAATTTCACGTGCTTGGGCCTCGGTGTCGACAACATTGAGAACATCGCCGGCTTCGGGGGTGCCGTTTAATCCCAAGACCTCAACCGGAACCGAAGGCCCGGCAACATTCACACGATCGCCCTTATCGTTGATAAGAGCCCTGACCTTGCCATACTGTTCGCCAACAACAAAAATATCGCCGCGGTTTAGTGTGCCATTTTGTACCAAAACGGTCGCAACAGGACCTCGACCGACATCCAATTGCGCTTCAATGACTGCGCCCATCGCTGCGCGCTTTGGGTTGGCTTTCAGCTCGAGAATCTCTGCTTGCAGAGCAATGGCTTCAAGCAATTCGTCGAGACCTTGGCCAGTGATTGCCGACACTTCAACATCCTGGACCTCGCCAGACATTGCCTCCACGATCACCTCGTGCTGCAACAACTCTGTTCGCACTTTGGTGGCATCTGCAGCAGGGCGGTCTATCTTGTTGATTGCGACGATCATCGGGACCTTAGCGGCCTTTGCATGATTGATCGCTTCAACCGTCTGAGGCATGACCGAATCGTCAGCCGCAACGACCAAAACCACGATGTCTGTCACTTGTGCACCACGCGAACGCATCGACGTGAACGCGGCGTGACCGGGAGTATCCAAGAAGCTCAGCGTTACGCCACCGTCGGTTTTAACCTGATAGGCGCCGATATGTTGGGTAATTCCGCCGGCTTCGCCAGCCACCACTTTGGTTTTCCGAATCGCATCCAGCAAAGACGTTTTCCCGTGGTCCACATGGCCCATGATCGTAATAACCGGTGGGCGTGCCTGAAGATCGTCGGGATCGTCGCTTGTATCTTGAATGACGTCTTCGACATCAGCATCCGAAACACGAGTCACCTTGTGCCCAAACTCTTCGATCACAAGTTCGGCAGTGTCTGCATCGATCGATTGGTTCTGCGTCGCCATGATACCATTCTGCATCAGCGATTTGACCACATCCGCAACGCGTTCCGCCATGCGGTTGGCCAGTTCGCCGACAGTAATGGCTTCGGGCAATTGCACGTCACGAACAACCTTTTCACGTGCTTGCACACCACCCATGGCTTTCTGCCGCGCACGCTCTTGTTTCCGTTTCATTGCAGCAAGCGATTTTTGACGACCGCCTTCTCCGCCGGTGAGTGCCTGGTTCAGGGTCAGCTTACCCGAACGGCGGCCTCCGTCATCCCCGCGTCCACGTTGATTGCGGCCACGGTCCTCGCGTTCGCGATCACTTTTTCGCGGTGTTGCTGCTGGCGCTGGTCGCGATGCAGGTGACGGGCGGGACGCCGAAGTGCTGGCTGGTTTTTCCACCGGCCTTGCCGCGGCTGCCTTTTCCGCAGCAGCTGCGCGTTTGGCTGCATCCTCGGCTTCGCGCTGAAGCCGTTCTTTTTCCTCGACTTTGCGACGCGCGGCTTCCTCAGCCTCGCGTTGCTCGCGCTCTTTTTGCTCTTTTTCGGCGCGCAGCCTATTACGTTCTTCTGCACGGGCCTTTTCAGCCGCCTCGCGCTTTGCCGTCTCTTCGGCTTCGCGGGCTTTCGCAGCTTGCAACGCCTTGAGGCGGCGCTGCATTTCAGCGTCTGAAATACCGGCGGGGCGGCGTGCGCCTGACCCACCGGGTTGTCCGCCGGCCGAGCCGCCGGCAGGCTTGCCTGCACCCGGCTTGGGAACCACAACGCGTTTGCGTTTGGTTTCCACCACGACGTTTTTGGTGCGCCCATGACTGAAGCTTTGCTTCACGTTCCCCGAACGGGACCCACCGCGCAGACCCAAAGTCTTTTTGCCGTCGTTATCGCTCATAAAGTCTCATATCCTTTCCGACGGCCCCTGCCGTCGAGTCCCTGATCGTCGCTCGCGACCCGCATGCCCTTTAATCTCAGGGCATCGTCTACAACACGATTAGACAATCCGCCAGCGCGAAGCGCAGCGTGTATCACAGTTTGTCGCCCAAAAGCGACTCCCAATTCATCTGCGCTTAACCAACCAATGTAATTTCCATGGTGTGGTGTCGAAAGTTTAGACTTTCCACGCGCGGATCCGTCGTTAGCCTGAATGAGGATTTGCGCCTCTTCCTTATCAAGCCAAGACTTGACCTTTTCATATCCCGCCACGGCATCACCAGATTTGCGTGCTAAACTTATCAAGTCAACCACACGCCGTGCCAAAAGAGTTTCTATCAAGTCTGGAAGCCTGTCCGGAACGATTACCGCAGTTCGCGCTGCCCGTCCGAACAGACCTTTTTCAATTGCTTTGGTGAGGGACCCACGATCCGCAGAAACCCAAATCCCGCGTCCGGGAAGCTTAGCCATCAAATCAGGCGCCAATTGTCCGTCTGGGGCCAGCACAAAGCGCAGCAAGCCGGTTCGCGGCTGGCTTACGCCCGTCACGATGCATCGACGTTCCGGCCCGGTGTCGTGGGCTTTGCTCTGGCCACCACGGCTCATTAAAGAATCACTCCTCAGAGTCTTCGATTGCTTCGTCCTCTGTGTCGCCCACCAGTTCGGTTGGATCGACCCAGCCAAGCAACACGCGGGCCGTCATGACCATTTCTTGTGCGTCTTCAAGACTGACGTCGAGATGCTCCAGCAAACCGTCGTCTTTGACGCGCTGACCATCAACGGTCGTCCAGCCACCTGCCAATTCCCAGTCGGCACAGGTTGCAAAGTCTTCCAGCGTTTTTACACCATCTTTTGCGAGCGCTTCGAGCATTTGTGGCGACAGGCCCTCAAACTCTATAAGTCCCTCGTCAACGCCCATCGAACGTGCGTTTTCCAATGCCAGGCGGGCTTGTTCTTCTAAGTACTCGCGCGCCCGTGTCTGTAATTCGGAGGCTGTACTATCATCGACACCGTCAATGACCAAAAGCTCGTCCAGCTCGACATAGGCAACTTCCTCGAGATTGGTAAAACCCTCAGAGACCAAGAGCTGCGCGAAAAACTCGTCCAGATCCAAAGTGTCCATAAAGAGCCGCGTACGCTCTTCAAACTCTGCCTGACGACGTTTGCTGTCGTCTTCTTCGGTCATGATATCAATGTCCAACGCGGTCAGTTGGCTGGCCAAGCGCACGTTTTGTCCACGGCGGCCAATCGCCAGCGAAAGCTGTTCATCTGGAACGACAACCTCGATCCGCTCCGCATCCTCGTCCAAAACGACCTTTGATACCTCTGCCGGTTGAAGCGCATTCACAAGGAACGTTGGCAAGTCATCCGACCAAGGGATAATGTCAATCTTTTCCCCCTGCAGTTCATTAACGACTGCCTGAACACGGCTGCCTCGCATGCCAACGCAGGCCCCGACAGGGTCAATGCCGCCATCATAGCTGATCACGGCGATTTTGGCGCGTGAGCCGGGGTCGCGTGCAACGGCTTTGATTTCAATTATGTTGTCGTAGATTTCAGGAACTTCCATCTTGAACAGCTCGGCCATGAACTGCGGATCGGTTCTGGACAGAAAAATCTGTGGACCGCGCGATTCACGGCGCACATCCTTGACATAACAGCGGATCCGATCGTTCGGGCGATAGCTTTCCCGTCCGATTTTCTCATTCCGGCGCAGAATGCCTTCACCCCGACCGACGTCAACGATCACATTGCCGTATTCCTCACGTTTCACGAGGCCGTTGATGATCGTGCCAGCCCGATCTTTGAATTCTTCATACTGGCGATCGCGCTCCGCTTCACGCACCTTTTGCAAGATGACCTGCTTGGCGCTTTGTGCTGCGATTCGGCCCAGTTCCACTGGTGGAACTTCCTCCACAAATGTGTCGCCCACGGCTGGATTTTCAAGATATTGCTTGGCTGTCTCGACCGTCATCTCGGACTGGTAATTTTCCAGCAACTCTTCTTCGACCACCGTTCTCACACGCGTAAATGTTGCGCGACCGGTTTTCCGATCAATTGAAACACGGATATCCATTTCGCTGCCGTAGCGCGACTTGGCCGCGCGAGCGAGGCTTTCTTCCATGGCCTCAACAACCAGACCGGGGTCGATCATCTTTTCGCGGGCAACGGCTTCGGCAGTTTGCAGCAGCTCTAACTGATTGGCTGAGGTGATGGCCATCTGTTTATTCCTCCTCTTCGGACCCAGAGGTCTCGATGATGTCGTCGAATTGTTCAGGGTTTGGGGACGCGGCTTTGCGTGCGCGCAGCATTTCAGTGATGAGATCGTCGGTCAAAATCAACTTGGCATCTGCCAACCAATCGAATTGAAGGCCAATCGTGCCTTCTTCTACGTTGATCAAAACCTCGCCATTTTCAACACCAGCCAATTCGCCTTTGAACCGTTTGCGTCCTGCAACCAGATCAAGGGTCTCTAATTTGGCCTCGTAGCCTTCGAAGGTTTCGAAATCTTTGAGCCGAGTAAGAGGGCGGTCGATGCCGGGTGATGAGACCTCAAGTGTATAGGCATCGATAATTGGATCTTCCACGTCCAGTGTCGCACTGACCGCAATCGATATCTGAGCACAGTCATCCACTTCGATCCCGCCTTCAGGCCGCTCTGCCATGATTTGAAGTGTGGAGGTCTTTCCACCCATCAGGCGAATGCGCACCAGTTCGAACCCCATGTCTTCGATGACGGGGCTCAGGATTTCAGCCAATCGGCGATCCATTGGGGCTTTGGCGATCAGATCAGACATCTTGGATCCAGAAAATAAAAAACGGGCTCGCGGCCCGCCTGATGTTCCGGTGGGCTTCGGAGTGACCCGACGCGCCGCTGTTACTGCGCGTATACGCAAGGGGTTTTGGTTTGGCAAGAGGGCCAACAATTGATTCCGGAGGGGAGCGACCGGCTCGAATAGTGGCACAGCAGGATGCCGAACATGTTTGCTGTGCCAGACTACCTCAGGATCCCTTGTCAGAGCGCCCGCGTTGGCCCAAGCATACACATCAGCCAAAATACAGACAGGAGCAGCAATATACCTGAACATGCCCAATCACGCTTACAGGCAAAGATGTCGGAAATAGCTTCAGAATTTGTATCGTAACGAGACCAGTCCCTGTCGTAAGACACCGGTGTCTGCACCTACGGCCAGAAATCCAACGCCCCGATCACGATAGGCCTGTGCCCGCGCGATATCCATCATCAAGATGCCGGATGCAATGCCAGCGGCAGAGATCCGGTCAAGAGCGTCATCAATGGCTGAAACCACGTTTGGGTGATCGGCCTGATCTGGATACCCCATATCAGCGGCAAGATCAGCAGGACCTATAAATACGCCATCAACACCATCGACCGCACATATCTCTTCGATGGCGTCCAGACCTGCAACGCTTTCTACTTGGACGAGCAGACAAATTTGATCATTGGCAGTCGTCATATAATCAGCTTGTGCGTTATACCCCGAGGCGCGCGCCAACGCGGCCCCAACCCCGCGGGCTCCCTTTGGAGGGTAGCGTGTTGATGCTGCTGCGCGCGCCGCCTGTGCTGCAGTTTCAACCATGGGTATCAAGACAGTTTGTGCACCCATGTCTAGAACCTGTTTGATCCCTGCACGGTCGTCATCGCGAACCCGGACCACCGCCTTGGTGGTGGTAGAGGCGGCGGCGACCGCGCGCAGTTGTCCGATGACGTCGCGAAGACCGTTGGGACCGTGTTCGGCATCTATGACCAGCCAGTCATAGCCACAGCCCGCTGCCAACTCTGCGACATCAGCAGAGGCAAGGCCAAGCCACAGCCCGATCTGCGTTTCCTTGGCGAGCAGACGTGTTTTAAAGTGATTTTCTAAGGCGGACATGGTGTGGCTCTTTTCATTTTGCGGCAAAGTTTACATTTACAGATCCAAACGGGCCAAAATCTGCATCGATACTACAGCCCGGCGGGCATTCCAAAGGACGGATAAAAGATCCCGACAGAACGATGTGGCCCGACTCTATTCTGGCGTGGTAGCTGGCCATACGGCGCGCCAGCCAAACCACGCCCAACACCGGATCATTCAGCACGCCCGCACCAAGACCGGTTTCTTCGACAGCCCCGTCGCGGGCAACGATGGCACCGATCCATCGCAGATCAAAGTCCATAACCGAATGCTGCGTGGCACCCAGCACAAGCCCCGCATTTGCGGCATTATCAGCCACGGTATCTGTGACGATGCGTGTTTGGCCGGTATTGGGATCCTCACGTATCACGCGTGTGTCCAAAATCTCGATTGCGGGTGCGACATAGTCGGTTGCGGCCAAAACGTCGGCCCGGGTGCAATCGCCCGCGAGCGGCGACCTCATCACGAATGCGATTTCTGCTTCGACCCGGGGCTGGATAAAACGCGTGGAGGGAATCACCGCCTTGTCCGGGAAAAGCATGTCGTCCAGCAAGACGCCGCTGTCAGGTGTTTCAATATTCAGAGCCATTTGCATGGCGCGTGATGTCAAACCGATTTTCCACCCGATTACTGTCCGTCCAAACTCCTGTTTTTTTGCCACAAGCCGCGATTGCACCGCATAGGCGTCATCCAGTGTCATTCCGGGGTATCGTTGTGACAAAAGCCCGATCTGTTGGCCTTTGATTTCTGCTTGCAGCAATTCGTTTGCCGCAAAATCAAGTTGGTCAGGCGTCACGCTTCGTCCTCCACCCCGTTGCGCAGACATCCGATACCGTCGGCTTCGATCTCGATCACATCGCCGGGTTTGAGCCATCGGGGCGGATCAAACCGCGCGCCCGCCCCGATGGGTGTGCCACAGATCAGCACGTCGCCCGGTACCAAGGTTGTAAAAGTTGAGACATAGGCAACAATTTTGCGAAACGAAAATACCATGCGCGAGGTCCGGTCACTTTGGCGGATCTCTCCGTTGACGCGGGTTTCCAACGCGATGTCATCCAATTGGGCTGCATCGGTAAAGGGAACCAACCAAGGACCTATCGCACCGGAACGGTCCCAGTTTTTGCCTTGTGTTACATTGAATTTGGCATGCCGCACCCAGTCACGCACCGTGCCTTCGTTGGATAATGTGATCGCGGCGATGTGATTGTAAGCGTCCCTCTCGGAAATGCGGCGCCCGTGCTTGCCGATAACAATGACAACTTCGCCTTCATAATCCAGCTGTGGGCTTTCTGCAGGTCGAACGATGTTTTGGTTGTGGCCAACAAAACTGCGAGGGAATCGAACGAACAATGATGGGTTGGGCGGCTGTTCCTTGCCATCCTTATATTCTGCATTGCGATCAGGAAAATTGACGCCGACGCAGACGATTTTCTCGGGCCCCGGAATCGGAATTCCAAGCGTTGCTTCGCCAAGGTCGACATCAGGACTGCGACGGGTCTGCGACATCCGGGGCAACGCCCCGTCCGCAATTGCCTCGCGCAGCGATGGGTAGGGATAATCATCGGTCAGATCAATAATGCCGTTGCCGTGCATCAAGCCAAAGCGGTTACCTGAAAAAGTCACAAAACGGGGATGATCTGTCATGACAAGACCTTTCTGCAGTCCATGATTGCCTCGTAGGCAATATCAATATCGCTTGCCTGCATGGCAAAACTGCCAGCAGTGAAACGAATTGCCGGCCTTCCTGATACCTTGGTTTGGGTCAGGTATATGCGTCCGTCGTTGTTGATCGCTTCGACCAGTTTCAGTGTTTTGTCATCGTCGTTTTCAAGCCGAAACGAAAACAGCGCCAATACTGGATCAGTCACGATTTCGATGCCTTCGGTTTTGCGCAGACGTGCGCATAACATGTGGGTCCACTCTATATGTTTACGGATAATGTCGCGCAGCCCGTCCAACCCGTGATAGCGGATCAGAAACCAAATCTTGAGGGCGCGAAATCTTCGGCCTAATGGCAGTGACCATTCAGAGTAGTTTGTAACGCCGTCTTGGTCCAATGTGCGCAAATATTCCGGCTGTATTGCAAGAGTGCGACGCAGGGCTTGCGGGTCGCGAATGAAATGCGCAGAGCAGTCAAAACTGGCCCCTAGCCACTTATGCGGGTTAAAGACAACGCTGTCTGCGTCCTCGACCCCCGACCACAAGTGTCTGTTTTCGGGGCAAATCATGGCTGCACCCGCCCAGGCTGCATCAACATGTGTATAAAGATCATGGGTTTTGGCAATCTTGACGACGGCCGCAATATCATCACACGCGCCGGTAGAGGTGCCACCGGTGCATGCAACGATACCCACTGGTTTGTGGCCTGCATTTAAATCGGCGCGTATCGCTTGATCCAACAGGTCGGGGTCCATGCCTCTTATGGCGCCTGAGGTTGGAATTCGGACAAGGTTGTCCGTTCCTATTCCGGAAAACCAGATCGCCCGATCAATGGAACTGTGGACTTCGCTCGATGCATACACACGCAAGCATGGCCCGCCGGACAGCCCGGTTGTATTCCCGGCCCATCCCAAGGCGCGTTCACGCATTACCAAAATCGCTGCCAGTGTCGCAGAGGATGCGCTGTCTTGGATGACCCCGGCAAAGTCTGACGGTAACCCGATCCCGTCACGCAGCCATTCCAGCATGCGTGTTTCCATTTCTGTGGCAGCGGGCGACGTCTGCCAAAGCATGCACTGGGCGGCCATTCCGGTGACAAGATATTCTGCGATCACTGATGCCGGGGCTGCGTTCGACGGAAAATAGGCGAAGAATCGCGGATGTTGCCAGTGTGTCATTCCCGGAGGGACGATACGTTCAAAATCAGCGAATATCTCCTCCATCGGGCTGCCCGTATCGGGCGGCGCCTTCGGCAATGCTTTGTATATGTCGCCGGGCTGCGTACGCGACCGAACTGGCATGTCATTCAGACCGTCCCGATAAGCGACTGTAAATTCGGCTGCTTTGCAGGCCCAGTGTTCAAATTCGTCAGATTTCATGGCGTGATCTCAGGGGGCGATGATTGGTGACGCACCAAGCGTCGATGGAATGGGGGTGACGCCCGTAAATTGGGTGCCATTTTCAAACCAGCTTTGAGGGGCGGGCGCACCCCATAATGTCTGTCGCTGTGGGTTTTTCAGGTCCCATTTGATTGGCTCCAGATCAGGATCTACAGTTTGATAATCCGAGCAGTAAAGCTCGATTCTGTGGCCGTCGGGATCTAGGACATACAGAAAAAAAGCGTTTGAAATACCATGCCGCCCCGGGCCCCGTTCGATATTTGAGACATAGCCTGTGGTCGCCATCAGATCCAACAGATCAATGATGTTCAATGGATTGGGTACCCAAAACGCGGTGTGATGCAAACGCGGACCAAAGCCATTTGTAAAAGCAATATCGTGTACGCCCCCTTTGCGATGCATCCAGGCGGCCCACAAGCGGCCACTATCGTCATCTTCGGTGTATTCAGTCGTTCGGAATCCCATATCGGAATAGAATGAAACCGCCATGTCCACATCTGATGAAAAGCAGTTAAAGTGATCTATCCGCAAAGGTTTCACGCCCCTATATAGAGAATAGCTCTGATGGATGTATGGCAGGCGATCCATCTGGTAATAAAACTCCAAAGGAGTGCCCGCGTGGTCGGTCGTGGCCAGTGTTCTGCCTTGGTATGCGCGATCTACCCAAGACACGGGCAGGTTTTTTGCGGCAAACCAGTCAAAGGCCAGATCGAGCTGCGATTCGTCAAAGACCTTGAAACTGAGAGCCTGGGCGCAGCCGGTTTGTGACTGACGCAAAATTATACTGTGGTGGCCGCGTTCCTCCATGGCGCGCAAATAAACAACGGACTCGTCTTGTGCGGTTATCTGTAGTCCAAGCGTATCAGACCAAAAGGCGCAGGATGCCTCTAAGTTGGTTACGCCAAGCTCTACGTGACTAAGCCGCAGTATATTGAATGGTGGATACAGGTTTGCGGGCGGTAATGGCATGTGTCAGGTTCCGAGCCTTGGAATGTGGTGGTCTGTGGTGGGCAGGCAAACATTGACAGTTTCCATGTAGAAATCAAAAGACCAGTCCCCTCCGTCCCGTCCAATCCCGCTGGATTTCATGCCGCCAAAAGGCGTGGGGAGATGGCGCGTGTTTTCCGAGTTCACCCACATCATCCCGGCATCGAGGGCATCTGTCATGCGAAGCGCACGTCCCAGGTCGCGTGTCCATAAATAGGCAGCCAAACCGTAGTCGGTATCATTTGCGATCTGCAAAGCATCGGCCTCGTTTCTGAAAGGGATTGCAGTCAGTACCGGACCGAAGATTTCATCTTGCGCGATGGACATATTATTTGACGCGTTGGTGAAAAGCGTTGGCCTGACATAGTGCCCGGTTTGCCCCACCTTTACGCCACCCGCGGCGATCGTCGCGCCCTCGGCTTTTGCCCGGGCAAAATAGGACAGCACCTTGGCCTCGTGCGTTTCGTGAATCAACGGACCAACAACGGTGTCAGGATCCAGTGGATGTCCCACTTTGATACGATCTGCTCGTTCTGCGATGCGCGCGCAGACGGTGTCGTAGATAGTATCTTGTATTAATACCCTCGAGGATGACGTGCAGCGTTCGCCGTTGAGCGAATAGATCATGAACACTGCTGCATCGATTGCACGATCTAAATCTGCATCATCCATAATAATTACAGGATTTTTGCCTCCAAGTTCAAAATGCACACGTTTCAAAGTTGCGGCACCTTGGGACATGATTGCTGCGCCGGTGCGGCCTTCGCCAACGAAAGCCACCGCTTTAATGCCGGGATGGGATGTAAGCGCCGCGCCCGCTTCTTCACCAAACCCGTGGATCTGATTAAAGACACCAGCGGGAATGCCAGCCTCTTCGGCGATTTCTACCAGAAGATTTGCGCTGAGCGGGGCAAACTCTGCCGGTTTATGCACGACGGTACATCCCGCTGCCAAAGCCGGAGCGATCTTCCAGGTGGAGAGCATGAAAGGCGTATTCCACGGTGTGATCACAGCAACTGGGCCAATAGGACGCCGGGAGGTCATGTTGATTTGACCTGCGGCCCGTAGGGTCTGCCCATCCTGAGCCTGCGGAGCCATATCAGCAAAGTAGCGAAAGTTTTCGGCGCCGCGCAGGGCAGCTTTGGACATGAACCGCAGGGATTGACCGGTATCCATACTTTCAATCAGCGCAATCTCGTCAGCCCGCGCAACGATTCCATCGGCCAGTTTGTGCAGCAGAGCACGCCGGTCTTTGCCAGCAAGCGCACGCCATTCTGCAAACGCGTTTTTTGCTGCCAAAACGGCAGCATCCACCTCGGTTTGCCCGGCTCGCGCCACGCGGGCCAGTACAGTGCCATCGGCAGGGCATATAGTGTCAAAGGTTGCGGTAGACTGTGACGCGATATTTTTCCCACCGATTCGGTGCGGGATCGGTCGCGATGCAAAACGCGCCATTGCTGCATCTGCACGGAGCAGATTGTCAGAAAATGTTGTCATGCTGTTTCCAAGCCGTCAGGAGTCACAGGCGCGAGGTGTAGTGAATTATCTTTCCATGACAGATCTTTGTCGGCCACTCGAATTTCCAACGACAGCGCAAAATGCGGTGTCGATCGCTGTTGTTCAAAATGAGCTTGAGCCACGGAAAAGATATCCGCACCGGCAGTTTGCAGCGTTTGTAGGCTGCGTCCTGCACCAACTGACAAGGTCATAGCGCAATAACGATTGTCCCGATGACCGTCTGCAATAGCGCATTCCTCAGCCGGATGCGTGCGAACGCGTGTGCCCGAAAGAGGAAAGACACCGGTTTGAACCAATGCGTCCCGTAGTTTTTGACACAAAGCCTGCATATCGGATTCGTTCGAAAGCTCAGGAGAGTGATCAATGGAAAGGTGCGGCATGTAAAACTCCGTAATTTCTAGTATCACATGCGGATCTTTTAAGTGTTGGGTCAAGGATAACTGATGCTTTGCTCAGCAGCGCCCCAGAATATACGAGAATTTGTGTGATTTATTAAAATAGGGGTTGCGCCTTTTGTTTG
>JAYQEA010000048.1:0-27564 GCA_038138625.1 Roseivivax sp.
CCCTCTGCGTGTATTGCGCGGTCATGAGGTGTTTTTGATCAGAAGATTGGACCTTTAATCTCTTTCCCTGCCCCAGAAACATCGTCAGAAAAATAACATCACCCTATTTTTCGTTTTTCTTTTTCCATATGCCGCGATCTCTGCCTTGGTGTTCGTTATATTCAAAACCATTGATCGCAAGCGTCAGGCTTTGATAGCCGACCCGGCGATAGGTCTGGATTTCGGGTGGCTTGTGGCCTCGATGGTGTTGGGGCCCCTTTTGTTCACAGCAGTCACAGGCATTCTTGCTGTACCAGTCATCGGGTTGGTGTTTGGCATCCTGCCTTATGTGGTGTTTGGCATTCCTGTGATGAGCCTTGTTCTGCTCCGCTTTCGCGGCAGACTATTGGTTTTTGTTGGGGCTTCGGTGGTCACAAATCTGGCACTGCTTCAGGCCCAGAGATATGTCGGCGACATTCTTCCTTTTGTGCTCCCACCGGCAGAGATGTTTACCTTTCAAATCGGTTTTGGTGTGGCATGGTCTGCGATCAGTGGCTGGCTTTATCAAAGATGGAGCCACCGCAAAACATTGGACCACGTGTTTTAGTCACAGGCCCAATGCGTTTTTAGGCAAGGTGGCACGCGGGACAGGTCATTTGGATCAGGTAATAGGGCCAGATACAATTTGCGGCCCAAATGTTGCCTGTCAGAGAAGAGGGCTCCATTGCCAACAGCACCGCGCGGGGGCCGCACCTCAGTAGCTATATTCGGCGTAGATCCGATTTAAATCACCTTGCCAATCACCATGATAACGCTCCAGCAATTCGTCTGCCGGAACCTGTCCGCTATCGACGCTTTCCTGCAGTGCATTGAGAAAATGGGTCTCGTCCGGGACCAATCCACCCGCCCCCGGCTGTGCCCGCGCCTTGAGACCGGCCTCGCAAATCGACAGCACATGTCGCGACAGCTCACGCATATTGATTGATCCAACCTGTGCATGCAGTCCATGCTCGGCTGCGGCCACGCGCAAGGCTTCTCGGGTCTCGGTGTCCCATCCTTTGACCAGATCCCATGCAGCATCAAGCGCCGTCTGGTCATACATCAATCCCACCCAAAATCCGGGCAACGCGCAAAGACGCCGCCAAGGCCCCCCGTCCGCGCCGCGCATTTCAATGAATTTCTTGATGCGGGCTTCTGGAAAGACTGTGGTCAGATGATCGGCCCAATCTGACAGGGTCGGACATTCACCCGGCAAGGCAGGAAGTTTTCCATTAAGAAAGTCACGAAACGACATGCCAAGCGCGTCGACATACACGCCGTCGCGATAGACAAAATACATTGGCACATCCAGCGCATATTGCACCCAGGCCTCAAAACCAAACCCCTCTTCAAAGACAAAGGGCAACATGCCGGTCCGATCTGCATCCAGATCGCGCCACACCCGGCTGCGCCAGCTTTTGTGACCGTTGACGGCACCTTCAAAGAATGGCGAATTGGCAAACAAGGCTGTGGCGACCGGCTGCAAGGCCAAAGCCACGCGCAGTTTTTGCACCATGTCGGCCTCGGACCCGAAATCAAGGTTCACCTGTACCGTGCATGTCCGTCGCATCATTGTGGTGCCCATTGTGCCGACTTTGTCCATATAGGCATCCATCAGCTTGTACCGGCCTTTGGGCATCAGCGGCATTTGTGCATGCGACCAATGCGGCGCGGCACCCAGACCGATAAAACCTACGCCGATCTCGTCCGCGATGGATTTGACCTCACGCAAGTGATCGTTCACTTCGTCACAGGTTTGATGGATCGTTTCTAAAGGTGCCCCTGACAGTTCCAATGCACCACCCGGTTCAAGACTGATATTGGCGCTGCCTTTGGTCAGTCCGATCAGATGCCCCCCTTCGGTCACCGGATCCCAGGAAAAGCGGTCGCGCAGACCGGCCAGAACAGCGTAGATCGATCTCGTACCCTCGTAGGGCAGCGGCCTTAACGTGTCTTTGCAATATCCAAATTTTTCATGTTCGGTCCCAATGCGCCAATCTTGCTTTGGTTTGCATCCAGACGCGAGATAATCTGCCAACTGCGAATGATGTTCGATCAAGCCGCCACCGGTCTGTGGAATGGACATAAGATGAAGACTCCGTTTGTCTTGACAGCCAGAGCCCGCACGCTCTGCCCGTGTGCTAAGAGTTGTGTTGAAAAGTGCTAAGTGTCAATCCAGATGAAAGGCTATCTGCGCCAAAGTTGCGCCCGATGTCGCGACCGTGTTGCTTGCAATAACAGTGTGCTGTTGACACGGCTGACCTGGCTGATCTAAAATCCAATGCGCAGGCCGTCCGGTCGGGTCATAGCCCAAGCTCGAAATCTCCGATAAATCTGCACTTCCGCCGGTTAAGGGACCAAAATATGTGATCTTACCCTCGACAACGGATACCATCCCCGGTCCATCCCCAGTGGTGACAAACTGCGCTCGCACTGCGCCGGTCACAACCAAGCCCGATCCAGCGATAACGAGCACCCATCCGAAAATGGCAACTGCGCCGCCAGAGCCCAAGACCCAGTAGACGCCAAGCCCGGCAAGGGCTGCACCGGACAAAACATCACGCCAGCGATGCAAAGCCGCGACTATTTCGGGACGGATCAGACCCATTCAGACGATCTCCAACTGCTGCGTGACATTCGATCAATACCTTTGCATATGTTGAAAGCCAATCCATTGAAAAACTGGCTCACAGCACAGAGGTGGATACCTAAGGGCTTCTCTGGCCTGCAAAAAGAGGGACCTCCAAGCAAAATTATATATGTGCCCAAACTGCAATGTCCTGCATCGCAGGTGTCCGGTAAAAGCAAAGACCACCTGAGCAAAAATAAACTGCCCTTTCCGTTTGAATGCAGAAGGCTGCTACTGGCACACATCGTTTGTCTGGCTGCAAGGCTGAGCAGGACGCCCCAACGGTGTGAAAAATCACCAATCGCCCAACGCCATTTGCCACACCGTCAACGCAGCCACCGCCGCCGTATCCGCCCGCAAAATACGAGGCCCAAGACGAATACGGACCGACTGATCCATATTAAGTAACTTTACCCGTTCGTGTTCGGAAAACCCACCCTCAGGTCCAATGACAACGGCCCAAGGACCAGATTTTGCGTCGGTCAGATGGGTTCCGGTGCCTGCATCAGCGGCTGCTTCGTCGCAAAACATCAATCCCCGTTCAGAGGGCCAACGATGCAGCAGGTCATTGAGACGCTGCAGTTGGGTCACCTCGGGCACAAAAGTCCCCCCACACTGCTCTGCTGCTTCAATGGCGTGCGCTTGCAGCCTGTCCTGACGGATGCGTTCAGCATTCGTAAATTCTGTTTGGATGGGACAAATGCGCCGGACACCCATCTCTGTCGCTTTTTCCACAATAAAATCAGTGCGCGCTTTTTTAATTGGTGCAAATAGCAGCCAAAGGTCCGGTGGCAGGCGCAATGGCGACATTTGCATTAAGCAAGTCAGAACACCGCCGCGTTTGGATGCAACGGCGACCTCGGCCTGCCAAGCCCCGTCTTCACCATTGAACACGGTGAGGACATCGCCAACCCCCAATCGCATAACCCCGAAAAGATAATGCGCCTGATCCCGCGACAGCGGGATGGCTTGTGCCTCATGGAGAGGGTGTTTTAGATAGAGTCGAACTTTGGATGCCATGAGGCGCAGCATATGACCACGCCACCCTCAAGACCAGAGCCTGCAGGAATAGTCTCGGATGCAGTTGACGGAAATTGGGTTGATAGATTTGCCCCCTTGCGGCTGCGTCCCTATCTGCGCCTGTCACGGGCAGACAGGCCCATTGGAACCTGGCTTTTACTGCTGCCGTGCTGGTGGGGGCTATTTTTGTCGATGGCAGCGGATAACAAGGCCACTTTGTTCGATGTTTGGATCTTTGTCGGATGTGCTGCCGGGGCATTTTTGATGAGAGGCGCGGGCTGCACCTGGAATGATATTACCGACCGTGAGTTCGATGCCAAAGTGGCGCGCACGGCATCGCGGCCGATCCCATCGGGTCAAGTGTCCCCGCGCAGTGCAATGATCTGGATGATCGTTCAAGCAGCGCTGGCCTTTCTGATCCTTCTAAGCCTGCCTTTAAATGCTATTTATCTTGGTATTCTGGCGCTGGTTCCGGTGGCCATCTATCCTTTTGCCAAGCGCTTTACTTGGTGGCCACAGATTTTTCTTGGCATCGCCTTCAACTGGGGCGCTCTGCTTGCATGGACGGCACACAGCGGCAGTCTCGGCCTGCCCGCAGTCATCCTTTACCTTGGTGGTATGATCTGGACGTTGTTTTACGATACAATCTATGCCCATCAGGACACCGAGGATGATGCTCTGATCGGTGTAAAATCAACAGCACGCCTATTTGGGCAGACCTCACCTCGGTGGTTGTGGGGTTTTCTAACCGGTACAACCATGCTTTTGGCGATTGCGGTTTTCGCCGCATTACCCCCCGGACCCGCACGGTGGCTGGCACTGCTGGGCCCTGTTGCTCTTGCTCTTCAGATGATGTGGCAAATGCGACGCCTTGATATCAACAATCCCGCACTTTGCATGCGTCTTTTCCGCTCAAACAGCACCGGAGGGCTCTGGGTTACGCTGTTTTTCGCCGGTGCAGCACTGCTGTCACAAGTCATCTGATTGATCCCAACGCATTCCCGCTTTATCACGCCAGTCAAAGTGTTCACGAACCTGATGGCATATTAATGCGAGTGTGGTCTTTTTTTGTCTTTTTGCTTGCTGCCGGTGGATCGGTGGCAGTTGCACAGTTTGGTGTGCAAAAAATCGAAGAAGCCACCGAGAAAGCAGTGCGGGCCGAGATCACAACGCAACCGGATCTGGGCTGGGTGTCATTGGACACCGACGGCCTGCTGGTTTTTCTTGCAGGAACCGCACCTGATGAGGCTACGCGCGCCCGCGCCATAAGTGCCGCCGGACGGGTCGTCGATACTGCAAGACTAATCAACCAAATGGAGGTCGCAGAAACCGAAGGCCTTGCTGCACCACGATTTTCGCTTGAAATCCTGCGGAACGGATCGGGACTTTCGGTTTTTGGACTGGTGCCAGCTGATGCTGGCGTAGAGATCCTGCGCCAACGATTAAAAGACGCAGCTGGCGACGCACCTCTGTCAGATTTTATCGAAACCGCAAAGTTCGCACAACCTGCAACTTGGGACGCTGCAACTCGTTATGCCATTGAAATTTTGTCAGAGTTTCCAAGGGCCAAAGTCTCGGTCACATCTGACTATGTCTCATTGACTGCAATGGCTGCCACACCAGAGGCGAGCGCCAAACTGGAACGGGAACTGAAAGCCCGCGCGCCCCGTGGCGTGACGCTTGGGCTGTCCTTGTCAGTTCCGCGTCCCGTCGTCTCACCCTATACTTTGCGATTTGTTCGTAACGGCACAGGAACACGATTTGATTCCTGCCATGCACCTGAACAAGCGCAGGTGACCCAGATCATAAATGCTGCGGCCGAGGCGGGCCTTAGCGAAGGCGCGAATTGTCGTGTGGCGCTTGGCACGCCCGGTCCGCGATGGACACAGGCAGCAACCCTGGGACTTCGTGCCATTGCCGCATTCGGTGGCGGTGCCTTGACCATGACTGACAGCGATATTGCGCTGATCGCACCGGCCCAAACAGCACAGGCCGATTTTGATGCCATAGCAGGCGAGTTGGATACAGCCCTTCCGCCAGGCTTTGTCCTGACAGCGGTACTGCCGGGTGCGGTCGAAGAGGAAGGTGGCGGACCCGCGCAATTTACAGCCACACTTAGCCCCGAGGGATTGGTTCAGCTGCGCGGCCAGATCAATTCCAAAATCGCACGCGATGGTGCGGAAAGCTTTGCCAAAGCAATATTTGGAAGCGACACTGTCCACATGGCCGCGCGGATAGATAGTGCGCTTCCGACAAGCTGGCCGCTAAGAGTTTTGGCAGCCCTCGCTGCGATGGGCGAATTGTCAAATGGAATTGTAACCGTCTCGCCCGCACATCTAGAGGTCCGCGGAACCAGTTCCAACCCAGAGGCCGCGGCCGCGATCTCTGGTATTCTGACCGGACGCCTCGGGGATGGCGCTCTGTTTGATATCGGGGTCACCTATCAGGAGCCGGCCGAGCTCTCCGCAGAGGCCGCAGCCCCCACGCCCAAAGACTGTGTCCTGAAGATTAGTGACATCATCGGAGAGCGAAAAATCACCTTTGAGCCAGGCAGCGCCAAATTGGACGGGACCACAGGTCCGCTCATGGATGAAATCGCGGAACTGCTTAAGCTATGCGGGGAGTTTCCCTTGGAAATTCAGGGTCATACTGATAGCCAAGGACGCGAAATAATGAACCAAGAGCTTAGCCAGAAGCGTGCCCAAGCCGTTATTGATGCATTGTTCCAAAGGCGGGTCTTGACCGGCAGCTATACCGCGCGAGGCTACGGTGAAACCCAGCCTATCGCTGACAACGGTTCGGAGGAGGGACGCGAAGCCAACCGCCGCATTGAATTCGTGCTCATCCAGTCAGACGATTCAGAGGCGTCAACCCTTACCACATTGGAACAGGCCGAACAGACGTCCGGAGACAGTCAATGAACCAGTTTATCTTTATCACTGCAACATCTGCCGTTCTGTTTTTAGCCTTTTGCCTTGGCTGGTTTTCGCATTGGCTGCTGCACCGATTTACGCGGGTGAGCGCCGAAGACGTGGACCAGTTGGAGAAAATCAGTCACGAACTGCACCTTGCCGAGGAACAGCGTGATCAGGCCGTGGTCTACTACCAGCAACGCGAATCCGAACTGACAACGCGGTTGGCTCAAACAGAGCATGATCTGGCCGTAGCAATGGACGGACTGCGCAATGCCCGCGAAGAAGCCGAGGAATTGCGCACATATATCGAACGGGAAAGCAGCTTTTAGACGTCCGAACATCCAGATCCGACGAAGTTTAGTCGCAGAAGATTGTGCGCAGCATCCGTGCCAATCAGTACGGATCTATCGCTCCATTTCAGGCGAAGCATGACCCACACCGGGCATCATACCGATTAAGTTCCATTCTACGTTAGAGGCTGGTCAGTCAATTCACGCAGAACAGGGCGCAGGCAAATAACCCGATCAGGCAGCAACAATTAGGATAAGCGCACGACAAAACAGGTCTCTCCAACATAACACTTAGCAAGGATCGGGGGCCGAAATTCATGCTCTTGCCATTCAGGACGGCCTGCCGGTCCGGTGTGAAATGGTGCCGCGCCAAGATCAAGTCCGAAGGCTAAAATTATGACACTGCTTGGATTAAAAAAATGCTTTTGACTTGGGCGCAGCAAACGTGATCCTGTCACAAGCCAACTGAACTCCGTCAGCCGGATTTGACACCGAGATCGATACAGCGCCATGAGATCGACCCTGACGAAACCGAAGCGTCCTCTCGCCATATTGCGACCAGAAGTAACACGACGTCACGCGCCTTTCTGTCGATGGTCAAGCTGGCAACCGTCAGGCTCTGGACCGAATGTTATGACATCACCGCCTAGTCAAAGCAGGCAGCGCGACCATCTGCTGCAATCGTCGATGCACCATCGGCTATGCGCTCAACACGAGCCAGCTGCACAGGGGTCAAACGTGCAGCATCCCTAAGTTTGGGCGCAGGCAGCACAAATGCCATGCGCGCCGCCTGATCGCGGGACAAAGATGCCGACCGTTGATCCCAGATAGACCGCGATGCCGCCTCTGCGCCAAAAACCCCATCGCCCCATTCTGCAATGTTCAAATAGACTTCAAGAATCCGCTGCTTGGACCAGAGAAGCTCAACCACCGGCGTCAGAACGGCTTCGACGAGCTTGCGGCCATAGCTGCGGCCATGCCACAGGAAGAGATTTTTTACAGTTTGTTGGGTTATGGTCGATGCCCCGCGACTTCCCCCTGCTTTGATCGCAGCACGCAAGGCGGGGATGTCAAAGCCCATATGTGTGCAAAAATTGGCGTCTTCGGCCGCAACAACAGACCGGCGCAGAGCCGGAGAGATTTCGTCGATTTCAACCCACCTATGAGCAATGCCGTCCAGACGCCGGGCTTCGGACCACATATAAATTCCACCGGGTGGATCGACCCATCGCAGCAGGCCCACGATCAAAAAGACCAGTACGCAGGTCAAGAGAGACAGCCGCCATATAACCCTAAGCGCATAGCGCCAAGCCGAAGAAAGCGCAGACCGTTCAGCGCCAGTTGCTTTATTGGACGCTTTAGATGATCTTTTCGCAGCGACACTCCGCGAAGAAGACCTTTTCAAGGGGCGATTGCGCGCCGGAGATGCCTGCCGACGCGCCATCTTTTATTCTGCGGGAACTGCGATGTCCTGGGCACCCAAAGGATGCGGCAGCTTGTCCAACATTTCTTTTGGGCACACCTGAATAAAGCGGCTACGCAGATGATCCCAGTCCTGAAGGATTTTCTGCGCACGACGGCTACCAGTCTCCTCGGCATGGCGCGTGAGCAGCTCCAACAGCTGCGCTTCCCAGTGGCTGCCTTTGGCGACCTCGCATGTCACCAGCGTCTCCATGTTCATCATGGCTCTGGTGTGGCCTTCGGGATCAAATAAATATGCCATACCTCCTGTCATACCTGCCCCAAAGTTGGCACCGATATTGCCAAGAATCACAGCCACACCGCCAGTCATATATTCACAGCCGTTCGAGCCACACCCTTCGACAACGACGCGCGCGCCAGAGTTCCGCACCGCAAACCGTTCGCCTGCGCGCCCAGCCGCAAACAGATACCCGTCTGTCGCGCCGTAGAGCACGGTGTTTCCGATGATCGTATTTTCGGCCGCATCCAAAGGAGATGTCATGGGGGGGCGCACCACAATGGTTCCACCCGACAATCCCTTGCCCACATAGTCATTGGCGTCGCCTGACACTTCAAGCTTCAGACCTGGCGCGGAAAATGCCCCTAAAGATTGTCCCGCAGACCCCTTTAGCTTTATGTGCAGGTGGTTTGATTGCAAAGTATTGCGCATGCCAAAGTTTTTCACGATGTGAGCCGAGGTTCGCGTGCCCACGGTCCTGTGGGTGTTCTGGACGGCATAACTCAGCTGCATTTTTTCGCCATCACCAAGAAAGCGTGCGGCATCCCGGATAATCTCGGCATCCAGAGTATCGGGAACCTCGGTCCGGGAGCGGTCACGGTCATAATGTATACTGTCAGAGCCATCGACCTGAATAAGCAGCGGGTTCAGATCGAGATCGTCGAGATGGTCCGCTCCACGACTGACCTGACGCAGCAAGTCCGCGCGCCCGATCACATCCTCCAAAGACTTGGCACCAATTGACGCAAGGATTTCGCGCACTTCCTGAGCGTAGAAGGTGATCAGATTGACAACTTTGTCCGCCGTACCGGTGTATTTCGCACGCAGTTCCTCGTTTTGGGTGCAGACCCCGACAGGACACGTGTTGGATTGGCATTGACGCACCATAATACAGCCCATGGCAATCAGTGCCGCGGTCCCGATGCCGTATTCCTCGGCGCCAAGCATTGCGGCCATGACGATATCGCGGCCAGTGCGCAATCCACCATCCGTGCGTAATGTCACACGGTCACGCAGGTTGTTCATGGCCAATACCTGATGGGCTTCTGTCAGGCCCATCTCCCATGGCAATCCTGCATATTTAATCGATGTTGCAGGGGATGCCCCCGTACCACCATTGTGACCCGAGATCAAAATAACATCTGCCATGGCTTTGGCCACACCAGCCGCAATTGTTCCGACGCCAGATGCAGCCACCAGTTTGACCGTCACCTTGGCCCGCGGATTGATTTGCTTGAGGTCATAAATCAGCTGCGCAAGATCTTCGATCGAGTAGATATCGTGATGCGGTGGAGGTGAAATCAGCGTCACGCCTTTGGTCGAATGACGTAGCCGCGCAATCAGATCGGTGACCTTCATTCCCGGCAGCTGGCCGCCTTCGCCCGGCTTTGCCCCCTGCGCAACCTTGATCTCCAGTTCTTCGCACTGACCCAGATATTCGGCGGTCACACCAAACCGCCCCGAAGCTACCTGCTTGATCTTGGCGGAGGGGTTATCGCCGTTCGGTTCGGGCACGAAGTGTGCGGGGTCTTCTCCGCCCTCACCGCTGTCGGATTTTGCGCCAATCCGATTCATGGCCACATTGAGAGTTTTATGCGCCTCTGGGCTCAGGGCCCCTAACGACATGCCCGGCGTGACAAAACGTTTACGGATGGATGTGATGCTTTCCACGTCATCAACAGAAATTGGCGCACCAAGGGGTTTGATCGCCAACAAGTCACGCAAATGGATCGGGGGGTTGGCCTGCATGGATTTTGAATATTGCTGCCAAAGCTCGTAACTCGCACGCGTACAGGCCGCCTGCATCAGATGCATTGTTTGCGCACCCCAAGCATGGGTCTCGCCCGATTTGCGTGATTTGTAAAAACCACCAATAGGCAGCACATTTTCAACCTGACCAAAGCCCAGCGCGTGGACTTCTTCGGCTTTGCCCTGGATGCCACTGACACCGATGCCAGAGATACGGCTGGTCAGTCCGGGGAAATATTCAGCGCACATCGCACGGCTAAGCCCAACGGCTTCAAAATTCAGGCCGCCGCGGTAGGAGGAGATGACCGAAATACCCATCTTGGACATAATTTTCAGCAAACCCGCATCTACCGCAGCACGATAACGCGATACCGCCTCGGTCAATGTCAAATCAAGAAGGCCGCGTTCAATCCGGTCTGCAAGGCTGTCTTCGGCCAGATAGGCGTTGACAACAGTGGCACCCGACCCAATCAAAACGGCAAAATAGTGAGGATCCACGCATTCTGCAGCGCGCACATTCAAGCTACAAAAAGTGCGCAAACCTTGACGCGTCAGATGGCTATGGACGGCGCTGGTCGCAAGGATCATTGGCATTGCGATAAAGTCGGGGCCAACATTCTGATCGGTCAAAATTATGTGGCCAGCCCCCGAACGCACTGCATCCTCGGCCTCGGCCCTGATCCGTTCCAGTCCCGCCTGCAACGCCCCACTGCCTTGGGTTTTGGGGAACGTGCAGTCAATTGTGGCACTTGGCGCATTGAAACAGGTCATCAGTCGTTCAAACTGGGCATTGCCAACAAACGGGCTGTCCAGCACGAGGATCTCGGTTTGGGCGCTGCTTTCGTCCAATACGTTCTTGAGGTTACCAAACCGCGTCTTGAGGCTCATCACGCGATATTCGCGCAGGCTATCTATGGGCGGGTTTGTTACCTGACTGAAATTCTGCCGGAAATAATGGCTGAGCGGACGGTAAACCTTGGACAGAACCGCAGATGGCGTATCGTCGCCCATGCTGGCCAAGGTTTCCTTTCCGTCTTCGGCCATGGGTGCCAGTATCTGCTCGAGCTCTTCAACACTGAAACCCGCCGCGATTTGCCTACGGCGCAGCTCTTCGCCAGAGTGCATGGCCGTTTCCGTTACGCTGGCCAAATCGGCCGACAAATCGTTTATGCGTTGAACCCACTCGCCAAAAGACTGGCTCGCCGCAAGTTTATCTTTGATTTCCGTATCATGATACAGCTTGGCCTCGGCCATATCGACCGCCAGCAACTGACCCGGGCCAAGCGCGCCTTTTTCGCGAACACTTCCCTCGTCCACAGGCACCATGCCAGCCTCGGAGCCGGCGATCAAAAGCCCGTCGCCCGTCACGACATATCGCATGGGGCGCAGTCCATTCCGATCCAGACCGGCACAGACCCAACGGCCATCCGTCATCGCCAGCGCGGCAGGACCGTCCCATGGCTCCATCACGCTATTGCAATAGCTGTACATGTCACGCCACGACTGCGGCAATTCCACAGCCTGTTGGGACCAGCTTTCCGGCACCAGCATGGTTTTCGCCATCGGAGCGTCACGACCTGCCCGTACGAGCACCTCAAACACGGCATCAAGGGCCGCGCTATCACTGGCACCACCGGCGATGATCGGCTTTATATCCTCGGCGTGATCTCCAAAGGATGCGCTTGCCATGCGAATTTCATGGCTTTTCATCCAGTTTATGTTGCCTTTGAGGGTATTGATTTCACCGTTGTGGGCCAACATACGGAATGGCTGCGCCAACCACCATTGCGGGAATGTATTGGTCGAATACCGCTGATGGTAAATTGCAAAAGCGCTTTCAAATCGGGTGTCCTGCAAGTCCGGGTAGAATTCGGCCACCTGTTCGGCAAGCATCATGCCCTTGTAAATGATCGATCGGCAGGACAGCGACGCAATATAAAGCTCACCAATACCCTCTGCCGCTGCGGCTTTTTCAATCCGGCGGCGGATTACATACAATTCACGTTCAAAAGCCTCATCATCCAGTCCCTTGTCATTCGATATCAGGATCTGCTCGATTTCGGGGCGTGTAGCGTTTGCCTTGTCACCAAGGCACCGCACGTCTACCGGCACATGACGCCATCCGTAAATGAAGTGGCCCATACGCAAGACCTCGGTCTCGACAATTGTCCGGCAGCGTTCCTGCGCCCCGAAATCAGTGCGCGGCAGAAACACCTGTCCAACAGCCATGAGCTGGTTTTTGCGTGGCGTATGGCCAGTACGTTCGACCTGATCATAAAAAAACTGGACCGGAATTTGCACGTGGATCCCAGCCCCGTCACCGGTCTTGCCATCTGCATCCACCGCGCCGCGATGCCAGATCGCCTTGAGCGCCGTAATTCCGGCTTCGACCACCGATCGGCGCGGCTGCCCATCCAGAGCAACCACGAGGCCCACACCGCATGAGCTATGCTCTTCACTTTCCGAATACAGCCCGTTGTCCGCCAGCCACTTGCGCTTGGCTTCGGTTTCCTTGGCCCAGTCTTGGTCAAATTTGGTCATGACAGGTCTCCTTGGTGGCCATTCAGGCCGCTTTGGCCAATTATATTTTTGCCGCAGATCAACGTCTGTGACATGCTACAAGATGTCCTTTGGATCGTCCGTATCACCGGTGACCTGAACACCTTATTGTTTATCCATGATCCACTCACCCTGTGAGTGGATGCGCCCCGTTCGCCTGCTGGCCAGATTGTGGACCCGATCAAATACGACTTTATCACCGATCTCTGCCCCTCCAAAACGCCAGTCATGCGCCAAAAGCACTCTTATTCCGCGGCTATGGCGTCGGTACTGAACTCTGCCAAGATTGCATCCGCACAATCGCGACCGTCGCGGATCGCCCAGACGACCAGACTGGCGCCGCGCACGATATCGCCGATGGCATATACACGATCCAGTGCTGTCTTTCCGGTTGTGAAAGACGCCTTGACTGTACCCCAGCGGGTCACCTCAAGGCCGTCGGTGTCCCAAAGTTTTGGCAAATCTTCGGGTTCAAAGCCCAGCGCCTTGATCACCAGTTCCGCCGGTTCCGTATAGTCAGACCCGTCAATAACCTCGGGGCTTTGACGCCCGGTTGAGTCTGGTGTTCCCAAGCGCATTTTTTGCACGATGACCCCCTCAACAGGGTCACCAACAAACCCCTTGGGCGCGGTCAGCCATTCAAATTGAACGCCTTCTTCTTCGGCGTTTTGTGTTTCACGCTGACTGCCGGGCATGTTGGCCCGATCTCGGCGATAGAGGCATTTCACACTGGTTGCACCCTGACGTACGGCCGTGCGAACACAGTCCATCGCAGTGTCACCGCCACCAATCACAACAACCCGTTTGCCAGCGGCATTCAGCGCACCACTTTCAAATTCAGGAACGCTATCACCAAAATTCGAAGCCCGGTTGGACGCTGTCAAATAATCAATCGCTTTGACAATCCCTTTGGCTCCGACGCCAGGCCCGGCCAGATCGCGGCTTTTGTAAACACCCGTTGCAATGATCACGGCATCATGGGCCGCGCGAATTTCATCAAAGGAAATATCCTGCCCAACCGAACAATTCAGTCGAAATTCCACGCCGCCTTGTTCCAGTTGCTCTATGCGGCGCATGACCACGGGCTTTTCCAGTTTGAACCCCGGAATCCCATAGGTCAGCAACCCCCCTGCCCGGTCATACCGATCATACACGGTCACCTGAACACCCGCGCGACGCAAATGATCCGCAGCGGCGAGGCCGCCTGGACCGGCACCGATAATCCCAACGCTTTCCGCCCGTTCGACCGAAGGTGCTGCGGGGACGACCCAACCATTGTCCCAAGCTGTATCGGTAATGTATTTTTCGACCGACCCGATTGTCACAGTTCCATGGCCCGACTGCTCGATCACGCAATTGCCTTCGCACAGCCGGTCCTGCGGGCAGATGCGGCCACAAATCTCGGGAAAGGTATTGGTCGCCTGACTGACATCATAGGCTTCTTGGAGGCGCCCTGTTGCTGTCAACCTGAGCCAGTCGGGAATATTGTTATGAAGCGGACAATGTGACTGGCAGTATGGAACGCCACACTGGCTACACCGGCTCGATTGCTCGGCAGCTTTAACTTCAGCATACTGGGCATAGATTTCGTCAAAGTCCTGACGGCGTGCCTCTGCCGCACGCTTTTCCGGCATGTCGCGATCGACAGTAACAAATCTGAGCATCGGTGGCTTGGCCATAGCGTGGACCCCTGGCTGAGTGAGTGTTGGACGCATTGCATACGGGAGAGCCAAACAAATTAAAAGTCATAATGTGTGACCTAATTTGCGTCTTTTAAAAAAAATGCTGCGACAAAAGTGAGAATACAGCCCATTTTAGGTCCGATACGGACATAAACCAGTATTTCCCTTACGTTGACCGCCAGCGTATACCTCGCTCAATCACGATTCGAGGACCCATTGTGCCGCTTTTTAATCTGCTCATTCTTGCGATCATTCAGGGCGTCACTGAATTTCTACCGATTTCATCATCGGGCCATCTGATATTACTTCCCAAGCTAACTGGCACGCAAGATCAGGGTCTTATGGTGGACGTAGCTGTGCATGTGGGCACACTTTTTGCAGTCATGATTTATTTTCGTCGCGACGTTGCGCTTGCGGTCTCGGGCATCCCGGGCTTACTGAAAGGGCGCTTCACCGAACCGGGGGCCCGTCTTGCCGGCCTACTGATCATTGCGACAATACCAGTTGTCATTGTTGGCTTGATTTTGAACCTAACGGGACTGGAAGTCCGAATGAGGTCCATCGCAGTGATTGGATGGACAATGCTGGGATTTGGGCTGGTATTATATTGGGCTGATCGTTTGCCACAGCGTCGCGTAGCGGAAAGCTGGAACATGCGTGATGCGATTGTCATGGGGCTGTGGCAGGCCCTAGCGCTTATTCCCGGCACATCACGCTCGGGCATAACCATCACTGGCGCACGGGTTCTTGGGTTTTATGGTTTTTATAGTGCGCGCTTGGCGATGTTGATGTCGATCCCGACCATCATAGCCTCGGGCGCTTTGTTGGGCATCGAAGCAGTCGCCACTGCCAATGCAAACGACATACGACAGGCCGCAGTGGCTGCGTGCTTTGCATTCTTCGCCGCATTGATCGCGCTGACGGTTATGATGCGTCTTCTGACGCGCATCAGTTTCACACCATACGTTATATACAGGGTGGTTTTTGGCGGCATTTTGCTATGGATCGCCTACAGCGGGACAAACGTGCCCAGTATCAGCTGAACAATTGTTCGGGCGTGACAAACATTGAAGCCCGGCCCGTCCTCGGTTGTGCCAATCACGCCCGATGGTAGGGAGACCCGGACAAGATTGTTGCCGCGCGGTATAATTGTTCGGACAACATCACCCGCGCCAACATGTGTGGCCAAACCATTGATCCAAAAGATACCCGAACACCCGCAGTTTCACATAACGATGGATCAAGCCCATCCGCACCACCAATCATGAAAACCATGTCTTTGATCCCTTGGTCGCGGTATCGCGCCAGCAGATTGGCAAACTCGGGTGAGTTGAGCTTTTGACCACGCTCGTCCATAGCACATACCGTCGCCCCGCGCGGCACATGTCGTGTCAACAGAGCCGCCTCTGCAGCGCGGCCCCCCCCACGTTTATCTTCAACCTCGTGAACCGATGCAGGCCCGAGCCCAAGATTGCGACCAGCTTTGCCAAAGCGGTCGAGATAGTCCTGCAAAAGGACTGCCTCTGGTCCACCTTTCAACCGCCCGACAACGCATAAATGCACCCGCATCAAATATGCGACGCAGCCCCGGCAGGCAGCCACATCTTTTCGAGCTGATAGAACTCTCTGACTTCAGGTCGAAAGACATGCGTGATCACATCACCGGCGTCGATCAATACCCAATCGCCGGTTTCTTTGCCTTCAACACGGGATAGCACCCCGTACTCGGCCTTTAGGATCTCAACGACACGGTCTGCAATTGAAGACACTTGCCGTGAAGACCGGCCAGAGCACACCACCATAGCATCACCAATTGATGTTTTGCCGCGCAAGTCAATTTGCACAACATCTTCGGCTTTCATCTCATGTAACGTGGACAGTATTGCATCCAGCAGCTTCTCGCTGGTGGAGACAGTGGAATGCGCAGCCATTATAGTGCGCCCCGAAAGGGCTGCAGAAGCTGCATCGACGGATAGGGACAGGTCATGGTCCTCCTGAAAAATACGTCGCTCGGTCGCAACGCCACAATCACACGTATACTAACACCCAGTCTGACAAATCTCAACGCCGCAAGCGCGTCAGAACCGCGCGCGTCTGCAACCCAATGCCATCTCTCGCATGAGCACCGTTCAACAAGACATTCGGCCTGTGCTTCCAAGTCTTTCGATCGACCGAGGCTGCCAAAACAACTATTCGAATTGAGCGGATAAGAGGCACTCTCAGCTCTTGGATCGACGGCGCTTTATCTTGGCCGCTTTGCCTTTGGCCCGAGCCAGTTTGCGCCGCGGCGGGCGGCCTGAACGTCCGGCACGACCCTCACTCATCGGCATGACCTTATCTTGAAGGGTCAGCAACTCAAGCCCGATCCCCCCGGTTACGGGGGCCGCATCGACCAAACGTACAGTGACCCGCAGACCCGGTGTAATCACGACGCCGCTGTCGGCTCCGGTTAACGTGCCTGCATCGCGATCAAAATGAAAATATTCGGCCCCCAAGCGGGACATGGGGATCAACCCGTCGGCTCCGGTTTCGTCAAGCTTCACAAATACGCCAAATCGGGCGATTCCACTGATACGGCCTGGAAATTCTGCACCTATTCGATCTGACAAATACGCCGCAAGGTAGCGATCTGTCGTGTCTCGTTCGGCCAGCATGGACCGCCGCTCGGTATCTGATATGTGGGACGCCGTGCTGTCTAACGCTGCGATATCGTCCTGCGACCGGCCATCGTCCCCCCAGCCAGGCGCTGACATCAGTCCGCGATGCACAACCACATCCGCATATCGCCGAATGGGTGAAGTGAAATGGGCGTAAGATTGCAAAGCCAGTCCGAAGTGACCGAAATTTGCCGGACTGTAGTAAGCCTGCGTCATGGATCGCAAGGTGGCAAGGTTAATCAGATCAGCTTCGTCCCGCCCCGCTGCATCATGCAGCAATCGGTTGATATGGGCTGTTTTTAAGACCTGTCCCTTAGCCAAGACCAAACCGGCCGCCTGCGCCGTCTCGCGCAAGGTTTCCAGTTTTTCGGCCGGAGGCTCTTCGTGCACACGGTACAGCAGCGGCCAGCGTTTTGCGGCCAGAGTTTCAGCCGCACACACATTCGCCAGAACCATGAATTCCTCGATCAAACGATGGGCATCCAGACGATCTGCAAAGTTGACAGATTGCACTTTTCCATCATCGCCAAGGCATACCTTGCGTTCGGGCAGATCAAGGTCCAGCGGCTGGCGTCGATCGCGCGCTGTGGCGAGGGCTGCGTAGGCCGCGTATAAAGGCCGGATCACATCGTAAAGCAAAGGTTGTGTTCTGGTATCTGGCGCTCCATCCATCGCCGATTGGACGTCTTGATATGTCAAGGACGCCGGAGACCGCATCAAACCCCTGTGAAAAGCATGCCGCTGCTTGTTTCCATCAGCATCGATCACGATACGCAACGCAATGCAGGCCCTCGGCACGCCTTCGTGCAACGAACACAAGTCACCTGACAGACGATCAGGCAGCATTGGCACAACCCGATCTGGAAAATAGCTTGAGTTGCCGCGTTTACGGGCTTCGCGATCCAGAGCACTGCCAGACCGAACGTAATGGGCCACATCAGCGATCGCCACCCAAAGGACATGCCCCCCGGGATTGGTCGGATCATCATCCGACGCCGCACAGCAGGCATCATCGTGATCACGCGCATCGGCAGGATCGATGGTTATCAACGGCAGATCGCGCAAATCCAGACGGTCCTGCAGGCCCGCTGGTGCCATCTCGTCAACGGCAGCAAGCACGTCAGATGGAAAATCATCGGGAATTCCATGCTGGTGTATGGCAATCAGCGACACTGCACGCGGCGCGGACGGATCACCCAGACGGTCTGTGATCCGCGCGCGCGGCAACCCCATGCGACCCTTGGGACCTGCCTGTTCGGCCTCGACCAATTCGCCATCCCCGGCATCATTGGTTAATCCGGCGGGCACGAGCCATTCTGTATCCGATCCCTTGTCAATCGGCAGAATGCGTCCGCCTTCAGCGGTCTTGCGGAACACACCGATGACCTTACGCGGGCTGGTTCCGATGCGACGGATCAGGCGCGCCTCGTAGTCGTGGTCTTCGTCTTCGACACGTTGCAAGCGGGCAAGTATCCTGTCGCCCGCGCCCAATGCCGGATCACCGTCCTGAGGCACGATCAATACGCGCGGCTCTGGACCATCTCCGTGCCATTCGACCGGCACGGCAAAAATATCACCGTCACTATCCGGAGCGGTGGTCCGCAACACGCTGACCGGCGGCAGCCGATCTGGATCACGATAGGTGTTGCGGCGCTTTTCAAGGTGACCTTCGTCGGCAAGCTGACGCAACAGGCGTTTAAGCTCGATCCGGTCACTGCCCTTGAGGCCAAAGGCCTTGGCAATGTCACGTTTGTTCGTCTGGGTGGGATGCGCAGCGATCCAGTCCAGGACCTGCGCTTTACTAGGGATCTGGGCCATGCGCGCCCCTACCATGCGAAGCGAGGCAGGTCACGGGGTGATCTGTCGCTGTGGCAAATCGGCAGCGGTATCTACGTCAGTCAATGTATCAACCAATGTGATCCGCATTCCCGGAAATGTGGCGCAGGTGTCTGCCAATGCATATGGCGTGGACCAACGGACACCTCGCATGGCGCCAGTCGCAAGCGCGCACCCCCTGCGCACGCCAACCAGCCAATAGCCTCCGTCGGGTGCGGGACCGAATACAACATCTGCTGATCCAAGAGCCCGGAACGCACGCGATATATGAGCGGGCGTGACACCGGGTATATCGCTGCCAATCAAAACCACAGCGCCCTCTGACACAGACCTCAACTGCCGTCGCATACGATCCCCAAGGTCCCCAGGTCCCTGCGACACGCATCCGAGACCCTTTGGCCATGTGCGATCAACCGCGCGGTCAGGACTGACTGCCAAAACAATCCGCCACCTTGGATCACGCAACCGGCGCAGCAACCCCGCCACTTGATGACGATACCACCACGCGGCCGCGACAGTTCCGATCCCGCGGGCAAGCCGCGTCTTGACACGCCCCGCACGGGGGGCTTTGACCATCACAACCAACGTTTTTTTAGGCAAAGTAGGCTTTCATAATACGTGTATATATTGCCTTGAGCTGATGAATCTGGGCGATCTCTACCCTTTCATCCACCGCGTGCATGGTTTTGCCAACCAGACCAAACTCTACAACCGGACAGTGATCTTTGACGAAGCGCGCGTCAGAGGTACCCCCCGTTGTTGACAGCTCTGCCCGAACGCCAAGCTCGGCCTCGGCAGCATCGGCGACCAACGACGACAATGCACCCGGAGGTGTCAGAAAACTTTCGCCGCTTATCTTGATTTTGACCTCGGTCTGGGTGCCGTTTGCGGCATCGGTATCCGCAGCCTGACGGCGCAACCACTGTGTCAGATCGGCGCCAGTGTGACGGTCATTGTATCGGATATTGACGGTCATCTTCGCCTGTGCGGGGATAACATTTGAGGCCGGATTACCTGTGTCGATCGTCACGATCGCAAGCGAAGACGGGTCAAAGTGCTCTGACCCGTCGTCCAAAGGTGCCGATGTCAGGCCATGTGCCAGCTGCGTCAGGGCATGAAGAGGATTCACCGCGCGGTGCGGATATGCGGAATGCCCTTGTTTACCCACCACGGTAAACCAGGCCGTCAGACTGCCACGACGTCCAACCTTGATCATCTGGCCCATATGATCAGGACTGGTCGGCTCGCCCACCACACAAGCTGACATGCGTTCTTGTGCGGTAGACATCCAATCCAGCAAGGCCACGGTGCCGTCCGTCGCATCGCCTTCTTCATCGCCTGTGATCGTCAGGATCAGCGCGCCATCCGGTGGCGTCTGATCCACAAAGTCTATCGCCGCGGCGACCCAAGCTGCCACGGCAGATTTCATATCGGTTGCGCCACGCCCGTACATATACCCGTCTTCGATTTCGGCCCCAAAGGGCGCATGGGTCCAATCCGCGGGATTGCCCAGGGGCACAACATCGGTGTGACCGTTAAAGCCCAGCGTGCGCGAATGTCCCTGTCGACCCCATCTTGCAAACAGATTGCTCACCCCTCCCCGGTCCACGCGGACACAAAAAAATCCCGCCCGCTCGAGCGTGTCTTGCAAAAGGACCAGCGCACCGCCTTCTTCTGGGGTCACAGAGGGGCACTGGATCAGGCCTGCGGTCAGATCAACGGGGTCAATTGGCATGGTTGGTATCTCCGGTCGACAATGGGACATTCCTGCCTGTCCCCACCACTAAGGTCAATCAGATGCTGCGCAATCCTGCGCACATCAAAGGATGTGTGCTGGATATCGGACCTTTTTTGAGGGTGCAAATATGCATCGAAAGTGCGTTTATCGACCACAAACATGGATCAGCCAGTGGAACCGCTTCGAACATGCCCCATTGTCCCAGAGCATGGTTGGCTTAGGCCCAGTAAAGCCGCATCGGATTGTCAACCAACAGCTTTTGCTGCTGCTTTGTTGTGCGTGCGATTTTCGGAATGAAATCCACCAAGGCCCCGTCGTCCGGCATATGAGATTTCATGTTCGGGTGCGGCCAGTCGGTCCCCCAGAGCACACGGTCAGGAAAGCGGTCGACCACAGTTGCAGGGAACGGGACCACATCGTCGTAGGGGGGGCCTGCCTTAGTCAGCCGCTCTGGGCATGTCACTTTGGACCAGATGTTTTCGTTTTCCTCCATAAGACGCAGAAAACGCTGAAAGTCGGGATGATCGACCCCTTTGGTGACATCCGGACGCCCCATATGATCGACCACCAATACGGTCGGCAGCCGTTTCAAAAAGGGTTCAAGCTCCTCAAGGCTCTCGGCCTCGAAATACACGACAATGTGCCAGCCGAAAGATTTGATCTTATCGGCTATGGTCAGGAAAACTTCTTGGGGTGTCGCATCAACCAGCCGCTTGACAAAATTGAACCGCACGCCCCGCACGCCAGCCTCGTCCATTTCAGCAATCTCGGCCTCTGAGATATCCGCACCGACCGACGCTATACCCCGCGCAAGACCGCCTGCGGTACGGCAGGCGTCAACCATCGCGCTGTTATCCTTGCCATGACAGGTGGCCTGTACAATAACATTTCGGGCAAACCCAAGATGATCGCGCAACGCAAAAAGTTGATCCTTGCCTGCATTGCATGGGGTGTATTTGCGCTCGGGCGCAAAGAGGAACTCCGGGCTGGGACCAAAAACGTGGCAGTGCGCATCTACCGCGCCTTTTGGCAGTTTGAAGTCAGGCACTTTGGGGTCGGGATGAAAGACAAGCCAGTCATCATCCATTTTTTGAAACTCAGTCATGGAAATACCCTTCCATCCATCAATTTGCGCGCGGTCCGAAGGATTGCAGCACTGCTGATGCCGCCATCAGCATCCACCTTGGCCACCACGGTCAGTTCGCCTGTGGGATGTTCCACCGACATATTTCGCGAGGCTCCCTGCCCGCGTGCGGCCAAGTCATATGCCGCCGAACCTTTTACGAGGCACGCAGTTGCCACACTGACAGCACCAAGCACGCCAATCGCTTTGTGACAGCGGTGCGGAATAAAAGTGCGTGTTGAAATGGCGCCACCGTTCAGCGGTGCGCTGACCATTGTCATTTTCGGAACCGATTTCTGAGCCACATCGCCAAGGTTCATCAAGGGGCCACACGACAGGCGGATCGCCTCTAGTTTTGCGCGGAATGCGTCCATACCTTCCAGCATATCCGGATTTTCCTGTCCGGAAATTCCCAGATCGCTTGCCCGCATGACGACGCAAGGCATCCCGTTATCAATCATGGTTACGGGGACGCCCCCGACCATATCCTGCGCGTTTCCGGTCGGCAAAAGCGCCCCACAACTGGACCCGGCAGTGTCCTTGAACTCGATCGGAATGGCCGCTGCGGCATTTGGGACGCCGTCGATCCGCGCATCACCCTTGTAGGTGACCTTGCCGCCGGGCGTCTGCACCTGAGCCGTGGCGATCTGACCAGTGTTCTGCATGTAGATCGTTATAGGTGTTGTGCCATCCTGCGCCTTAACAAGACCGCGTTCGACAGCAAAGGGGCCGACACCAGCAAGGATATTGCCGCAATTTTGGGCATCCGTGACTGTGGCCTGATCGACCAAGACCTGAAGAAACAGATAAGCAACATCAACACCGGGGCGTTCCGATTTCGAAACGATCGCAACTTTGGATGTCAGGGGATCGGCACCGCCCATCCCGTCAATCTGGCGCAGATCGGGTGAGCCCATGATCCCCAGCAGGGCAGCATCACGCGCGACAGGGTCATCTGGCAGATCCTCTTTCAGGAAATACCCCCCTTTGGACGTACCACCCCGCATCCACATTGCCCGAATGCCGTCTTGCATTGACATAGTTGAAAACGTCGGGGCGCCGCCCAGAACCGGTGTGGAAGCTTCAGACATACGTCAGACCTTTGGCAGCCAACCGACCTCGCATGTCATAGATATCCAGCCCCAACTCGCCCGCTTCAAAGCGCGCGCGTTTTGCGGCTTCATTGGCCTCGCGCGCACGCGCCTTTCCAAGCACGTCTTCCGCCTCTTCGCGCCTCACAACACAAACCCCGTCATCATCGGCCACGATCACATCGCCGGGATTGACCAACGCGCCAGCACAGACCACAGGCACATTCACCGAACCAAGCGTTTCCTTTACCGTTCCTTGAGCAAAAACAGTCTTTGACCAAACAGGAAATCCCATTTCCGTCAAATCCCTGACGTCACGCACACCGGCATCTATAACCAAGCCTTTGCAGCCCCGAACTGCAGCCGACGTTGCAAGCAGATCTCCAAAATAGCCGGCATTGGACGGCGACGTCGGCGCCAGCACCATTATGTCGCCCTGCTTGAGCTGCTCTATGGCGACGTGGATCATCCAGTTATCACATGGAGGCGCAGAAATTGTCACCGCGCTTGCTGCAATACGGGCACCGGAATAGATAGGCCGCATATAATCCGCCAAAAGCCCTTTGCGTCCCTGAGCTTCATGCACGGTGGCCACACCGCAGGCAGCCAGACCGTCTATAATTTTTTGATCACAGCGTTCAATGTTCTGGACCACAACACCCACGGTTCCGACAGGCAAGGTCATGTCAGCTCATCCACGCAAAAGGGAAAGATACTTTCAAAACCTTCGGCATACTTGCAATCACGGCCACCGGCCATGCCGCCCGAATTGCGTTTGAAATGATTGGCACGTTGCTGGGCGACACGCGTGTAGAAATCCCAAAGGTGGATTTGACCCTCGTTGCATTCCATTGCTGCGCGTTTTTTGTCCCAGACCGCGGTGATATCAAGAAACACATTGGGCTTCCAGTGCATCTGTTCTGTCTGGTGCGGTTCAAAAAGGTACATTTGCGGCGCCCCGAGAACCTTTTGACCCGGATTATGTCCCCAAGCCTGCGCAATCATACGGCACGTCAGGGCAAATTCCGTCGTTTTCATATGGTCTGTATTATACGGGTCCCATTTCGAATGCGAGAACATGAAGTTGGGCTGAACATCGCGGATGATATCGACCACCTGATTTTCATATTCTTCGGTGAACCGCAGAGGATAGTCCCCCATATCAAGGAATTTGATGTCATGTACGCCTAGCGCTTTTGCGGCATTCTCGGCCTCGCCTTTGCGGATGGCCTTGACCTCTTGCAGGGACTTGCCCTCTTTCCAAAGGCGCGCGCTTTCTCCGCGCTCGCCAAAACTCAGGCAGGCTACTGTCACGTTATACCCAAGCTCTTGATGAAGGGCGATCGCACCGCCACACCGCCAAACGAAATCAGCTGCATGTGCCGAGATGACCAGCGCGGTTTTATTCTCCGCCATACCCATGTCCTCCCCTTTGTCTGTCCTTTGAGGCCTACGTCACTCTAGTCGTGAAAGGCGCTACACCACCATTTCGATTATTGGCATATTTGATTTGATTTTGTTATAGAATTGTCATTCTAGCGGGATACGCCTTTGATAGACCTGCCGCATATTCGCTATCTTTGCGTCGTTGACCATGTCTTTAGGTTGAAACGAATTGGCGCTGCTGCAGACTATGCTCATATGGCACAACCTGCCGCAACACAGGCAGTCGCCCGTGTAGAGCAGATCCTCGGTGTCGCGCTGTTTGATCGCCGTCCAAAAGGCATGTCCCCCACAAAAGCCAGCGAACTCTTCAAGCGGCGACTGGATCGCATACTGGCCCATTTGCGCACTGGCGACAGTCAAGCGCGGCGCAAAGGATCGTGGACGCACCCCGACAGGAAGAACAAGCCGTTTTTCACGTTTTGTACGCTGGTGCAGCTGCGCGCCCTTTTGGCAGTTGCGTAAACCGGGAGCTTTTCACAAGCGGCACATTTGCTTGGTGTCAAACAACCCGGTGTTCACCGCGCAGCGCGGGACATGTCGGCATTGGCTGGGTTCGAGCTGTTTGAACAAACGCGCGGCGGGGTTGTGTTGACGGCTGCGGCCGACGTCTTTTGTCAACAGGTTCGCCTGGCAATCAGCGAATTCCGTCAGGCTCTCTCTGAGATCAATGAATTAACCGGACGTGATGTCACAAAAATAAATGTCGGGTCGCTGCCTTTGTCGCGCGTCACACTCTTGCCTGCGGCAATTGACGAACTGCTCAAGGATATCGGCGCAGGGGTTCAGGTGAATTGTGTCGATGCACGCTATTATGACGTCTTGCTGCGCGGCCTTCGATTTGGCGAGCTGGACATTCTGATCGGCGCACTGCGCTTTCCTCTGCCGTCACAGGACATTGAACAATAGGTTCTTTTTGATGACGCTTGGGAATTGTCTCATCCCCACGACACCCCTTGGTGGGCAACGCAAACATTACCCTAGAAGACACCTTGGCGTATCCATGGATAGCCCCTCCGAAAACCACGCCGACGGGTCGCTATTTGTTCGAAACACTTAAGATCGCAGAGCGCCCCAATACACCAGTTCGGACGGTTTCCAGTTCAGTGGTGCTGCTGCGGGGACTACTGGCGCGCGGTAACTACATATCCATAGCCTCGGCACAACAGATCAAGGTCGACGAACACATGGGCGCTATGGTGCAGCTACCGATCGACTTGCCCAATTCAGCGCGCCCCATTGGTCTGACGTTTCGTAAGGATTGGTCTGCAACACCCGCACAAACACGTTTTCTAGAAATCCTAAGGCATTTGGGACAAAGTACGGGCTCTCACTAGGCAATAACATTTTCAAATAAGGAAACCTGCAATCAAATTCGCTGTTTTGGGCGGGTTTCGGTATACCTGCGGCATGAGTGACGCATGGACTTCGGGCGTCATAAAGACCGAAAGGAAGGTCACAATTTGCCAATGAAAAAGGATTACGAAGATATTCCCGGCACCTTTGTTTTTGATGCGGATCGCGCGCGGGTGGGGTATCATCTGAACCAGTTTTGTATCTCTCTCGGCAAAGCCGAAGGGCGCGCGGCGTTTCGGGTCGATGCCGAAGGATATCTGGACAAGTTCCCAATGGACAAAGACCAGCGCCAAGCGGTGATCAACCGCGACTGGAACGGCCTTTTGGAATTATGTGGCAACAGCTACTACACATCGAAACTGGCCGCTTTTGATGGGATCAACTTTCAGGATCTCGCTGGATTGATGACCGGAATGGGACGAGACGCCTAATGCAAAATGATGGTGAACGGTGGCCGGTCGATAGATGGCAATCGGTACAAATCCGAATGGGAGGATGACTAATGGCCCGGATCACCGCTGGAGTCGGATGCAGCCACGCACCCGCAATCGGTGTTGCAATCGATCAGGGAATAACGGACGACGACTATTACCGCCCCGTTTTCGCAGGATTTGAAAAATCGAGGGAATGGATCAAGCAAGCCAACCCGGATGTGATCATCTTGGTCTACAACGACCACTGCACCGCTTTTGACAGTTCCGTCATTCCAACTTTTGCTTTGGGCTGTGCCGCCGAATTTCGACCCGCAGACGAGGGGTGGGGGCCACGCCCGGTACCTGTGGTCAAGAACCACCAGATACTGGCCAGCCATCTGGCACAATCCCTTATCCTTGATGAATTCGACATCACCATCATGAACGAGATGGAGGTGGATCACGGTTTGACGGTGCCGCTTTCGGTCATGTTTGGTCAGCCCGAGGCATGGCCCACGCGGGTCATTCCCATCGCTGTAAATGTGGTCATGTATCCGCCCCCGACGGGCAACCGTTGCTACAATCTGGGCAAGGCGATCCGCAAGGCCGTCGAAAGCTTTGACGAAGATCTCAATATTGTCATCTTTGGCACTGGCGGTATGAGTCACCAGCTTCAGTACAAACGCGCCGGCCTGATCAACCCCGAATGGGACAACGCCTTTCTGGACCGCCTGATGTCCGATCCGGTCGGGCTGGCGCAGATGCCACATGTTGAGTATCTGCGCGAGGCGGGTTCTGAGGGCGTGGAAATGGTCATGTGGCACATCATGCGCGGTGCTTTGGATGACCATGTCACCGAAGTGCACCGGCACTACCACGTTCCTGCATCGAATACGGCTGTCGGCCACATCATTCTTGAAAATCTGACCTGAGGGAAAACTTATGAGGATTTGCGTCGCCGGCGCCTATGGTGCCTTTGGTATCAAACATCTGGACACTTTGGCAAATATCGAAGGTGTCAAGGTCACATCCGTAATGGCCCCCTCCAAGGATAAGATCAACGCTCTGGTGTCCCAGCGCGGCATCACTCACGCGGCCACCAAGCTAGAGGACTGTATTGCGCGCGATGATGTCGATGCGGTGATCCTTTCGACGCCAACCCAAATGCATGCGCAACAGGCCATTGCCTGCATGGACGTCGGCAAACACGTGTTGATTGAAATCCCGATGGCTGACAGCCTTGAAGACAGCCAAAAAATCGTCACGATGTAAGGTGCGGTTACTCGTGAGGCGTCCAGTTTGGCTTCGAGATCTACGCCGCCCTTATAGCTGGGAAGTTGGTAGAA